>JANQOW010000087.1 GCA_028285595.1 Hyphomicrobiales bacterium
CCTTCGGTGGGCCAAATCAGTCCATCTCCTGCGTTGCGAAGCTCGTCCGATGCACCACATCGCACTGCGCTTCGCGCCTTGGATATGGACTGATTTGACTCCATCAAGCGTTTCCATATGACAAAGAACTGCTCTATAGGCCGAGAGCGGCAGGCTATGACACCCAAATTATGCGCTCAAGCGCATGGAAAGACAAAAAACCCGGCTCTTCAGTGCGAAGAGCCGGGCTTCAGGTCCGCCGCCTGAGAAAAA
The DNA here is from genome assembly GCA_028285595.1 of Hyphomicrobiales bacterium. GTDB lineage: Bacteria > Pseudomonadota > Alphaproteobacteria > Rhizobiales > CAJQND01 > JAAEUE01. Next base: position 253 of record JANQOW010000087.1, read on the forward strand.
CCTATTGCGTCGCATCCCACTCGATCACATCGGACTGGCGTGGTCTGAGATAGAACACGTCAGAGAAGGTGGGATCGCTGGTGAAGAACTGGCTCAAGATTGAGTTGTGGATGTAGCAAACCTGGGCAACGACCACGCTGCCGCCAGACGCCAGAAGGGCGGCCGGCACGGCAGGCGTGCCTTGCGGGCAGGCGCCATTGGGGGAATGGGTCCAGTTGTCGGCGGGATCGACCGCGATACTGAACACGTTGATCCGCAGTTGGCCGGCCCCATCGGTTTCAAACGGGCGCATGATCTCATCGGCCGCATCGTAGATGCCGGCCATGGCGTTCGGCCCGATTCTTGAGAACTGCGCCACGATATCACCCACCGTGCTGGTCAGCAGTGTGACCTTGCGGCTGGCCGCCAGGGCGTGGCTCATCTCCACCGTGCCGAAATAGATCGTGAGCATCAATGGGAAGATCATTGCAAATTCGACGGCAATGGCCCCCTTCGTCTGCACCAGATAGCGGCGCAGCAACATGATCAGCCCCCCGGCCTTACGGTTTTCTCTCTGCTTCATTTCTTTCCCCTGCTCGCGGGTTGCCTCGTTTTCGCGAAAGCTGCACCAAACCACCCGCAGCTCTCCAATTGTTGCTCTTAGAACGGTTCGTTACGGAACGTCATGGTTGCCGACAGAAGCCGGTTGCCGTTGGCCAGTGTGTCCATTTTGGTGAACACGGCCGGTGTCAGCATGTCCCACTCGTAGAACGCCCGCACCACCATCACAGACAGGGTCTGGCCCGGCTGCCAGTTGTTCGGCGGGGCAAACTCATCATCTCCGTTGACCGGATCATCAAGCTGGCCGGCAATGTCTGCAAAATTCACGAACGAACGCACATCAACCACAAGGTTGTCGCACTTCAGCGTGATCGGCAGATTGGGGCACACCAGGTCGTTCTTGAACGCAGCACCGGAAATATTGCCATTCAAGACTTCGCCGGTGCGGATCTGACGGGCCGCCTGGGCCACGTTGTGCTCCAGCGAAAACTCAGCAAAGAACACCACACCCTGTTCCAGAATGGCGAACATGACCGCGATGAACGGCCATGCAATCAGCGACATCTCGATTGCGGCAATGCCTTTGCGGTCCTTGCGAAAGCGCTTGGTGCTCTTGATCCAGCGGCTTTCCTTCTTGCCAGCAGATGGTGCTTTAGTCTGTTCCATTTTGCTCCCCATAGGACGTACGGCCTTAGGATTGTCCGAGTGAGACTCGTGACCTATCCAATTTTGGATATCAAAAGAGTCTGTGAGAACCCTTGGGGAAAACGATAAAATTTAAATTAAATCCAATACATCTCGCTGAAACAAAAGCGGCGCGCCTGGGGCTTTCCCAAGACGCGCCGGTTTAAATTTCGGCTGAAATTCTCTCAGTGTGAGATCTATTGCTCACCCCCGCCAGAAGAGGTGCTGCCGCTCTTCTTGGCCGCAGAGAGCTTGCCCTGGTTCTGCGTGGTGATCGATGTGAAAAACTCCGCATTGTCACCGGTGTTAAGCTCGCCTTCGCAGAAGGGGCTGCAACGGAAGGACTTGCGGCCCTGGCTGGAGTAGATCCACAGGGCGTTTTTGTTTCTGGCCTGAACCACCACATCCATATTGGCGATCTGCTCGCCGTCGGTGGTCAGAACGATGATGTTGGTCTCTCCATAGGCCTTGCCTTGGATGATCATGAGATTGCCGTTCCGCAATGTCACATCGGCGATCGTCGGGTTGCCGACAATCACGGTGCCGGGCTCAGCGGCAAGCTCAACGACCCGGGCCTGATCGACCGGGATTTTAACATCCGCGCCTGCGTTAGCAGAGGTGGCCGTGGCCAGGCTGGCCAGTGCAAGGCATCCGAAAAGCCCCAACCCTGCCAGTGTGCTGCGTGCGAAATTGGCGTCCTGTTTCATCTGTCATCCCTCAGAGTGGTCGCGCGTAGAAGCGGCGCGATCAATCACCAGCGCATTGTTCGGGCATAATTAAAAACAGGTAAAGGTGAAGGAAGGCTTACGTCACCGTCTCCAGATTTAACAATCTTGAAGCCGGAGCGCGTTCAGGCCTTGCAGGCCTCTGCAACCCAGTCGGCAATTTTGGGCCGGTAATCGGCCAATTCCGCCCGAACGGCCTCATGGCGCTCAAGCGCGGCGAAATAGTCTTCAAACACATCCGGCCAGCAAATGCTCAAGGCCAGAGCCTGCGAGAGGGCATCAATCCACACCCGGGTGATGGGAAAGCCGCAGTCGCCAAGGGTCAACTGATCTTCGAACTCAGTGAGACGCTCCGGCAGAACCCGGGCGATCTGGCCCAAACGGGCGTTGATCTCCCGTTCCTGGGCCGTGTTCAGGTCAGCGTCGCGGCTCTCAGGGCTCACATGCCAGAACAGCTTGCGCACCTCCGGCTCCAGCCTGGTGTCGTGAAACCGCGAAAGCTGGCGCGCCTTGGCCCGGTGCACCAGGTCTGAGGGCAGCATCGGCGGATCGGGGTGCTTTTCGTTCAGATACTCCGCGATAGCCTCGGTATCGGCCAACAGAAGATCACCCTCCACCAGGGCCGGAATGTTCCCGGTGGGCACAATCTGCTTATACTCGTCCGAACCATAGCCTCCGGGAGGCAAGATCTCCTCCCACTCCAGCCCTTTGTGGCGCAGCAGAATTCTAAGTTTTGCGCCATAAAGGCTGGGCGGGATGGTGTAGATCTTCACTGGCAACCAGGCTCAGTTGGACAGCTGCCACTTCTTGCCAAGCGTATCGAAGAACCCACGCTCGCGCTTCAAGGCAATCCAGGTGTTCACATAGTTGATCCAGACCTGATCGGCCTGGGGCAGCAACATGGCGATCGGGGTCGGTGCCTTGGGGGCAGACACGGGCACGATCATCATTTGCGGATATTTGGCCACCAGTTTGTTGGCTTCCACGTTGGAGGTGATGTGGGCATCGGCCCGGCCGGCCAGCACTTCCTGGAAGTCGCGCGCCGGGGCCTCAACGATCTTGTGGCTGGCGTTGGGGAAGAACTGTTTCACCTGCTTTTCCTGGGTGGTGCCCAAGGTGGCCGCAACGGTGACCTCCGCCTTGTCCATATCGCCCCAGTCTTTGAACTTGTCCTTGTTCTTGGCAAGGATCAGGGGAACCGTGGCCAGGGAGAAATAGCTGGTGGAATAGCCTGCCGCCTTGGCTCTGGCGGGGGACACGGAGGCCGAGCCGGTCATGTGGTATTTGCCGGAGGTCACGCCGCTCACCAGGGTTTTCCAGTCCGTGGGCACAAATTCCACCTTCACGCCCAGATCCTTGGCAAGTTCCGTCATCACGTCGATGTCGTAGCCCTTATAGCTGTTGGTGGCGGTGTCCTTCATGGTCATGGGGTTCCAATCCCCGGTGGTGCCCACCTTCAGAACGCCCCCGTTCAGGATGTCGTTCAAGGCGGATTGGGCCTGCGCGGCGCTGAGCGATGCCAGCAAGAAAAGCGCGGCACTGAGAATTTTGATGAGCTTCATATCGGGTCTCCCTTGGGTCTCTTAGGTGGCATCTTCGCGGGTTCGCCCAACACATGCAAGCAAAGAGATCTGTTGCAATCGCCACCTGAGGCGTGGTGAGGTGCAGCTTCACGGAAGGGGAGGGCAGATGGCATCCAAGGGCGCAGAGCCGGTGATCCGCATGGAGGGCGTGTCCAAATTCTTTGGCACCTTTCAGGCACTCAAAGACGTCTCGCTCGATGTGAAGAGCGGCGAGCGGGTGGTGGTTTGCGGGCCTTCAGGGTCCGGCAAGTCAACTTTGATCCGCTGCATCAACCGTCTGGAAAAACATGAGCAGGGCGCCATCATCGTCGATGGCGTGACCTTGAACGACAGCCGGAGCAGCCTCAATGCCATCCGCGCCAAGGTGGGCATGGTGTTCCAGCAGTTCAATCTGTTTCCCCATCTCACCGTTTTGGAGAACCTTACCTTGGGGCCCGTGCGCGCCCGCAATATGGCGCGCGCGCAGGCCAATGACCTGGCCATGTCCTACCTGGAGCGGGTTCGCATCCCGGAGCAGGCCGAGAAGTATCCCCGCCAGCTCTCCGGCGGCCAGCAGCAGCGGGTGGCCATTGCGCGGTCTTTGTGCATGGAGCCGGAGATCATGCTGTTCGATGAGCCCACCTCGGCACTTGATCCGGAGATGATCAACGAGGTCCTGGAGGTGATGACCGAGCTTGCCTCCAGCGGCATGACCATGGTGTGCGTCACCCACGAGATGGGTTTTGCCCGCCGGGTGGCCGACACCATGGTGTTTATGGATCACGGCGAGCTTGTGGAGCTCGCCACGCCGGAAACCTTCTTCAGCGCGCCGGAAAGCCAGCGCTGCAAGGAGTTTCTGCAGAAGATCCTGCACCATTGAGGCCCGCCATGATGAGAGTACTCCTTTTGCTATCCATGGCCGCGCTGCTGTCAGGCTGTTCGGCCCAATGGGGCTGGTATGTGGTCAACCCGGCAACTGAATCAGGTCTTGCCAACCTGAAGTTCCTCTTAAGCGGCCTCTACTACACGGTGCTGCTCTCGCTCACGGCGATTTTGATTTCCATGGTGACCGGCCTCCTGGTCGCGCTGCCGGGACTGTCTGAGAATCGGAAGCTGAGAGCGTTCAACCGGCTTTATGTGGAGCTCGTGCGCGCGGTCCCCATATTGGTGCTGATCTTGTGGGTCTATTACGGCTTGCCCCAGCTTTCCGGGCTTGCCATCAGCGTCTTCTGGGCCGGTGTCATAGCGCTCGCCCTTTCCGACAGCGCTTTCCAGGCAGAAATCTTTCGGGCCGGCATTCAGTCCATCAACCGCGGTCAGTATGAAGCTGCCCATTCGGTCTCGCTAAGCTATGCCGACACCATGCGATTTGTCATTCTGCCCCAGGCCATCCGGCGCATTCTGCCGGCCTTGGGCAACCAACTGGTGTATATGCTGAAAATGTCCTCGCTGGTCTCGGTGATCGGCATGCAGGAGCTCACGCGCAAGGCCAATGAGCTGGTGGTCACCGAGTACCGGCCGTTGGAAATCTACACAATCTTGGTGTTGGAATATCTGGTGCTCATCCTCATCGTCTCTGCCGGTGTGCGCTGGCTGGAGCGCAAGATGCAGGCCGATGAGCGCAACTGAACAGGGAGCTTTCGAACATGTCCGCCTGGATCAAAATGATCTCAGATGAGGAGGCCGATGACGGCTTGCTGGAGGCTCTGAAGCTGGCACGCACGCCCCACGGCACGGTCGACAATGTGATGCGGGTGCACTCGCTGCGCCCCAACACCATGCGCGGGCATGTGGTGCTCTACCGGGCGGCGCTTCATGATGACGCCAACACAATCCCCATGTGGCTGCAGGAGACCATCAGCTCCTACGTATCGATCCTCAACGACTGCCCGTACTCGCTGGCCAACCATTGGGCCAATGCCCGTCATCTGATCGGAGACGATGAGAAGGCCGATAAGATCGAGACAGCGCTGCACGCCCGGCGCCCGCAGGATGCTCTGGAGGGGGCTGAGTTGGCGTTCATGATCTATGCGGAAAAGCTCACGTTGAGGCCTGGCCAGATGGAGGAAGCCGATGTAGCGGCGCTGCGGGCGGAGGGCATTGATGATGGCCAGATCCTGGAAGCCAACCAGATCATCGGCTACTTCAACTATGTGAACCGCTGCCTCAACGGCTTGGGCGTCACCACCGATGGGGATGTGGTGGGGTATTACGCTGAAACCTGATCAGCCCGGCTTCGCGGCGATCACGCTCAAATAGGACATAAACCCGAAAAAGGCGCCGTCTGACACCCGTCTGCGGGCTTCGGCTTTCAAAGCCTCTGACGTTGCATCGGAAATCACGCCGTCCAGCGCCAAGGTGTCCGCGCCCCGGTCCACCACGGTGAGGAAGTAGGCAGCTTCCCCCTCGGCCAAATAGCCGTGAGACTGCCGGCTTTCCACCTTAAAGCCGGCCTTGGCAATGAACGGCACCAGGCGGCGTGTCAGCCAGCGGTCGTGCACATTCTCCTCTATCATCCGGTCTATAAGCGGCTGCAACGGATCATACGGCCCAATGGCCACGGTGGTCGGGTCATAGTCGGCATCCAAAACCGCAAGCTGGCCGCCCGGTTTGAGAACGCGGAACGCCTCGGCCATGATGGTTTCCGCCTCAGGGGCGTGGATCATAAGCGTGTGCATGCACACCAGATCCACCGAACTCTCATCCAGCCCGGTATTGGCCGCATCACCCACCTGAAACGAGAGATCGGCCACATCCTTGTGCACCGCGCGGGCCCGCTCAACCATCACTTCGGAGGGCTCAATGCCTAGGGCAGACGTTGCGCCTGCGAGGCGCATCAGATCATGGGTGACGTGGCCTGTGCCACTGCCGAATTCCACCGCAAAGGCGCCTTCCGGCAGGCGAAGCGGCCCCAGATAGCGCTCGCGCAGCTCAACCTGCGCCGGGTCCAGGCAACGGGCTTCCATGGCATCTGCGATGCGCTCCTGCATCTCTTTGGCGGCATTTCCGAGATCTGAATAGGGGTCTGCCATGGAATTCTCCGGCACGTTGATCGACATTAACCGGCACTACGCTTTTTCTCACCGGTTTCAGGGGTGACGCCGCGCCGGTCTGTGTGCCACACTATGTGCGGCGTGCGGTCAAAAGTACAGTTTTCAGCTAATGTCCCGCGCGCTGTGTACTGGGGAAGTTGCCAGGCTGCGGACCGAAGACCCCGCGCGTTAAGGCCTGGCAGCGGAGGCCAATAAAATGAAAATGTCTTGAGGGAGGAAATCAATGACAGTTCGACCAGATCCCACCTTTCACGCCACAGCACAACTGGCGATGCAAGCCCCGCCGGAAGATTACGCCTACACCTTGATGCTCAGCCCCGATTTCTCCGAACCGGACGGTTTGGCGGTTGTTGACGTAAAGCCGGGATCGCCCACCTACGGGCAGATCGTGCACACGGTGATGATGCCCAACAAGGGCGACGAGTTTCACCATTTCGGCTGGAACGCGTGCTCCTCGGCCCTGTCTCCACTCACCGGGCATGCCTTTCTGCAACGCCGTTATCTGATCATTCCGGGCATTCGCTCGTCGCGCATCTACATCATCGACACGCACCCATCTCCCACCGAGGCCAAGATCCACAAGATCATCGAGCCGGAGGAACTCTTCAGCAAGACCGGTTACTCACGTCCCCACACCATCCACTGCGGACCGGAGGGCATTTACGTCTCCACACTGGGTGGCGGCGGAGAGGACGGCACCGACGGACCGCCCGGGATCTTCATCATGGACTGCGAGACCTTCGACATTATCGGGCGTTGGGAAATAGATCGTGGCATCCAGGGCAAGCACTATGATTTCTGGTGGAACCTGCCGCGCGACTACATGGTCTCCAGCGAGTGGGGCCTGCCCCCACAGTTCGAGAACGGTGTGGTGCCCGAAGATCTGTTGTCGAACAAATACGGCCACGTGATCCATTGCTGGGATTTGCGCGGCCGCACGAATGTGCAGACCATCGATCTGGGAGAAAACCATCAGATGGCTCTGGAGGTTCGGCCGGCCCACGATCCGGTCAAGGAATATGGCTTTGTCGGCGTTGTGGTCGACACCACCAACCTTGAGGGCTCCATTTGGACCTGGTGGCGTGATGGCGACACGTTCAAGTGTGAAAAGACCGCAACCATCCCGCCCGAACCGGCCGCGAAAGAAGATCTCCCGCCCTTGCTTCAGGGCTTTGAGGCCGTGCCGCCGCTGGTCACCGATATCGATCTGTCGCTCGATGACCAGTTCCTCTACGTCTCCTGTTGGGGGACGGGCGAGTTGCGTCAGTACGATGTTTCAGATCCCTGGAACGTCAAGCTGAGAGATAGTGTCCATGTGGGCGGCATCACGCGCAAGACGGCCCACCCGGGCGGCGGCGATTATCGCGGCGGCCCGCAAATGGTGGAAATTAGCCGCGACGGCAAGCGGGTCTACTGGACCAATTCGCTCTACTCCACCTGGGACGACCAGTTCTACCCGGACGGCGTACCGGCGGCCATGGTCAAGGCGGATGTGGGCGAAGACGGCGGTCTCACGCTTGATAAGGACTTCTGGGTGGAGTTCCCGGAGGGCTATCGCTCGCACCAGATCAGGCTTGAAGGCGGGGACTGCTCAACAGACAGTTTCTGCTATCCGAACGTCTGACATTGCTGGTTGAAACCTGGAGCACGGCCAGCCTCTGGCTGGCCGTCGTCGGCATTGGCATCTTCCATGGGGTCAACCCCGGCATGGGGTGGCCCCTTGCCGTCTCTGCCGCTCTCATGGGCAAGGGCGAGCGCGATCTGTTTGCCGCGCTTGTCCCCCTTGCCGGCGGCCATTTCCTGGCCATGGCCGTGATCCTTTTGCCCTTCGGGGCCATGACGTTCCTGTTGGATTGGCAACGGGAGATCCAGATCAGCGCGGCGGTGCTGGTGATCTGCTTCGCGCTCGGCCTTTTGATCTACCGGCGCCACCCGCGGTTCCTCGCCCGTATCCGGCCGACGCAACTGGCCTTGTGGTCCTTTGCCATGGCCACCGCCCACGGGGCCGGGTTGATGTTGCTGCCGATCTATCTGGGCATCTGCAAGGTGTCGGAACTGGACGCGGGCCACCAGGCGGCCGCTTCTTTGATGACCGGCAATCTGGTCAATGCCGTTGCCGTGGCCTTCGTGCATTCGGCCGGCATGATCGTCACCGGCGGTATCATGGCCTTTGCCGTTCACCGTTGGCTGGGTATGAAATTTGTGTCTAAAAGCTGGTTCAATCTGGATTTGGTTTGGGCCTTGAGCCTTCTGTTGGTGGGCGTGCTGGGCCTCTATGCGGCACTGACGCCTCACGCTTGACTGTTAACTGGGAGCGAAGATGAAACGACTGAAACTGTGCATGTGCGCGACGTTCGCGCTTGGATTGGGGATGGCCCTGCCAAATCTTGCTCTCAGCCAGGGCCAGGTGTTCGGCGTTCAGCCGGGCGAAGCCCACACCCAGCCCAATGCGGGCGGGGAGCTTTGGTTCACCAGCGGGTTTGCCTCCCAATCGGGCGCGGGACGTCAGCTCACGTACGGCATCCCGGAAACGGACGCCGTTGCCATCACCGCCTCGTGTGGAGGCGCAAGGGCCTACACCCTTGAGGTGTTCATCGGCGCCGGCACGCGCCAGGCCGGCCGCGAGGTCTGGGTGGAGTTCTTCTTCGACGGCCAGCCCCCTCAATCCATCCGCGCCACCACGTTCAGCGAGAACTCAGAATATGTCGGCGTGCGCATGCAAGTGGATGCAGCGGATGCGTTCTGGAGGTGGTTCTCAACCACCGAGCTCCTCACCGTTGGCGTCAAGGGTCAGCAAAAGAAGACCATTAAAGGGCCGACCGTGGCCGCCCAGTTCTTTCTGGCAAGATGCGATATGGCGGGGGCGCAAGCAGCCGGCCAACCCGCTCAAGACCAGACGGAGCGCAGCAAGGTGTTCAGGGTTAGCTGCCCGAACGGGGGCACGTTCGACATTCAATTTGAGAACAGTGCAACCCAGTCGCGGGCGATCCTGTACCCAGGTCTCCCGCAACAGCTCATCTTGGAGTCCATTGTCTCCGGCTCCGGCTCTGCATACCGCAACGGACCGCTCACCATCCGCACCAAGGGTGATCTGGCCATCGTGGAAACCGCGTCAGGCACGTCAAACTGCTCGATACGTTAGCGCGAAGACTTATTGGCCAGCGGACTTGAGCAGGGAGAGAGCGGGCTGATCGTTGGTGTGGCAGTGCACGCCGCCGCCTGACGCCCAGGATTCCAACATCTCCACCACGTAAACGGTGCGGCCCGGGAAATAGCCTTCCAGCCTCTTCTTCGCGGCCGCGTCGGTCTCCTCATTGCCGAACCCGACCGTGATGACAAAGCCGTTGCCCACCAGCCAGTTCATGTAGTTGGTGTCGAACGCATCAGAGCCGTACTTGGCCGTCCCCAAAATCGGATCGCGGATCACCGTGAAGCCGGCCGCTTCAATCGTCCGCGCGGCCGCATCGAAAATGGAGCCGGTTTTCCCGTCACCGGATTTGCAGAAGGACTTCTCCGTGCACACCGGCACCACCGCCGTTGTCTCGTTGATGAAGCGGGCAATCCCGTCCACATGGCCATTGGTGCGGTCACCTTCCGGCACGCCCTCAATGAACACCACCTTCGACACCCCAAAGTGCTGCTTCAGGTCACTTTCCGCCTTCTCCTTGGTGTAGCCGGGATTTCTCCGGGGATCGCCGATGGTGCTCCAATTGAGAATCACTGCACCAGCCCCATTGAACTCCAGGTTGCCGCGTTCATGCACGATGTTGACCGGATCAACGGGAAGCTGCAGATAGGCGCCCACCGCATCGGGCACCTTGTTGTCCTTGTCATAGGGAACGTCGGCCCCGAACGCCCCGCCCCAGGCATCGAACTCCCAGTTTTGCAGGCGCATCTCTCCGTTGCTGATCACGTAAACCGGCCCATTGTCCCGCATCCAGGCGCTGTCATTGGGAATGTCGTGCCAAACGATGTTGGCGTGGTCCGGGTCACCGCCCGCCGCCGAAATCGCGCCGCGGGCCTGGCGATGAATGCGCTTTGACGCATAAAGAATGTGCAGTTTTTGATAGCGCACAATGATGTTCGAGATCTTGGCGAACGCCTTCTCGTAGGACGTCTCCCACGGGCCGGGCCACTGCAGCCAAACCGCTTCTTGCAGCTCCCACTCTGCCGGCACCCGTTTGGTCATGTCCTGAGCCGCCGCAGGGGCCGCCGCCAAACCAATAAGCAAGAGAACGGCTGAGAGCAGCCGGAGCACGCGCGCATCCACTTTGGCATTCCTCTATGTGTCCCTAAAGCCTGAGAGTACCGCACAACCATGACACAGCTCAAAGCTTTGCGCAAAAGCCGATCAGACCGTCAGCATACTCCTGCCATATTGCGGCTTATCTCTATCCGGGCGTATAAGGGGCCCACACCCCGTGACCGATCTCAAGAGCTGAGAAAACCTGATGAAACACCGCTTCCTGTTCTCCACGTTCGTGCTGTGCGCGCTGACCGTTGTGCTTCTGGCGCCAGGTCCCGCCGCGGCCCAATCGCAAGCTCAATGGAACTCGCTCTACGACCGGATCATCCGCGTCGAGGCGGCTGTGCGCAACATGCAAGGTCAGGCCTATGGCCAGGGCGCAGGCGCCGCTCAGCCGCAAAACCCGCAAAATGCAGCCCAGCTCAACCTGCGCATCTCAAGCCTGGAAGACCAGGTGCGCCAAATCTTAGGCTCCGTGGAGCGCCTGACCCGGGAAGTGCAGCAGAGCCGTCAGGACAATGAACTGAGGCTGCGCCGTCTGGAGACCGCCGCACGGGAAGGACGCCTGCGTGGCAAGCTGAAGCAATATGC
>JANQOW010000088.1 GCA_028285595.1 Hyphomicrobiales bacterium
CCTTCGGTGGGCCAAATCAGTCCATCTCCTGCGTTGCGAAGCTCGTCCGATGCACCACATCGCACTGCGCTTCGCGCCTTGGATATGGACTGATTTGACACCATCAAGCGTTTCCATATGACAAAGAACTGCTCTAGGACTTGCTCCAGCGGATCACGACCATCTGCCCGGCCCACCCGGCGTCGGGCAGGTTCAACTCCTGCCAGGTATCGGCCTGCCGCTCATCTGATCCCGGCTCCAGGCAATAGCAATTGACCCACACAGCAGTGGCCGGCATGTCCCGCGCCTGGATCAGGTGCGGCTCATAGCTTTCCGCGTCCGGCAGGCCGCGGTCCACATCCAGGGCCAGGCGCTTGGTTTTCTTTTGGCTCCAGACCTCAACATAGAACGCGCCCGGAGCGGTTTTGACGTTGGATGCGGCTTGGGTTTGGTTGATCCCAAAGAACTTGGAATCCTCCGCCTCCAGGGGTTGGACCGAGAGTTCTACGACGTGCCAACCGTTCATTTCGGCCTCCCCCAAAATGGTTGAATTGCCTTCTCATCTCTAAAGCAATTTCACGGCAACGCCAATTGCGGAGCGGCGGAGGCGTTAGACTTTTTTCTCATGACCAAAGTCCGAGCGCACGCAGGTTGCCCCAAACTTCCAGCTTGCGCATAATAGGGATCAACTCGTTAAACCATAGAGAACACCGAAAGAGTGGGGAGCCGTTTCATGTCTGAAGTGCACGTATACCCAGTGACCGATGAATGGGCCAAAAGAGCTCATGTGGACCGCGCCAAGTATGAAGAAATGTATCAGCAGAGCGTGGATGATCCGGAAGGCTTCTGGGCCGAGCACGGCAAGCGCGTTGACTGGATGAAGCCCTTCACCAAGGTGAAGAACACGTCTTATGATTACGACAACGTGTCGATCAAATGGTTTGAAGACGGCACCTTGAACGTGTGCGCGAACTGTGTGGACCGTCATCTGGCCACCAGGGGTGATCAGACGGCCATCATCTGGGAAGGCGATGAACCCACCGATGATGCCCACATCACCTACAAAGAACTGCACGAGCATGTCTGCAAGCTGGCCAACGCCATGAAGGCCCAAGGCTGCAAGAAGGGTGACCGGGTGACCATCTATATGCCGATGATCCCGGAAGCGGCCTACGCCATGCTGGCCTGCGCCCGGATTGGCGCGGTGCACTCCATCGTCTTTGGCGGGTTCTCGCCGGACGCCCTGGCCGGGCGCATCGAGGACTGCGCGTCCACGTTCGTGATCACCGCCGATGAAGGCATTCGCGGCGGGCGCAAGATCCCGCTGAAAGACAATACCGACAAGGCCATCGAGATCGCTGCAAAGGACGGGGCCAAGGTCGACACGGTTCTGGTGGTCAAGCGCACCGGCGGCGACATCTCCATGCAGGACGGGCGCGATGTCTGGTATCACGATGCGGTTGGCGCGGCTTCTGCCGATTGCCCGCCTGAGGAGATGAATGCGGAAGACCCGCTCTTCATCCTCTACACGTCGGGCTCCACCGGTAAGCCCAAGGGCGTGATGCACACCACGGGCGGCTACATTGTCTGGGCCTCCATGACCCACCAATATGTGTTCGATTATCATGACGGCGACGTCTACTGGTGCACCGCCGATGTGGGCTGGGTGACCGGCCACAGCTACATTGTCTATGGCCCGCTGGCCAATGGGGCCATCACCATGATGTTCGAAGGCGTGCCGAACTATCCGGACGCCTCGCGCTTCTGGCAGGTTTGCGACAAGCACAAGGTCAACATCTTCTACACCGCACCGACCGCGATCCGCGCGTTGATGGGGGCGGGCGAAGAGTTCGTCACCAAGACGGACCGCTCCACCTTGCGCCTTCTCGGCAGTGTGGGCGAGCCCATCAACCCGGAAGCCTGGGAGTGGTACTACAATGTGGTGGGCGATGGCCGCTGCCCGATTGTGGACACCTGGTGGCAGACGGAAACCGGCGGCATCATGATCACCTCCCTGGCCGGGGCCATCGATCTGAAACCGGGGTCCGCCACCAAACCGTTCTTCGGTGTGAAGCCGCAACTGGTGGACAATGAGGGCAACCCGCTTGAGGGCGCCACCGACGGGAACCTTTGCATCACCGATTCATGGCCGGGCCAGATGCGCACGGTCTACGGAGATCATGAGCGCTTCGTTCAGACCTACTTTGCCACCTACAAGGGCAAGTACTTCACCGGCGATGGCTGCCGGCGCGATGAGGACGGGGACTATTGGATCACCGGCCGGGTGGACGACGTGATCAACGTGTCCGGTCACCGGATGGGGACCGCTGAGGTGGAATCGGCTTTGGTGGCCCACGACAAGGTGTCCGAAGCGGCCGTGGTGGGCTATCCGCACGACATTAAGGGCCAGGGCATCTACTGCTATGTGACCTTGATGGCGGGTGAAGCGAGCAGTGATGACCTGAAGAAAGAGCTGGTCCAGTGGGTGCGCAAGGAGATCGGGCCCATTGCCTCGCCGGATCTCATTCAGTTCGCGCCCGGCTTGCCGAAAACCCGGTCGGGCAAGATCATGCGCCGGATCCTGCGCAAGATTGCCGAGGACGATTTCTCCAACCTGGGCGACACCTCAACCCTGGCCGAGCCGGCGGTTGTGGACGATCTGATCGAGAACCGCCAGAATCGCGCATAGCAGGTGCGAACTCCCTAATCGTCATCCCGGAATTTTGCGCCAGCAAAATATCCGGGACCCAGAGCCGCTTGCTCACAGACGTGCCGTCCTGGGTCCCCGCGTTCGCGGGGATGACGAAGGGTGAGTGTGGGGATGGCGATGGGTGAGTGTGGGGACGACGAAGAGAGAAGCAATCTCAACCATCAAGGCCAAATAGCCCGAATTTCCCCTTCGCTTCAAAGCTTTACGCGAAATTGGGTTCGTTTCGCAGAGTCGCACTTTTGGTGGCAAAAATCCTGAGGTGAACGCGAAGAAACGTTACAAACGCGCGCCATCGTGCTCTATTCTGTCCGCTCCCATCCTCCGCCCACCTCAGGATCCGCCCATGCCTCAGACCGCCGTTGAAGAATTGCTGGAAATCCTCGATCTGGAGGAGCTGGAGGTGAACCTCTTCCGCGGCCGCAGCCCGCAGACCGGCTGGCAGCGAGTGTTTGGCGGCCAGGTGATCGGCCAGGCCCTGGTGGCGGCCCTGCGTACGGTGGACGATGACCGGCCCGTACACTCCCTGCACGGCTATTTCATGCGCCCGGGCGACCCGAAGGTGCCCATCATCTATGAGACCGAGCGTTACCGGGACGGGCGCAGCTTCACCACCCGCCGTGTGGTGGCCATTCAGCACGGCAAACCCATCTTCACCATGGCCGCCTCGTTCCATAGGCGCGAGGACGGGCTGGACCATCAGTTCGAAATGCCCGATGTACCTCCGCCGGAAGAGCTGCCCACCGAACGCGAGCTGTTGGAGCAGCTCCAGGACAAGATGCCGGAGAGCATGAAGCGTTACTTTTCGCGCAACCGGGCCATCGAAACGCGTCGTGCTTCGGACCGCGATTTCCTCAATCCGAAGCCCGGCGCACCCCAGCAGCACGTGTGGATCCGCGCCACCGGCGCGCTGCCGGACGACCCGGCTGTGCACCAAGCTGTGCTCGCATATGCCTCCGATATGACTCTGCTGGACACCGCACTGGTGCCCCATGGCACCTCCATGTTCGAACAGACCCAGCAAATGGCGAGCCTCGACCATGCCATGTGGTTCCACCGGGAGATCAGGGCGGACGATTGGCTGCTCTATTCCCAGGATTCGCCCACCACGGGCGGCGCGCGCGGGTTTACCAGGGGATCCATCTTCACCCGCGAGGGTGTGCTGATCGCTTCTGCCGTGCAGGAAGGGCTCATGCGGCCCCGTTCAGACAAGCCCAAGTCATAAGTATATACATAATATTTCCACGCACGACGCGGCGCATATAGCCTGCCACCAAAGGATGGGAGAGGCGCGGAAAACCGGCAAAAATCAAAGCTGGTTAACCGCGTCTTAACCTGGCTGCTTGTATTTTTCCAACCTGTTGATTTTGTGCGCATTTCCCCATCATCAGTGAGCGGCGACCACGCCCTGGAGGTAAGGGAAAGTATCAAAGAGTACAGGTATTTATGGCCAAATCCGCCCCGCTCGAGACAGACGATTCCGCAATCCCCGCAGCCCTGAGCCGGTTCATCTCAAACCGCTTCAGCGAGCTCACCGGTCTGGGTATTCTGGCGCTGACCGCCGCCATCGCTGTTGCGCTTGCCACCTGGAACGCAGGCGACCCGAGCCTGTCTTATGCCATCGACAAGGCCCCCAAGAACGCCCTGGGCTATCCGGGCGCGGTGATTGCCGATGTGATGATGCAAGGGGTCGGCCTGGCGGTGATTGCCGTTTTGGCGCCGGTGATCGTCTGGTCGCTGCGGCTGCTCTCCCACGGGCGGGTGGAGCGGCCCTTGCGCCGGGGCTTCTTTTGGATCTTAGGCATTACCTTTAGCGCCGGGATGGTGAGCTGCCTGCCCAATCCGGATAGCTGGGTGCTGCGCACCGGTCTGGGCGGTGCCATTGGGGACATTGCGATCATCCCGCCTGTGGCGCTTTTGGATCTTCCCCTGAACAGCTTCCTGTCGCATCTCATCACGGGTCTCTTCTTTGGCTGGTGTGCCGGGGTGTTCGTGTTCCATGCCTGCAATTTCCGGGAAGGCGAGATGCAGGCCATGGGCAAAATCTTCGGTGAGGCCGGCGTGGAAACCGGGTCCAGGTTGTGGGGCTCGTTGTCTCACTCGGCCTTGTTCATCTCCGGGGCCGTTCACCGCATGCGGGCTGAAAAGCGCTCCCGGGTGGTGAGGGCCGATGTGACCCAGCGTGACGAGGCTCTCGGCTTCATAGAGAAGAGCCGCGAGATGATCGGCTCGCTTGTGGGCAGCGACGATGAGGACGATGCACCCCTGCCGGCGCAAGTCCATGAGTATGAGGGCGGACGGAGCGAGCCTGTGCTGGAGATGCCGAACGCGTCCCCGCGCGTGGCGGAAAAGCAGACCATTGAGCCGCCTGTTGCGGCCGCGCCCGCCGGGTCGGGCCGGGTCACGCCTACCGCCAAGCCCATCAAAGCTGGTTCGCGGGCTAAACAAGAAGCCCAGCCATCGCTCTTTAAGTCTGGCAACTCTTATGAGTTGCCGCCTTTGAGCCTCCTGTCGGAACCCCCTGCGGCCAGCGCGGATTCTGAGCTTTCCGAGGAGGCGCTGGAACAGAATGCCCGGTTGCTGGAAGGGGTTCTGGAAGATTTCGGTGTGCGCGGCGAGATCATCAACGTGCGCCCGGGGCCTGTGGTCACGCTCTATGAGCTGGAGCCGGCGCCCGGCATCAAGTCTTCGCGGGTGATTGGCCTTGCGGATGATATTGCCCGCTCCATGAGCGCGATTTCGGCCCGTGTGGCCGTTGTGCCAGGCCGCAACGCCATCGGTATTGAATTGCCGAACACCCGGCGCGAGACCGTGTTCTTCCGCGAGCTGCTCGGCTCGCAGGCCTATGAGAAGTCCAAGCACAATCTGTGTCTGGCATTGGGCAAGAACATTGGCGGGGAGCCGATTTTCGCCGATCTGGCGCGCATGCCTCACCTGTTGATCGCGGGCACCACCGGTTCGGGTAAGTCGGTGGGCATCAACACCATGATCTTGTCGCTGCTCTATAAGATGGGGCCTGAGCAGTGCAAGCTCATCATGATCGACCCCAAGATGCTGGAACTGTCGGTGTATGAGGGCATTCCGCACTTGCTGTCACCGGTGGTGACCGATCCGAAGAAGGCGGTTGTGGCCCTGAAATGGGCGGTGCGGGAAATGGAAGAGCGCTACCGCAACATGTCCAAGATGGGTGTGCGCAATATTGACGGCTTCAACGAACGGGTGGCCCAGGCCCAGAAGAAGGGCGAGGTGCTGACCCGCACCATCCAGACCGGATATGATCCGGAAACCGGCGAGCCGATCTACGAACAAGAGGAAATGAACCTTGAGGTCATGCCCTATATCGTCGTGATCATTGACGAGATGGCTGACCTGATGATGGTGGCCGGTAAGGATATTGAGGGCGCCGTGCAGCGGCTGGCCCAGATGGCCCGGGCGGCCGGCATCCACGTGGTCATGGCCACCCAGCGGCCCAGTGTGGACGTAATCACCGGGACGATCAAAGCCAACTTCCCCACCCGGATTTCGTTCCAGGTGACCTCTAAGATCGACAGCCGCACCATTCTGGGCGAAATGGGCGCCGAACAGCTCTTAGGTCAGGGCGATATGCTCTATATGGCCGGCGGCGGGCGGATATCCCGTCTCCACGGGGCCTTTGTGAAGGA
Organism: Hyphomicrobiales bacterium; assembly: GCA_028285595.1. Lineage (GTDB taxonomy): Bacteria > Pseudomonadota > Alphaproteobacteria > Rhizobiales > CAJQND01 > JAAEUE01. Next base: position 6,349 of record JANQOW010000088.1, read on the forward strand.
TGATGAGGTGGAAGAGATCGTGCGCCATCTGAAGGCGCAAGGGGCGCCGGAATATGTGCAGGCGGTGACCGAAGAGAGCGATGAGGGCGGCGGCGATCTGGGCATTCCGGGCGTGGAAATGGCCAGCTCCGGCGATGAACTTTACGACCGGGCCGTGGCCATCGTGATCCAGGACGGCAAGGCCTCCACGAGTTATGTTCAAAGACGTTTGCAAATCGGCTACAATCGGGCAGCTACGCTTATCGAAAAGATGGAACAAGAAGGCGTGATCAGCCCGGCTAATCACGCGGGCAAACGTGAGATTTTGGTGGGCGGGGCAGATGAGACATTGCCGCCCCTTGATTAATCTGCAGTGAGGTTCCAACTTCCGCCTTAATTGGCGCAGAAGTAGGGTTTTGGAACCTCAGACGTGAGTTGCGTTGAGTTCAGTTACAACAATGGCTAGGGCGCACACTAATGCGGAATTTCCTAATGAGATCTTTTTCGGCGCGGGCACGGACCGCGCTTGTCGGCAGCCTGCTTGTGATGGGCGGTGTCGCGGGCTTTGCGAGCCACGCCGTGATGACGGCGCCGCCGGCCGAGGCGGCCAAGGACGCAAAGCTGACGTCCAAAGATGTTGAACAGATCAACAAAGTCTCCAGCTTCTTCAATGGGTTCCAGACGCTGACCGGACAGTTTGTTCAGGTGGGCCCGCGCGGTAACATCTCCAACGGCGTGTTCTACATCTCCAAGCCGGGGAAAATGCGCTTTGAGTACAATCCGCCCAGCCCGTATCTCATCGTCTCCGACGGCACCTGGGTTGTGATCATGAACCGCAAGAACAAGCGCACAGACCACTATCCGCTGTCGTCCACGCCGCTGCAGCTTGTGCTCTCCAAGAACGTGGATCTGATCAAGCAGGCCCGCATCTTGGAAGTGAAGAACGAAGAAGGGTCGATCCACCTCACCTTGGCCGCCAAGAACAAGGCTGTTCCGGGCAGGCTGACCCTGACGTTCAATGAGAAAAAGTCGGAAATCGAACAGTGGGCCGTGATCGACGGCGAAGGCCGCCGCACCACGATCTCTTTGTCCGAGATGAGCTCCGGCGGCGACCATTCGGCCTCGTTGTTCAAGGTGAAACGGCCCAAAACACGGCGCGTGCAAGGCGACAACCGCTAACACACGGTTTAATCACGAAAATGTAATCGGCCGCGCATTGAAAACGGGCAGGGTTAACCACATTTAAACGTGCAGAACGGTTGATCATTCAGGCCTATCTGCCCTCCGCTCATTGTCGGCCTGATCAACCGGGAGGCGTCGAATTCCCCTCTCGACGCTCACATGCGCGAAACATGCGCACAAGGCCGCCCAGCTTCCCCCCTGGGCGGCCTTTTTTGTTGGGCTCGGACAAGTAAGCCTCGCGAGCAATCTGTGTCGTTCAGCCACATAATGCAGCTGTTTTGCAAGAAAGGGGTTCCAATCAAAGGCTTAGCATATGTGTAACCAATTGATTTTTAATATTTTTTCGTGAAATCCATTGTAAGCGCATCAATTTTTTGCTATATCTCGAATAGGCAGCCATGCGCCGGAACAACCCAGAGCATTCGAGAGTCTGCAGGCGAGAGATCGCAATCATGGGCCGGGGGGCTGCCCTTTTCATTTGAACAGCTTGATCAGGCGTTGCTGCTCGACGCTTAAACTGATCTCCGTGTGTGCAGGATAAAAACTCAGGCCGTAGCTGAAATAGTCTCCCTGTCGATTATAGATGATCGGCTTGAGGATTTCCGCATAACGGCTCTCGCAGTTTCCATAACGGTCGGGCTCAACCCCACCGGCAATAGCTGAGGCCACAGTATCGACCAGTTGGAGCCCTGCTCGCGTCGAGTGATCTCTGGCCAAAATGCCGTCCACATCGATGACCGGCCAATGGACTTCATTGTGTTCATTCAGTTTGAGCCATTGCATGTACGCGCGAAAGTCGCCGTACGACATGTGCCCTCTTCGGGAAAAGGTGATCTCCAGCCTGCCATCTCCTTCAGGCGCTTCTGGGCGCAGGTCTCTGCTAAGCCACGAAAGCCGCTCAATCAGGCGTCTTGCGAGATCGAAGTACAGTTGGTTCTTTTCCGTGTAAGTCCCATCAGCAATATTCGGTTTGTGCGCGACCACGCTGACAGCCTTGACGGGATAGCTGGCGATCTTGCGCACAGCGAAGAGCTTTTGACCGTGGTTCAGGTTTGCAAAGTGCAGGTGCCGGCTTTTCTTTTCTGGCATTCTCTTGGTGATCTGATCACGCCAACTTACCGCATCCAGATCGTGAGCTTTACGGAACAAGAGCGCTGAAAGGACCAGCCAGTTTGATGCACCTCCGCGTGCACCGGGTTGTCGAAAATTCCCTAAACCGTCATCCCCCGATTCATCGATATACGCAACAAACGTATGACCCATGAAACCCCCCGGCTCAATCGAAATGCAACTATTTCGTGAGTCTTATAATTGTGTCAATTTTTGAGATTAATAAAGTTCACTGACCTTGTACAGTTTGGCTTGAATGGAACGGCCCAGATCGCTATAAGACCGGCCATCCTAAAGACTTAACCGTCCTTAGGCCGCTCTGCACATGGCTTGGTCCGGGAGGCAGAGGGGTTACCACCCGTCAGCGATGTTCGCCCGCGGGTGCTTTTTGCGTTGGGCATTTGGATCTTTGAGCCGAAGTTGAATGTTTGAGACCCTTTCAGACCGCCTTGGCGGCATCTTCGACAAGCTGACACGGCGCGGTGCGCTGTCGGAGGCTGATGTTGATGCCGCCATGCGCGAAGTGCGCCGGGCCCTGATTGAGGCCGACGTGGCGCTGGAAGTGGTGCGCGGGTTCATCGACCGGGTGAAGTCCGAAGCCGTCGGCCAGGAAGTGGTCAAATCCGTGACCCCCGGCCAGATGGTGGTCAAGATCGTCAACGACGCCCTGGTGGACGTTCTGGGCTCCGATGCGGACCCCATCAACCTGTCGGCCGCCCCGCCCGTCACCATCATGATGGTGGGCCTGCAAGGTTCCGGTAAGACCACCAGCTCGGCCAAGATCGCGCTGCGCCTGAAAGACCGGGAGCGCAAGAAGGTCCTGATGGCCTCGCTCGATGTGCGCCGCCCGGCAGCCCAAGAGCAGCTTGAGATTCTCGGCAAGCAGATCGGCGTGGACACGCTGGAGATCATTGCCGGCCAGAACCCCTATCAGATCACCGAGCGTGCCCAGAAAGAGGCCCGCACCGGCGGCTATGACGTGGTCATTCTCGATACGGCAGGGCGCCTGCATATCGATGAAGAGCTGATGGCCGAAAATGAGAAGGTGGCCGAGATTGCCAGCCCTCATGAGGTTCTGCTGGTGGCCGATGCGCTGACCGGCCAGGACGCGGTCACCATGGCCCGGGCGTTCGATGAGCGCTTTGCGGTGACCGGCATGGTGCTCACCCGGGTGGACGGCGATGGCCGCGGCGGCGCGGCGCTCTCCATGCGGGCGGTGACCGGCAAGCCGATCAAGCTGATCGGCACGGGCGAGAAGATCGACGCCCTGGAAGAGTTCCACCCGGACCGGATTGCCAACCGCATTCTGGGTATGGGCGATGTGGTTTCGCTGGTGGAGAAAGCCGCTGAGACCATCGATGCCGAAGAGGCGGAGAAAATTGCCCGCAAGATGAAGAAGGGGACGTTCGATCTGGACGACCTTGCGGCGCAACTGAACCAAATGAAGAAGATCGGCGGCATGTCCGGCGTTCTTGGCATGCTGCCCGGCATCGGCAAGATGAAGAAGCAGCTTGAGGACAGCGACCTCGACAATGTGATCATCAAGCGCCAGCTGGCCATCATCTCCTCCATGACGAAACAGGAACGCGCCCAGCCGAAGGTGATGAATGCCTCCCGGCGCAAGCGTGTTGCGGCCGGGTCTGGCACCGAGGTGCAGGATGTGAACCGTCTTTTGAAGATGCACCGTCAGATGGCGGACATGATGAAGAAGATGGGCAAGAAGAAGGGCGGCATGTTCGGCAGCCTGATGGGCGGCGGCATGCCCGATGCAGCCGAGATGGAAAAGCTGCAAGCCGAAGTGGGCGCGGAAATGGGCGCCGATGGCTTGCCGCCGGATTTGAAAGATTTGGCCAAGGGCGGCCTGCCGAAAGGCCTGCCCAAATTGCCGGGCCTGGGCGGCGGCGGATTGCCGGGCCTTGGCGGAGGCGGTTTGCCGCCTGGCCTGCCGGGCCTTGGCAAAAAGGGCCGGAAGTGACTTTGAGAATTCATTGAACAAACTGGAATGAAAGACTGGAGACCATAAGACATGGCACTGAAACTGAGACTGTCCCGGCACGGGGCTAAAAAGCGCCCCTTTTACCGCATCGTGGTGGCTGACAGCCGCGCACCGCGCGATGGCCGGCACATTGAGATCCTCGGCACCTTCAACCCGCTGTTGCCGAAAGATTCCGAAGAGCGCGTGAAGCTGAAAGAAGACCGCGTGAAGCATTGGATCGGCGTTGGCGCACAGCCCACCGACCGGGTGCACCGGTTCCTGGATGCGGCCGGCATTCTGAAGCGCGATGCGCGCAACAACCCGCAGAAAGCTCTGCCGGGTAAGAAGCGCCAGGAGCGTGAAGAAGCTCAGCGTCAGGCTGAAGAGGATGCCAAAGAGGCTGCCGAGGCAGAAGCAGCAGCAGCCGCTGAAGCCCCTGCCGAAGAGGCCCCGGCTGAAGAGGCTGCTGCCGAGTAAGGCGTGCCATGTCCGGCGATCTGCTTTTGATGGGCGTCATTGTGGGCGCCCATGGGATCAAGGGGGAGGTCAAGATCAAGACCTTCTCCGAAACACCGGAAAGCCTCTCCGCCTATGGCTCGCTGCAGAGCAAGACGGGCTCTGAGCGGTTCAAGATCAAGCGGCAGCGGGTGGCCAAGGGGGTGGTCATCGCCAAGCTGATCGGCGTCAACGACCGCAACGCGGCCGAAGCGCTGAAGGGCACCGAGCTCTTTGTGAGCCGGGACGATCTGCCGGACCTCAGCGATGCCGACGAGTTCTATCATGCTGATCTCGTGGGCCTGAGAGCGGAGGATCCGGAGGGTCAATTGGTGGGCACCGTGGTGGCCCTGCAGAACTTCGGGGCCGGCGACATGGTGGAGCTTCAGCCGGAGGGCGGCGGCGAAACCCTGTTTGTGCCGTTCACCCATGAGGCGGTGCCGGACGTGAACATTGAAGAGGGACGGATCGTGGTGGTGCGTCCTGAGGAGATTGAATAAGGGCCTGTGAAGGAAAACCAATGAGTTGGGCGGCAACCGTTTTGACCCTCTACCCGGAGATGTTTCCCGGGCCCTTGGGTCATTCGCTCGCCGGTCGGGCCTTGGAAGAGGAGATTTGGAGCTTAGAGACCGTAAACATCCGTGACCATGCCACCGACAAGCATGCCTCGGTTGACGACACGCCCGCAGGGGGCGGCGCTGGAATGGTGCTGAAACCTGATGTGCTGGCGGCCGCGATCGATGCAAGCGCCGGCGAGACGGAGCGCCCCAGGCTTTTGATGAGCCCGCGGGGAGCGCCGCTGACGCAGAGCCGAGTGGCCCAGTTGGCCGAAGGGCCGGGCGCCGTTCTCATCTGCGGGCGGTTTGAAGGGGTCGATGAACGGGTGATTGAGGCCAGGAACCTGGAAGAGGTCAGCATTGGAGATTATGTGCTGTCCGGCGGCGAGCCCGCTGCCCTGGTTCTGCTCGATGCGGTGGTTCGCCTGTTGCCCGATGTGATGGGCAATGCGCTTTCGGGCGAGGCGGAGAGTTTTAGCGGAGGGCTTCTGGAATATCCGCACTACACCCGGCCGCGGAGCTGGGAAGGCCGGGACATTCCAGAGGTTCTCTTGAGCGGAGACCATGGCCGCATCGCCAAATGGCGGGCGGAACGGTCTGAAGAGCTCACCCAATCAAGGCGCCCGGATCTCTGGGCGGCACGCAGACACACCACCGACTAGGCAAGCAATTGCCCTTCAGTGGTTGAATTTTAACCAGAAGGCGGGTATAGGCCCCGCCAGTTTTGAAAAAGGAACAGTCCGATGAATGTCATCGAGAAACTGGAAGCCGAACAGGCTGAAAAGATCGCAGCCAAGCGGCCCGTGCCGGAGTTTAGCCCGGGCGACACGGTGAAAGTCAACGTGCGCGTGGTGGAAGGCACCCGCGAGCGGATCCAGGCCTATGAAGGCGTGTGCATCAGCCGCAACGGCGGTGGCCTCAACGAGAGCTTCACGGTGCGCAAGATCTCTTACGGTGAAGGTGTGGAACGTGTGTTCCCGGTGTTTTCGCCGCTGATCGATTCCATTGAGGTTGTGCGCCGCGGTAAAGTGCGCCGCGCCAAGCTCTACTACCTGCGTGGCCGCCGCGGTAAATCTGCCCGTATCTTCGAGGCCACCAACGTGCGGACCCGCAAGCTCAACGATGCGGACAAGCAAGTGGCTGCCGATGCGCGCAAGAAAAAAGCCGAAGCCAAGCAAGCTGCTGCCGCTGAAGCCGAAGCTGAATAAGCTTACCTTCAGGCATCTTTAGCGGAATTGAGCGCGGGTTCGGCTGAGCCCGCGCAAATTTTGCGCGAGAGAGCGAAGTGAGCGACATGAGGTCAAAAACAAACCCCAAGGGAGGGATGCGCCATGGCTAAGACCCTTTATGACAAGATCTGGGACGACCATCTGGTCCACGAAGCAGACGACGGCACGTGCCTTCTGTATATCGACCGGCATCTGGTTCACGAGGTCACCAGCCCGCAAGCGTTCGAAGGTCTGCGCATGGCCGGGCGCAAGGTGCGGGCACCGGAGAAGACCCTTGCGGTGGTCGACCATAACGTGCCCACCACGGACCGCTCCAAAGGCATTGATGATCCAGAATCCAAGCTGCAGGTGGAAACCCTGGCCCGCAACGCGGCTGAGTTTAACGTCGATTATTTCGATGAGAACGACAAGCGCCAGGGCATCGTTCACATCATCGGGCCGGAACAGGGCTTCACCCTGCCGGGCACCACGATTGTCTGCGGCGACAGCCACACCTCCACCCATGGCGCATTCGGTGCGCTGGCCCACGGCATCGGCACCTCAGAGGTGGAGCACGTTCTGGCCACCCAGACGCTGATCCAGAAGAAAGCCAAGAACATGCGGGTGACCGTCAATGGCGCACCGCCCGAAGGTGTGGGCGCCAAGGACATCATCCTCGCCATCATTGGTGAAATCGGCACGGCCGGCGGCACAGGCCATGTTATCGAATATGCCGGCGAGGCGATCCGCGCGCTCTCCATGGAAGGGCGCATGACGGTCTGCAACATGACCATCGAAGGCGGCGCGCGCGCCGGCCTGATTGCTCCGGACGAGAAGACCTTTGACTATCTCAAAGACACCCCCCGCGCACCGAAGGGCGCGGACTGGGATGCTGCGGTGGCCTACTGGAAGACGCTCTATTCCGATGAGGACGCGGTCTTCGATGTGGAGATTGAGCTGGATGCCGGCAACCTGCCGCCGACCGTCACCTGGGGCACCAGCCCCGAAGATGTGATCCCGATCCACGGTGAGGTGCCGAACCCCGACAATGTGGACGATGCCGGCCGCAAACAGGCGATTGAGCGCTCGCTCAAGTATATGGGCCTGACCCCCGGCACCAAGATCACCGATGTACCGATCGACCGGGTCTTTATCGGCTCGTGCACCAATGGACGGATTGAAGATTTGCGCCAGGTGGCTGAAGTGGCCAAGGGCCGCCAAGTGGCCGACAGTGTGAACGCCATGGTGGTGCCCGGCTCCGGTCTGGTGAAGGCGCAAGCCGAGGCAGAGGGCATCGACAAGGTGCTGACCGAAGCCGGTTTTGAATGGCGCGAGCCAGGATGCTCCATGTGCCTGGCCATGAATGCCGACAAGCTGGCGCCGGAAGAGCGGTGTGCCTCCACCTCGAACCGCAACTTTGAGGGCCGGCAAGGACGCGGCGGGCGGACCCATCTGGTGTCTCCGGCCATGGCCGCTGCGGCCGCAATTGCCGGGCGCTTTGTTGATGTGCGCGAGCTGGGCTGACGGACGTAAGTGAATGGCGCAGTCGCCGCGCGAGCGTGAGGCAGAAGCAGAACGGGCCAGACGCGATCTGGCCCGGATGCAAGAGCAGTCTGAGAAGCTTCTGGGACCCGGCGATCAGGCGGGCCCGGGCGGCGGCGAAGAGGATTACGCGGAAGTTTGGGGCAAACGGATCGGCAGAGGATTGGGCATTGCGTTTGCCCTCTTTCTGATTGTCTATTTGCTCAACACATATGTTTTCAAATGAAGGAGCTGGTGTGATGGATAAGTTCGACAAATTGACCGGTGTTGGCGCCCCCTTGCCGATGATCAATATCGATACGGATATGATTATCCCCAAGCAGTTCCTCAAAACCATTGAGCGCACCGGCCTTGGCAAGCATCTGTTCGATGAGATGCGCTTCAACACCGACGGCAGCGAGAAAGAGGATTTCGTCCTCAACAAGCCGGCCTACCGGAACGCTGAGATCCTGGTGGCGGGCGACAATTTCGGCTGCGGGTCCAGCCGCGAGCATGCGCCGTGGGCGCTGAAGGATTTCGGTATCCGCTGTGTGATCGCCACCAGCTTCGCCGATATTTTCTATAACAACTGCTTCAAGAACGGCATCCTCCCTATTGCCCTGCCGCAAGAGGATGTGGACAAGCTGATGGATGATGCCGAGCGCGGCTCCAACGCGGTGATCACCGTTGACCTCGAGAAACAGGAAATCAGCGGCCCGGACGGCGGCACCATCACGTTCGACATCGATCCCTTTAAGAAGCACTGTCTGCTGGAAGGGCTGGACGATATTGGTCTGTCCCTCCAGAAGAAAGACGATATCGACGCCTTTGAGAGCAAGCAGGGCGAAGACAAGCCCTGGCTTTAGCCAACCGCTCCCCTGCTTTCGCAGGGACTTGGGAGTAGGGCGCGCCGGTTAGCGCATATGCAGCACCTCGCGGTGCTGCACCACGCGCTTGCCGTCCCGGATCAGGGACATCTCCGACACGTATAGGCCGGCCTCCCAGCCCCCCTTTGGGCGCTGTTTGCCGGTATATTGCACATATTGAGACCGGTGCCGCTTCATGGGCTTGCTGGTTTGGGACGCGATAATCCCTTTGGGGCCTGTGAGCTGCGTGAAGACGCGGTCCCCCTCCTGCACATTGATCAACCAGGCATAGGAGACCAGCGCTTTGGAATTGGAGGCAATCTCGGCATTGTCCGGAAGCCGCCAGATCACCGAGTCCTTCGACACCCGTCCGGCCGAAAAGCCCGCAGCCAGCAGCTGTCCGCGCCTGTAGTTGAGCTGGGGGCGGACGTCTGCACGCCACAGACCTTTGGCCTCGTTGGCCTCGCAGCCCTCGGGGCTTTCGGTTCCGGTGAACGGGTCCACCTTCTTGCCATCTTTCGTTACGCCCAGATGCACATGCGGAAACTGAGCGAAGCCGGAGAAGCCCACCAAGCCTAAGGGCTGGCCGCGCTTCACCTTCTGACCCTTGCGCACCTGGATGGAGCCCTTTTGCATGTGGCAATAGCGGGTTTCCCAGCCATCGCCATGGTCCAGGACAACCGCATTGCCGCAGAACACATTCTGAACGGCGATCCCGTCTTTGGCGGTTCTCACGATCCTGTCGGTCAACTGGTCGCGCACGATTGAGACGGTGCCCGGCGCGGCCGCCAGAACGCGTACTCCGCGTTTGACATCTTCAAGGGTGCGCACCCGGAAATCCGTGCCGGAGTGCTTGTTGTAGGCCGCCGCACCGCACTTATAGTCTTTGATGCCCGAGCCCGGATCCACGTCCACATAGTGCTGGATGAAGCAGCTAATGCCGACCTTGCAGTCAATGGGCAGGGAAAGCTGTGGGGCATCCGCGGCCGCAGGGCTTCCGATTGCGCTTAATGCGGCACCTACGCAAACAATCAATGCTCTCATACGCGTTCCCGTTAGACCCAAGCACTTTCTTAATACGGCAAACCCGGCTTGCATGAAAGCTTGTCAAACTCGTGCCAAGAGGTTAGCAATCGCCGGTCTTTTTCATCTCCTGAATTATACTAAAAGGACGGACGCAATGGCGACCCACAATCTGTTTATGCTGCCAGGCGACGGCATTGGCCCTGAAGTGATCGGCCAGGTGCGCCGGGTGTTGGACTGGTTCAAAGAAAGCGGGATCGCCACGTTTAATGTGGACGAAGGCCTGGTGGGCGGCTCGGCCTACGATGCCCATGGAGCCGCCATCTCCGATGCGGATATGGACAAGGCCATGGCGGCCGACGCGGTTCTGTTTGGCGCCGTGGGTGGGCCGAAATGGGACGGGGTGGCCTATGAGGTGCGCCCGGAGGCCGGCCTTCTGCGCCTGCGCAAGGATCTGGGCCTGTTTGCCAACCTGCGCCCGGCCATCTGTTATCCGGCATTGGCCGACGCCTCTTCGCTGAAGCGCGATATTGTGGAAGGTCTCGACATCCTCATCGTGCGCGAGCTCACCGGCGGGGTCTATTTCGGTGAGCCAAAGCAGATCACCGATATCGGCAACGGCCAGAAACGGGCCGTGGACACGCAAGTGTACGACACCTACGAAATCGAGCGCATTGTGCGCGTGGCCTGTGAACTGGCCCGCACCCGCAACAAGAAAGTGTCTTCGGCGGAAAAACGCAATGTGATGAAGTCAGGCGTGTTGTGGAACGAAGTGGCGACCCGGATCGGCGCTGAAGAATATCCCGATCTGGAGTTTGAACACGTGCTGGCCGACAACTGCGCCATGCAGCTCGTGCGCAATCCCAAGCAATATGATGTGCTGGTGACCGACAACCTGTTCGGCGATGTGTTGTCGGACATTGCGGCCATGCTCACCGGCTCTCTGGGTATGCTGCCCTCTGCCTCTTTGGGGGCGCCCGATGAGAAGACCGGCGTGCGCAAAGCGCTTTATGAGCCCGTGCATGGTTCCGCGCCCGACATTGCCGGCCAGGGTCTTGCCAATCCCATTGCCATGATCGCGTCCTTCGGCATGTGCCTGCGTTACTCGTTCAACATGGGTGAGGCGGCTGACATGGTGGATCAGGCGATTGCAAACGTCCTGGCCAAAGGCCTGCGCACCGGCGACATCATGCAGGACGGCATGACCGAAGTGGGCACGGACCAGATGGGTGATGCGGTGATCGAAGAGCTGGGTGCGCTGGCGGGCTAGCGGCGAAGTTCGTTTCCTTGGATGAGAAGGTCCCTGCTTGCGCAGGGACGCGTTCGTTGTACTTCCGCTCCCCTGCGAAAGCAGGGGTCCATACCTCTGAGCCTCATCGCTTGCCTTGCTCTAACCAACAGCAGCAACAATCGCCTCCGACATGGCCGAGGTGAGCTCATCGGGCGCGTCCGAATTGACCAGTATGGCCCGCTGTGACGCCGGCAGGGGCGGAAACCCCTCGCGCTTGCCCATAATCTTCATCGACGGCTCCAGCGTGTTCTTCGGCACCACGCCAATCGCAAGTCCTGAGCGGATGGCGGCGCGGACGCTGGCAAAGCTCTCGCTTGAATAGGCCAAGGTCCACGAGCGCCGGGCCTCATCAAGGGCGGTTGTGGGAATGTCGCGCCACCAGCACGTGCGCTCCAGAATAGCCAGCGGCACGGGCGCGCCTGGCGCCAGCTCAAGCGTTTGCGCAGCGGCCCAGACATTGGGCTCTGAGGAGAGCGGTTGGCCCTCGCCCATGGAGGGTCCGGAGCAAACGGCTATGTCGAGCTTGCCGGTCTTCACCGCTTGCGCGAACTTGGAGGTGCAGCCGGAATGGGCGAAGATCTCCACCTCCGGGTGGCGCCGGGCAAACTCCACCAGCAGCTTTTCCAAAATCGTGTCGTCATAGTCATCGGGGATGCCGATGCGGATGCGCCCGCGTAAGGGGTCTGCGAAGAGGTCTCCCACACGCTGGATCTCTTCCATGGCCCGCCGCGCTGCGGGAAGCAGTTTGCGCCCCTGCTCGGTGAGCACCACCCCGCGTGCCTGGCGTTGAAACAGGCGGGCGTCCAGGGTTTCCTCCAACTGCTTGATTTGCACGCTGATGGTGGACTGGGTGCGGCCCAGAATGGTGGCCGCGTGGGTGACATTGCCGCTGTCCACCACGGTGAGGAAAGTGCGGAGGTGACCGCTGGAGGCCATTAAGCGTTCGAAATTTTGCATGGAGTATATCGTAACTATTCGTTTCTTCGATTGCAACAGGGTCCCTAAGCTCCCGCGGATCAAGCAAAGGAGATCTGTTATGAGCCTGGAGACTGTGGCGTTTCTCGTGTGCATTGGACTGTTCGGCGGGGCCTGGAATGCGGTTGCCGGCGGCGCCACCCTGTTCACCTTTCCCGCCCTGATGGCGGCCGGCCTGCCGCCTGTTGTGGCCAATGCGACCAACTATCTGGCCATGCTGCCGTCTAACGCCGCGGCTCTGCCGGCCTATCGGCGCGAGCTGGCTGGTGTGGGCTCCGCCATTTGGCCGCTGATCATTGTCTCCGGGTTGGGGGCAATCGCCGGCTCGTTGTTGCTGCTTGTGTCGGGGGAAAAACTGTTCGAGGCGCTGATCCCTGCCCTGGTGTTGGCGGCGACCGCTTTGTTTGCGTTCGGTGAGCGCATCCGGGCAGCCTTGGTGGACGGCCTGAAGGGCGCCTCAACCGGCCTGCTGCTTTACGCTGCGCTCTTCGCGTTCTCCATCTATGGCGGCTATTTCGGCGCCGGGTTGGGGATCATCCTTCTGGCGATCGTGCAGATTATGGGGTTCTCGTCCTTTCACGTGGCCAACAGCCTGAAGAACCTGCTGGCCACCAGCTTCACCATATTGAGCATCGGCGTGTTCGGCGTGAGCGGGCTGATTGCCTGGCCGGAAGCTGTGGTGGTGATGTGCGGCAGCACGTTAGGCGGGGACTTCGGGGCGCGCTGGGCCCGGCTCGTCAACGAGCGCTACTTAAGAGCTGCCGTCATCTGCTTTGGCCTTACGTTGGCCGGGATCTATATCGCGAAGGCCTTCGGTCTCTGGGCTTAGAACAGCATGGGCGCGAGCGAGGCCACCAGCAGGAGTGCCATGGAGATGTTGAAGACACGCAGCTGGAGCGGATTGGTGAGGAACCGGCGCATCTGTTGGCCAAGGATGGTCCAGGAGCCAACGGATGGCAGGTTCACCAGCCCGAACACCAGCGCCACCAGCGCAATGGCTGCAAGGCTCTGGGAGGGCGCATAGACGGTGACCGCCGTGAGGGCCATAGCCCAGGCTTTCGGGTTCACCCACTGAAACAATGCGGCCTGGAGGAAGGTCATGGGGCTGGCCGAACGGCCGGCCTCGCCCGGTGCGGAAGAGTTCGCGATCTTCCAGGCCAGATAGAGCAGGTAGGCCACACTGAAGACCTTCAGAACCGTGTAGCTCACCGGATAGGCATCGAACACCCCCACCAGCCCGGCGCCCACCAGGATCACCATGATGACAAACCCCAGCCCCACACCCAGCATGTGCGGGATGGTGCGGCGGAAGCCGAAATTGGCGCCTGATGTCATCAGCATCAGATTGTTGGGCCCCGGCGTGATGGAGGTCACGAAGGCAAAGGCGGCCAGTGCGGTGAGAAGGTCATAGGTCATGGCCGCAAGGGTTGCCGATTTGGCATCGAATTTGGTTGCAATCTCGCTCGTAAAATCACAAAATTTGCAATCTATGGTCAAGTTAGATGCGATAAACGAAAGAATATTGCGCGAACTCACCACCGATGGTCGCACCAGCAATCTGGAGCTGGCCGAACGGGTGGGTCTGTCTCCGTCGGCCTGCCTGCGCCGGGTGCAGGAGCTGGAGCGGTCCGGGGTGATCAAAGGCTACCGTGCCGTTTTGGACCGCGGCGCCATGGGCGTGGGGTTTGTGGCCTATATTGCGGTGGGCCTGTCTGATCACTCCAAGGCGTCGCAGGAGGCCTTTGAGCGTTCCATCTCCCGGGCACCGGAGGTGGTGGAGTGCCATAACATCACCGGAACCATGGAATATCTGCTGCGGGTGGAGGTCTTGGACCTTGCCAGCTACAAGATTTTTCACACCGAGGTGCTTGGCACGCTGCCTCAGGTGAACTCGATCACGTCCTACGTGGTGATGGGCTCTCCTAAAGACGAACGGGCCTGAGCGCTATAATTCATTGACTCTTGATCAATTCCCTTTAGATAGAGCGCTCAAACGAGGATGAAGTTCACTGTGATGGCACGGCTTGACACAGCATTGATGATCGGGACCACGGCAACCGCCGTGGCCAAACCGTCCTCTACGTGCAAACGCACGACCAAAACCACCACGAAATCTTAATTCGTCCTCCCCGATCATTTCTCTCCCTTCGGGGAGAGGCGAGATCAGCAACCTGCCGGGCCAAGAGCCTTGAAGGGAGAGAGGCAAAGGAGAAGAGCGATGGGCTACAAAGTCGCTGTTGTTGGCGCCACAGGAAATGTGGGCCGTGAAATGTTGTCGATTCTGGCTGAGCGGGAGTTTCCCGTCTCTGAAGTGGTCGCCCTGGCCTCGCGCCGTTCGCAAGGCACTGAGGTGAGCTTCGGCGATGAGACGCTGACCTGCAAGACCTTGGAATCTTACGATTTCTCCGACACCGATTTCTGCTTGATGTCGGCCGGCTCGGCCATCTCCAAGGAATGGTCGCCCCGTATCGGCGCCCAGGGCTGTTTGGTGATCGATAACTCCTCATGCTGGCGTTATGATCAGGACGTGCCCCTGGTGGTGCCGGAAGTGAATGCCCATGTGCTGGAAGGCTACATGGCCAAGAACACCCGCAAGAACATCATTGCCAACCCCAACTGTTCCACCATTCAGATGGTCGTGGCGCTCAAACCTCTGCATGACGCCTTCAACATCAAACGGGTTGTGGTCTCCACCTACCAGTCCGTCTCCGGCGCCGGCAAGGACGCCATGGAGGAGCTTTGGGGCCAGACCAAGGGCATCTTCGTCACCGATGCGCCGGAGCCTGAAAAGTTCACCAAGCAGATCGCGTTCAACGTGATCCCCCATATTGATGTGTTCATGGAAGACGGCTCCACCAAGGAAGAGTGGAAAATGGTGGCCGAAACCAAGAAGATCCTGGATCCGAAAATCAAGGTTACGGCCACATGCGTGCGTGTGCCGGTCTTTGTGGGACACTCCGAGGCGATCAATCTGGAGTTCGACAAGTCGGTTACGGCTGACGAAGCGCGCGATGTGCTGCGCGAAGCTGCCGGGTGCCTGGTGGTCGATAAGCGCGAGGATGGGGGCTATGTGACCCCGGTTGAAAGTGTCGGCGAGTTTGCCACCTTTATCAGCCGCATCCGCGAAGACATCACGATTGAGAACGGTCTCAACATCTGGGTGGTGTCGGACAATCTGCGCAAAGGCGCAGCGCTCAACACCGTTCAGATTGCAGAATCGCTGATCAACCGCGGTCTGATGACCCAGAAGGCGGCTTAACGCCGCCTTCTAACGGCTCTTCTCTCTATTCGGCAGGCTCGTACACAAGTTGCTTGCTGGGCACGCCTCTGAGGTAGTGCGTGCCTGCCGGAATGAACTCCACGATATTGTTGATACGCTCGCGGAAGTCGCCGGAGACCAGGAGCGTGCGCTCCAGCTTGCCGCACAGCGTGGACAGCCGGCTGGCGATGTTTACGTCGCGGCCGATGACCGTGAAGTCGAGGCGCTCGCCGGAGCCCACATTGCCATAGGCCACTTGCCCGAAGTGCAAGGCGACCTTGATGGAGAACTTAGGCCCGGGTCCGCTGTTGCGCTCACGGTTCACGGCGTCCATCACATCACGGGCCGCCTCCAGAGCGCGCAAACAGGCTTGCGCTGCGCCTTTGCCGCCGGTGCGGAACACGGCCAAAACGCCGTCGCCCACAAACTTCAGCACCTGCCCGCCATGGGCCTCAATCGACGGCACCAGGCAGTCATAGTAGCGGTTGAGAAAATCCGCCAGTTCCTGAGCGCCCATGTTCATGGACAGTTGGGTGAAGTTGCGCATGTCAATGAACATGACCGCAGAGCGGATCCTCACCACCTCGCCGCGGTGGATGTCGCCGGCGAGAATGCGCTTTTGAGGCTCTTCGCCCACATAGGTTTTGAGCACGGTTCTGACCCGGAAGTTCAAAGCCATGACTTCCGCCACCAGTTTGAAGGTCGGCATCACGCGCTTCAACAGCGCCACATGCTGGGGTGCAAAGCCGCCCGGGCTGCGCGTGGCAAACGACATGCCGTTCTTCTGCGTAGAGTCAAAAGGCATGGGCGCGCAGATATAGTCCGTGAACCCGGCCTCTTTCAGTTCCGGGATGATGCCGAAGCGATCGCTGGGGGTTTTGCAAATGTCGATGTAGAGCCACTGACCGGTCTGGTGCACCCAGGCAAAGGGGCTGCGCAGATAGATGTCTTCGCGCATGGCACCATAGGGGAATGTCTGCAGATCGGTTCCGTTGCCGGCTTCCCAGAACCAGCCCAAACCCGATTGCTCGGCGTGGCGGGTTTCAATCGCAAGCGACGCTCTGTCCAAAGGCACGCCGGCGTCCTGGATGCGCTCGCAGAACGCGCTGAACATTTCCGTGGTGCCGGCCATGCTGCGTGCATCGGTCACCAGCCAGGCGGCAATTTCATTGGCCTCGGACTTCAGATGTTCGCATTGTTCCGGCGTAATCTGCGCCGGACGTGGAGCTTCTATCGTTTCAAGTGAAAGCACGGGTCGTACCCCTTTTTCCATCCTGCCAAGGTTCTACGATATGGTGACGGATACGGTCGCTTTGACCTGTCGGACCAACACAAAAGTGTGAGAGTCGCTTGATTTCTCGGGTTGCTGCCTTACGAGGCCATCCACCCGCCGTCGACCATCAGGTTTTCGCCTGTGATGTATGTGGCGTCTGGACTGGCCAGAAACAAGGCCGCCGAGGCAACATCTTCAGGCTGGCCGAGGCGCGGCCACGGGGTGCGGCTGGTGGCATAGGCCAGTTGATCGGGCGTCGGCACGTGACCGCCCATGTCGGTGAGGATCTTGCCGGGGGCTATGGCGTTGCAGACGATGCCATCAGCGGCATAGTCGGCAGCGATTTGGCGGGTCATATAGACCACGCCGGCCTTGCTGACCCCGTAAGCCAGGTGGTTTGGGGACGAGATCATGCCATGTTGGGACGAGATGTTGATGAGGCGCCCGCGCACTTCACCGCGCGGCTCTTGGCCGAGCATTTGCTGGGCGGCGGCCTTGCAGCCCAGGAACACGCCCTTCAAATTCACCGCCATGGTGTCGTCCCACTCGTCCTCTGTGGTGTCGGTCAGCCGGCCGCCTTTGCCGATGGCAGCATTGTTGACCATGATGTCCAGCCGGCCGTGCCGGGCGGCCACATCAGCGACGCAGGCGCTGAGATTGGCCCAGCTGGCCACATCGGTTTGGCGGAAATCCGCCGCCCAACCAGCCTGCCGGATGAGGTCCAAAGTCGTGGCGTCACCGGTGCGGGGGGTCTCGGTGGTGTCAGCCAGAAGCACATAGGCGCCCTCGCTGGCAAAGCGCAGGGCAATCGCCCGGCCAATGCCGTTGGAGGCGCTGGTGATGATGGCTGTGTGGTTCTGAAGCCGTGCCATCCGGGATCAGCCGGTGAGGGCCGCGTGCACCAGCGCTTTGAGTTCAGGCCGGTTGGCATAGGCGCTTGAGGGGATAAGCTGTGTGAAGAAGATGACCGTGAGCTGCTCCACCGGATCGGTCCAGAAAATGGTGCTGGCCATGCCGCCCCAGCTATAGTCGCCCACCGACCCGGGCGCACGCATGCGCCCCGGATCCAGAACCACCGAGCCGCCAATGCCAAAGCCGACGCCGTCCATGGGCATCTCGGCGAAGGATTTGGGGCCAAGGGAGGCGATGTCCCCGTTCAGGTGGTTGCGCCGCATAAAGGCAACCGTGCGCGGAGAGAGCAGGCGTTCGCCCTCAAGCGCGCCGCCCAAGCGGATCATCTCGGCGAAGCGGAAATAGTCCGCCAGCGTGGACACCAGCCCGCCGCCGCCTGAGAAGGTGTCGACCTTGTCTTCCAAATACTGTGTGTTGGCGGGCTCATCCACCAGGCGCAGGGGGTCTTTTTCGGTGAGGAAATAGCAACTGGCGAAACGCTCCAGTTTGCTTTCCGGAATGGAGAACGCGGTGTCGGCCATGCCAAGCGGCTCCAAGATCTCCTCATGGAAGAATTGCTCCAGAGACTTGCCGGAGACCACTTCCACCAGACGCCCCAGAATGTCGATGCTCACCGAATACTCCCAGCGCGCGCCGGGTGCGAAGGCCAGGGGCAGTTTGGCGACGTTTCGGCTGGCGGCCTCCAACCCTCCGGCATCTTTGTTGAAGTCCGCTTTCAGCTCCAGATACGCATCGGCGAGTGGGCCCTCGTTGAAGCTGTAGGTGAGCCCGGATGTGTGCACCAGAAGCTGGTGGATCGTGGGCGGTGGGCAGCTTTGGGTCTGGTCGAGCGACGTGGCGCCATCGATCAAGGCCCGGCATTCGCTGAACTCCGGCAGAAACCGGCTGATCGGCGCGTCCAGGTGGAAATGGCCACGCTCCGCCAGCATCATGACCGCCACTGACGTTATGGGCTTGGTCATGGAGTAGATGCGAACGATGGTGTCGAGCTCATAGGGCAGCGCATTTTCGATGGAGCGGTGGCCGGCTGTGGCCAGATGGGCGATCTCGCCATGGCGGGCCACCAGAACAGAGGAGCCCGGAAACTTGCCCTCGTCCACATAGCGCTGCATCCAGATGTCGATATTCTCAAGACGCTTGGCATCGAAGCCCAAGGCGGCGGGATCGCTGACGGCCTGCATGCTTTTCACTCCCCAACTGCTGCTGCGGCTATCCGCGGGTGACGAAACTGTCGAGCACCCGTTTGCGCCCGGCGTTCTCAAACTCAATGGTCAGCTTGTTGCCCTCCACATGGGTCACCACACCGGGGCCGAATTTTTCATGATTGACGATCTCGCCCTCCACAAAGCGCTCTGCACTGGGCTCGGCCGTGGTCACCAGTTCGCCCTCGATGAGCGAGGGGCTGGAGCGCATGGCCTGGCCTGAGGAGTGACGCTCCTTGGCGCGCTGCCAGCCTGGTGTGGAGTAGGTGTTGTTGAAGGGTTCAAAGTTCTCAAAGCGGCTTTCGCCCAAGCCCGAGCGCCCGCCCCCGCCGCCGCCTGAACCCGCGCCCCATCCAAAGCCGCCGCCATAGCTGGAGGGGCTTTCGGCCACCTCCACATTGGCTTCCGGCAGTTCATCCAGGAAGCGTGAGGGCAGAGCGTTTTGCCATAGATTGTGCACCCGCCGGTTCTGGGCAAACGAGAGCACGGCTTTGCGCTTGGCCCGGGTGATGCCCACATAGGCGAGGCGGCGTTCTTCCTCCAGACCTGCCCGGCCGTTTTCATCCAGCGAGCGTTGATGGGGAAACAGACCCTCTTCCCAGCCGGGGAGAAACACCGTGTCGAACTCCAAACCCTTGGCGGAATGCAGCGTCATCAGGTTGACCTTCTGATCGGTCTCGGCCCGCTCCACATCCATCACCAGGGCAATATGTTCCAGGAACCCGGCCAGGTTCTCAAACTCCTCCATGGAGCGCACAAGTTCTTTCAGGTTCTCCAGGCGTCCGGGCGCCTGCGGGCTCTTGTCGTTCTGCCACATCTCCGTATAGCCGCTCTCATCGAGGATCATCTCGGCCAGTTCCGTGTGGGGCATGGCATCGATCAGCGAGCGCCAGCGGGAGAACTCCTCCACCACCTTGCGCATGGCGCCGCGGGGTTTGGCGCTCAACTCGTCGGTTTCCACGATCATCCGCGAGGCGCGGTAGAGCGAGCAGCCGTTGGCCGAAGCAATGGCCCGGGCCTTGCGTACGGTGACATCACCCAAGCCCCGTTTGGGCACGTTGATGATGCGTTCAAACGCCAGATCATTATCGGGCTGCGCGGTGACCTTCAGATAGGCAAGGGCATCGCGGATCTCGGCGCGCTCATAGAAGCGTGGGCCGCCGATCACCCGATAGGGCAGGCCAAGGGTGATGAAGCGGTCTTCCATCGATCGCATCTGAAAGGAGGCGCGCACCAGAATGGCGATCTCGTCCAGATTCTCCTGGCGCCGCTGGGCCTGTTCCAGATCCTCACCGATAGCGCGGGCTTCTTCGTCATCATCCCAGTGGCGGCGCACGAGAAGGGGTTCGCCATCTTCCCGGTCCGTGTGCAGCGTCTTGCCGAGGCGCCCTTGATTGTTGGCGATCAGGCCGGAGGCGGCGGCGAGGATGTGGGGCGTGGAGCGGTAATTGCGTTCAAGGCGGATCACCTTGGCGCCTTCGAAATCCTTCTCAAAGCGCAGGATATTGTCCACCTCCGCGCCGCGCCAGCCATAGATGGACTGGTCATCATCGCCCACGCAGCAGATGTTCTTGTGGCCACCGGCCAGAAGGCGCAGCCAGAGATATTGCGCCACGTTGGTGTCCTGGTACTCGTCCACCAGCATGTATTTGAACTTCTTGCGGTAGATCTCCAGAACGTCAGGGTTCTCCAGGAAGAGGCGCAGGCACTCCAGCAGAAGATCCCCAAAGTCGGCCGCGTTCAGGACCTTCAGGCGCTCCTGATACTCTCCATAAAAGAGGGCGCCCTTGCCGTCCGCATAGGCATGGGCCTCGCCTGCCGGCACCTTGTCCGGCGTCAGGCCCCGGTTCTTCCAGCCATCAATGTGGGACGCCAGTTGGCGTGCCGGCCAGCGCTTTTCGTCGATCTCATGCGCCTGGATAATCTGTTTCAGGAGCCGGATCTGATCGTCCGTATCCAAGATGGAGAAGTCGGATTTCAAGCCCACCAATTCGGCATGGCGCCGCAGGATCTTCACACCGATGGAGTGGAACGTGCCGAGCCACTGCATGCCCTCCACGATGCCGCCGATCAGGGTGCCGATGCGGTCCTTCATCTCGCGGGCGGCTTTGTTGGTGAACGTGACGGCCAGGATCTGCCCCGGCCAGGCGCGGCCCGTGTTCAGCAAATGAGCAAGGCGCGTGGTCAGCACCCGGGTTTTGCCTGTGCCGGCGCCGGCCAGCACCAGAACCGGCCCGTCCAGGCTTTCCACCGCCGCGCGCTGCTCAGGGTTCAGCGACGCCAGATAAGGCGCCTCGGTGGTGAGGCCTGCTCGGGCGGCAATACCGCCTTCCTTGGGCACGTAGCCCAAATCATCGTCGCTGAACTCTTCCAGAGGATCGCTGGTCATTTGCTCATTTGAAGTTCTCGATTCGTCACTTATCCGTTCTATATAACACTGAAAGCGGCGGGTACGACGACCCCTAGGAACAATTATGAGCGATAACAAACAAGAACGTCTCCTAAAAATGGGACTGCGCACCGTAACCGGTGAGGCGAGGGAGGGTTTTTTCATTCCCTACCGCTATGCGGCGGCGGTGCCCCGACGGGTTGAGGCCTATGAAGCGCTGATGCCCATCTTCAAGGCTTCTGCAGATGCCATGGGGCGGGTTTTGGAGACCATGGATGCGTTGGGCCCGGATCTGAAGGCCATTGACGGCACCGGCGAGGAGCATGCGCGCTGGGACCAGTACTGGTATCCGCGCATGGATGCCGCGGCGGCCTACACCCTGGTGCGCACGCATGGACCCGCCCGCATTGTGGAGATCGGATCTGGCCATTCCACCCGGTTTATGTCTCGGGCGGTGGCGGACGGAGGCCTTGAGTGCACAATCACGGCGATTGACCCGGCGCCGCGGGCCAACATTGGCTCACTGGACATCGAGGTGCAGCGCGAGACCCTGCAGGAGGCCGATCTTTCCGTGATTTCAAGTCTTAGCGCCGACGACTTTCTGTGTGTGGATTCCAGCCACATCCTGATGCCGGGAAGTGATGTGGATATCGTCCTGAACCGCATTCTGCCGGCCCTGGCGCCGGGTGTTGTGGTGGCGTTTCATGATATCTTCCTGCCGTTTCCCTATCCGCCCGATTGGGACTGGCGCAACTATAATGAGCAAAACGGGGTTGGCGTTCTACTCCAGGGCGGCTATGAGCTTGTGTTCGCCAGCCACTATGCTGTGAGAGAGATGAGCGCCGTCTGGTCAGGCGGGGTACTTGAGACTTTGCCCCTTCTGGCGGGCGCCCATGAGTGTGGTGTTTGGTTGCGGAAAACTTGAGGCAACGGATGAGATCAATGAAAGAAGAAGACAAAAACCAATTGGAAGACTTCCGCCGCAGTATCGATAATCTCGACGCCGCATTGATTTATCTGGTGGCCGAGCGCTTCCGGCTGACCCAACAGGTGGGCGAATATAAGCGTGCCAACAGCCTTCCGCCTGCAGATGAGAAACGCGAAGCGGAGCTGATTGCCAGATTGCGCCAACTGGCCAGCGACAGCCACCTGGACCCGGATTTTGCCGAGCGCCTGATCCGTTTCATCATCGATGAAGTTGTGCGCAACCATGAGCGCATTCGGGCATCCTAGGCGCCGGCTTGCTCGTTCAAATTTTCATGTTTCTGTTCGTCTGTGGTTAACGCCACCGCCAAGTTCCGCTGAAAAAGCCGGCTTCCGGGCTTACACTCGTGCCTGGCAAGCTCTTTGCAGGGCTGGCCAAAGAGGTTCACCGGGTAGATCTGGACCTCAACAGGAGGCGGAAATGAAACAGTTGGCACTGGTTCTCGGCATGTTTGCGGCGGCACTCATGGTGAGCCCCGCACACGCACAGTCGGCCAAACCCCTTCCTGCAGGGGAATATGTGACCAAAGCGGGCCTGGCCCAACTCTTTCCGGGTACGTTCATGGCCCGGTTCAAGAAATACAAAGTGCGGTTCACCGCATCGTCCAACGGTAAGATCACCGGCAAGTACCGGCTGTTCTCCGACAAGGGCAAATGGTGGCTGCGCGACCGGAAACTGTGTATCCGGCTGAGCAACTGGTTCAAAGGCAAAACCAAGTGCAGCTACGTCATCAAGTATGGCCCGGTCTATGTGGCCAAGGATGTGGTGTTCAAGAAGCTTTAGCCCCCCGCTGAAACACAGCTCAACCATATGACCGGAAAGTGCTCGACACCAAAGGTGGGCGCACTTAAGACAAGGCTCGGGAACGTTCCATAACCCTTCCGGGCCCTGATGCACACATACCGTCCAGACATTGATGGATTGCGCGCCGTAGCCATCCTGCCGGTGCTGTTTTTCCATGCCGGGATCGGCGCGTTCGCCGGCGGGTATGTGGGCGTTGATGTGTTCTTTGTGATCTCGGGGTTTTTGATCACGCGCATCATTCATTCCGAAATTGAGGCCGGGTCTTTCTCCATCCTCAGATTCTACGAGCGCCGGGCCAGGCGCATTCTGCCGGCCCTGTTTGCGGTGTGCCTGTTTTCAGCGGTGGCGGCCTGGTGGCTGTTTGTGCCGCTGGACTTCAGGGATTTTGCGCACTCGCTCACCGCGGCCATGTTGTTTGTCTCCAACTTCCTGTTCATGGGCGAGACCGGCTACTTTGCCCAGCCGTCCGAGATCAAGCCGTTGCTGCACACCTGGTCCCTTGCGGTGGAGGAGCAGTATTATATCGTTTTCCCGCTCTTCCTCATGTTTGTGGCGCGGTTTCTGCGCAACTATCTGGGCCTGCTCGTCGTTCTGGGCACTCTGGCGTCCTTTGCGTTTTGCGTCTGGGCTACCGGCTATCGCCCGGTCTATGCCTTCTTCCTATCGCCCAGCCGCGCCTGGGAGTTGTTGATCGGCTCCATCCTGGCCTTGGGGATCGTCCCCCTTGTGAGCAACAAACAGGTGCTCAATGCCTTGTCCGTCTTGGGATTGGGGCTCATCCTGGTGGCCATTTTCACCTATACGGCCGATACGGATTTCCCCGGCTGGCAGGCTGCCGTCCCCTGTGTCGGGGCCGCTCTGTTGATCTACGCCAATGGGCAGGGCGAGACCGTCGGCGGGCGCATCTTGAGCTTCAAACCGCTGGTCTGGGTCGGGCTCATTTCCTATTCGCTTTATCTCTGGCACTGGCCGCTGATTGTGTTTGCCAAGTATCACGTGGGTGGTGAGCTGCCGGCGATCGTGCTGTGGGCGCTTATCGCTCTTTCGTTCGCGGCAGCTTGGGCCTCGTGGCGGTGGATTGAGCAACCCTTCCGGCGCAAGACCGGAACCTTTGCCAATGTGCGCAAGTTCGCCCCCGCCTGCCTTGCGGTGGGCCTGTTGCTCACTGGCGCGGGCGTATCGGGTCATGTGACCAACGGCTTCCCGGAGCGCTGGTCAGCGGAGGTGCGCCGCTTTGCCAGTGCGCGCGAAGACATCAACCCGCGCTCGCGCGAATGCCATCACCGCAAACCCGCTGAGCTGGCCAGCGCTCCGCCGTGCCGGTTCGGGCCCGACGAAGGCGAACCTCAATTCATCGTCTGGGGCGACAGTCATGCCGACGCCATCATGCCCGCCTTCACGGCGCTTGCCGAGCGCTATGGTGTGCCCGGATGGTTTGCCAGCTATGGCGGGTGCCCGCCGCTGTTGACAGCCTACAGGATCGACCGGACCCGGCGTCACCAATGCCGCGCGTTCAACGACACGGTGGCCAAGCTGATTGCCGACAACAAGATCAAGACGGTCTTCCTGATTTCGCGCTGGACGGTCTATTCCGATGGTCACAATGAAGACGGTCCCCAGTCTTCGAAGCGCACGTTCATCGGCAGCGCGAGCCATCAGGACCGGACCCGGGTGAGCAGCCAGAACGCCTTCGCCGAAGGGCTTGAAAAAACCCTTGAGGCGATCCGCGCGGCCGGTGCCACGGCAATCCTGGTGGAACAGGTGCCCGAGCATAATGCGCTGGTGCCGACCCTGTTGGCCCGCGGTGTGGCAGCCGGGATCGACCCTGCCGACATTGCGCTGCCGCTTGAAGAGCATCTGGCCCGGCAGAGCTATGTGGTCTCTCAGTTCGACCGGCTGGCGAAGGCACCTGACGTGGTGCGTCTGGACCCTGCTGCGCGGCTGTGTTCAGAGGCCGGCTGTAAGGTGGTGAGCGGCACCACGACGCTCTACAATGACTATCAGCACCTCACCGCCAGTGGTGCGGAATGGATTGCTGGCTTGTTTGAGCCTGTGTTTGACGAGATGGCCAAGCGCCGGTAAGGCCGGCTTACAGGTGGGCGCTCACCCAGGCTTCCGGGTCGTCCAGGCGGAAGCGCCCTTCCATATAGCCATCAATGATCTCGCGCATGCGGTCCGGCCCCATGGAATCGTAGTGGCCGCCATGGACCACATCCACCGGCAACTCTCTCAATCGTTGTAGACTCTCCCGATAGACCGCGCGGTCTGAGTGGTAGACTGTATCAAACAGGTCGTTGTTGTAGACCACATCGCCTGAGAAGAGGGTTTTGGTTTTCGTCTCATAAAGCGCGATAGAGCCGGGCGAATGGCCGGGCAGGTGGAAGATGGCAAACTGGCGGTCGCCCAGATCCACCACGTCGCCTTCATCCAGATAGCCGGTGAGTGGTGCCGCCTTCACGGTGTAGTGGCTGGCTTCGAAGCCCTCATAGGGCGCGGCCAGAAACGTCTCGGCGCGCACGAAGGCATCCCAGCCCCCAGTGTTGTACTCATCAGGTGCGGCATGGATGTGGGCCTCGCTCTTGTGGCCCAAGCGGCAGTCAAACTCGTGCGCGCAGCCGATGTGGTCAAAATGGGCGTGGCTGGAGACGGCGATCACGGGTTTTTCGGAGAGCTGCGCCACTTCGGCTTTCAGGGGACGCACGCCCATG
Source organism: Hyphomicrobiales bacterium (assembly GCA_028285595.1). Taxonomy (GTDB): domain Bacteria; phylum Pseudomonadota; class Alphaproteobacteria; order Rhizobiales; family CAJQND01; genus JAAEUE01. The sequence continues at coordinate 32,063 of JANQOW010000088.1, forward strand.
CCGCTGTCGATCAAGAGGTCCTTGTCGCGCCCGCGCACATGCCAGATGTTGCAGCGCAGCCAGGTGGCCACATGGGTCTCCCGGATCAGGCTGATGCCGTCGGAGATGGTGTGGACCTCGTACCATTTGTCCGCCACCGTTTGGTATTGACCCTGGAGTGTCACCAGAAGGCTCCCGCACTGACTTGGATGTCTTCCATGGTAATCCCGGCGGCCTCATCGCGGCACAGGAAGGCGGCCATGGCGGCAAGCTCGCCCACCTGCACCACGCGCTGTTGCGGATTGCGCTGGCGGGTTTCCTCCCACATGTCATCTGCACTGCGCCCGGTTGGATCTTCCTTGGCCAGCAGCTCCATGCTCTGGCGCATCATCTTGGTTTCCACCCAGGTGGGGCTCAGCGCCACGCAGGTGACCCCATGGGCGGCGCCTTCAAGTGCGGTCACCCGCGTCAGTCCCACCAGGCCCGACTTGGAGGCGCAGTAGGCGGCATACTCTACATGGCCGGTGCGGGCGGCTGTGGAGGCAATGTTGATGATCCGGCCCCAGCCGCGCTCCATCATGCCGGGCAGCAGCGCGCGGGTCATGCGGAAGGCACCGTTCAGGTTGGTGTTGATGACGGTGAGCCAATCGTCTTCGGAATGTTCTGAGATCAGGCTTTGGATGCTGGTGCCCGCAGAGTTCACCAGAATGTCCACCGGCCCAAGGGCGGCCTCGGTCTCGCCGACGAAGGTGTTCACCGCCGCACTGTCGCCCACGTCAAGGTGGCCCGCATACACAGTGCCGGATCCGCTTTTCAGCGCGGAGCGGATCTCAGAGGCTTCCTCGGCCCCGAGATAGTAGGCCTTATCGGTCGCTCCCTCCGGACGGTTGCCGATGCGCGATCCTATGGCAACGTTGGCGCCGCGGCTCAGCAGTTCTTCGGCAATGGCCAGGCCAATGCCGGTAAAGCCGCCCGTGACGAGAGCGGTGCGGCCCTCCAGATAATGCTCCACCGGGAAACGGGCCTCAGTGGGCTTGATAGAGGGTGACGACGCAGGCGCCGCCGAGGCCCAGATTGTGCTGCAAGGCCGTGCGGGCCCCGTCCACCTGGCGGGTGCCAATTGTGCCGCGCAGCTGGTTCACCAGCTCGTAGCACTGGGCAAGGCCGGTGGCGCCCAGAGGATGGCCCTTGGACAAAAGACCGCCGGAGGGGTTGGTGACCACCTTGCCGCCATAGGTGTTGTCATCGTCGGCGATGAAACCCTCCGCATTGCCTTCCGAGGTGAGGCCCAGCGCTTCGTAGGTGATCAGCTCGTTGGTGGTGAAGCAGTCGTGCAGCTCCACCACATCCACATCCTCAGGTCCGATGCCGGCCTGGTTGTAAACCTGGGCGGCGGCCTGTTTGGCCATGTCGTAACCCACCACTTTCATCATGTCCTCTTCTTCAAAGGTGGACGGATAGTCGGTGGTCATGGCCTGGCCGGCGATGCGCACGCCCGTGCTAATGCCATGTTCCCTGGCGAATGTCTCTGAACAGATAATCGCCGCGCCGGCCCCACATGTGGGCGGACAGCATTGCAGCCGGGTCAGCACGCCGAAGATGGGAGGCGAGGCCAACACATCATCCACACTCAGCTCGCTGCGGAAGATGGCCTTGTCATTGTGCACCGCATGGCGGCTCGCCTTGGCGCGGATCTTGGCAAAGGTTTTCTGCTCCGTGCCGTATTTGCGCTGGTGCTGTACGCCGGCTCCGCCAAAGATTTTGAGCGCCACAGGAACATCGTTCTCGCCCATCATCTCATCCACGAGGCCGATGAACTTTTCCAGAGGGTTGGGCCGGTCGGAGAACACTTCGCCGAGCGCTCCGGGCACCATCTGCTCAAAGCCGAAGGCCAGTGCACAGTCCACCACGCCCGCCTCAACCGCTTGGCGGGCGAGGAACAGAGCGGTGGAGCCGGTGGAGCAATTGTTGTTCACATTGATGATGGGGATCCCGGTCATGCCCACATCGTAGAGCACCCGCTGGCCCGCCGTGCTGTCGCCATAAACATAACCGGCATAGGCCTGCTGAACCGCATCATAGCCGATCCCGGCATTGGCCAGAGCCATGCGGATGGCGTCAGCGCCCAGTTCCGGATAGGCGGCGCTTTCAGTGGGTTTGACGAACGAGGTCATGCCGACGCCCGCAACAACAACCTTGCTGCTCATGGGATGCACTCCTGATATCAGGCGTGCATCATGGCGCGTTGCCGGCGAATTTGCAATTGATGGCCATGCACGCGGCTGATGGACTTTTGGAAACAAACATCTACGTCTGCCGGCAGTACGCGGCAGCTTGGCCGTGCGGTAATGTGCTTACCTAACTGACAGGGCCCCCGCCTGGGTGCGGGAACGGCTCAAGGAGATCGTTTAGCGTCTAAGCGGCTTCTCTAGCCTGCAATCTGACAATCTCATCCTTGATGCGGAGCTTCCGGCGTTTAAGCTCGGTGATCAACAAACTGTCCGCTGAGGGACTCATCATTTCGGCCTCGATCTCGGCCTCCATGGCTTTATGCTTTTCGCTTAATTCATGCAGATGAGCCTCTAGGTTCATGAGCAGTTCCTTCCATCATTGGTTGAAACAACAGAGCTGATTCTTACATAAATATGACATTTTGTCGAATTTTCCAGAGGTCCGCTGGGGACGACGGTTAACGAAGATTAACAAAATCGGCGCGGACCCTTGCATTTTTACCTCCTTCAGCCTCACAATACTCCTCTCAAGGAATTGGCAGGAGGACAGCATGTCAGAGGATAGCGAAGTCGATGCTGAGGCAAAGCTTGAAGATCTGAAAGCGCAACACCAGGCCTTGCACGATGAGATTGAGAAGCTTGAAGAGCATGGCGGAGACCCCCTCAACCTCACGCGGATGAAGAAAGAAAAGCTTCAGCTGAAAGACCAAATCACGGTGCTGGAAGACAGCATCTTGCCCGATATTATCGCTTAGGGCCCGATTGATAGTCCGGACTGACCTGTCCGCCAGACTGTTTCATCTCATACATGCGGCGGTCAGCAGTTCTGATGATGGCTGACACAGGGCCATCGCCCGCGCCGCCCGCAACCCCATAGGACACTGACAGGACGACTTGGCGCGCTCGGGCCTTAATGCGCGTATCAGCCACCAATTGAGCCAGTTCGGCCGCCTTGCGGCGGGCTGCGCCGGTATCGGCTTGCACCATGACCACGCCAAACTCATCTCCGCCCAACCGGCCGGTGAGATCAGACTGCCGGCAATTGTCGCGCAGCACCTTGGCCACCGATCTCAGCGCCTTGTCGCCGGCGTCGTGACCCAGTTCATCGTTGATCTGCTTCATGTTGTTGAGATCGAGGTAGATCAGCGAGACCGGGTAGTTATAGCGTTTGGCCGCCGACCAGGCCCGGGTAAACTCCCGCTCGAAGGCTCTGCGGTTTAGAAGGGGCAGCAACATGTCCTGGTCCACCATGGTCTTCAAGGTGGCGATTTCTCTCTCCCGCGCCTCCAGCTCGCCCTGAAGCCTGGCAATCTCGGCTTTCAGAGTGTGGATTTCGTCTTGTCGATCTGAGTGGTTCACGGCAATTCGTGTCTTGCGCGGGGGGCGCTCATCCCTATAATCCGCGCCTTTCCCGGCACGGGGAGCGTGGCCGGTGATCTTGGGCGGAACAATGGCTGATACTAACACATCGAAGGCACCTGTGGTTGCCATCATTATGGGTTCTAACTCTGACTGGCCCACCATGAGCCATGCCGCAGAGGTGCTGGATGCCCTGGACGTGCCGTATGAAGCGCGGATCATCTCCGCCCACCGCACGCCGGACCGCATGTACGCCTTTGCCAAGGGCGCCAAAGAAGCCGGCTTCAAAGTGATCATCGCGGGCGCGGGCGGGGCGGCGCACCTGCCGGGCATGACGGCCTCTCTGACCCCGCTGCCGGTGTTTGGCGTGCCGGTGGAATCAAAGGCCTTAAGCGGTCAGGACAGCCTGCTCTCCATTGTGCAGATGCCGGGCGGTATTCCCGTGGGCACCTTGGCCATCGGCAAAGCGGGCGCGAAGAATGCCGGGCTCCTGGCCGCCGCCGTGTTGGCCGTGAGCGATGACGCGCTGGCGGCGCGGCTCGATGCCTTGAGGGCAGAGCAGGAAGCCTCGATCGCCGAATTCCCGTCCTCGGAAAGCTGATTGAAAGCTATGAGCGAACCCCTCTCACCAGGCGCAACGATCGGTATATTGGGCGGTGGGCAGCTGGGGCGCATGCTGGCGCTCGGTGCGGCGCCCCTGGGTCTGAAGTGCCATATCTATTGCCCGGATGAGGCAAGTCCTGCGTTCGATGTGAGCAGCCGGCACACCTGCGCAGCCTACGAGGATCTGGATGCGTTGGCGGCCTTTGCCGCGTCGGTGGATGTGGTGACCTATGAGTTTGAGAACGTGCCGGACGCCACCGCCGCTCAGCTCTCCTCGCAAGTGCCGGTCTATCCGGACCCTTCAATCCTCGCCATCACACAAGACCGGGCGAGTGAGAAGCGGTTCTTGGAGAACCTGGGCGTGGTCGTGGCCGACTGGGCCGAGGTGGACAGTCTGGAAGATCTTGAAGCGGCGGTAGCGAAGATCGGCCGCCCCTCGATCCTCAAGACCCGACGTTTCGGGTATGACGGCAAGGGCCAAACCACGATTGGCCCCGAAAGCGATCTGGCGGAAGCCTATGAGACGATCGGCAAGGCGCCGGCCGTGCTGGAGGCTATGGTTCCGCTCACATGCGAGGTTTCTCTGATCGGTGCGCGCACGCCGTTCGGGGCGTTCAAGGCGTATGATGTGGCGGAGAACCTGCACGAGAACCACATTCTGAAGACCTCAACGGTGCCGGCCTCTATCTCTCCGGACCTTCAGGTGGAAGCCTTTGAAATGGGTCAGAAAATCGCAGAGGCCTTCGATTATGTGGGGGTTCTGGGCGTGGAGCTGTTCGTCACCGGCGAGGGCGATGAGGCCCGGATCCTGGTGAATGAAATTGCCCCCAGGGTCCACAATTCGGGCCATTGGACGCAAGACGCCTGTGCAGTGTCCCAGTTTGAGCAGCACATCCGGGCGATAGCCGGCTGGCCGTTGGGCGACACCGCGCGCCACAGCGATGTGGTGATGACCAACCTATTGGGCGATGAGGCGAACGGCTGGGCCGATCTCGCCACCCACGCGGCTACGGGCGTACACCTTTATGGCAAGGCAGAGGCCCGTCCGGGGCGGAAAATGGGGCATATAAACGCCCTCTCGCGCATGAGATAATTTCTGCCAAAATGCCCAGAATCGCTGGACTTTCCTAACCGTATCTGTTATCTGGCGTCCAAGTCTGCGCCTAGTGCTGGCGCGGGGCGGGTTTTTGTACCCGCTTTTTAGACATCATCGATAGATTGAACACTACGGAACAGGATCAACTCTGTGCAAGTCATCGTACGCGACAACAATGTAGATCAGGCGCTCAAGGCCCTGAAAAAGAAGATGCAGCGCGAAGGCGTCTTCCGGGAAATGAAGCTTCGCGGACACTACGAAAAGCCATCAGAAAAGAAAGCCCGCGAAAAAGCGGAAGCTGTGCGCCGCGCGCGCAAACTGATGCGTAAAAAGCTGCAGCGCGAAGGTCTTCTGCCTTCCAAGCCGCGCACCGCACGGGGTCGCTAGAATCCCAGCGGGTGCCCCGGCCCAAGTCCGGGGAGGAAACCTTAAAAAATTGACGAGCCGGCCGAAATATCGCGCCGGCTTTTCGCATTTTAGGCTCGACTTGCGCGCGGTCGCTTTCTAACGTCCCTCACAAAAAACAAGTGGAGGTTGGAAACAATGAGTGTGCTTGAATTAGGCCCGTCCCGTTCGCTCTATTACGAGCATGACCCGTCGGCCAGCGGCAAACCCACCTTTGTGTTCGTCAACGCGCTGACCGGCAGCGTCGCCGCCTGGCAGGCAGAGCTTGGTCCTGCCCTAAGAGACGCCGGGTTCGGCACCTTGGCCTGGAACTTCCGCGGTCAGGCCGACAGCGCCTACGCGGCTGACGACACGCTGGACGAAGCCACCATTACCGCCGACCTGATGCGCCTGTTGGAGGAAGTCTCGCCAGACCGGCCCATTCTCACAGGCCTTTCCATTGGCGGGCTTTATGCCGCAAACGCTTATCTTCGCGGCTCCAACGCTGCCGCTCTCGTTTTCATGAACACGCTGCGTAAATCCGGCACCCATCTGAACTGGATCAACGAGGCGGTCACGCGTCTTGCGAAGATTGGCGGCGGACAATTGATGATGGACGCCAACCTGCCCCATCTGGCCGGTCCTGCTTTTCTGGAGAAGATGCGCGCCAATGCTCTGCCCGATGAGGCGGCCTATCAGGGCCTTGAGGAGAGCGATCCGATCTATCAGCTTCTGTCTCAGGCCCGCGGGGCCGATTGGGACATTGCCTATGAGAAGCTTGATCTTCCGGTCTTGTCGCTCACGGGCAAATGCGACCGGGTGTTCTACAACCAGGCCAATGTGGCTGAGCTCATGGGGCGCATGCCCAACGTGAGAGAGGTGGTGTTTGACGATATTGGCCACCTCATCCCCATGGAGGATGCCGGGCGCACGGCTGAAGCGTTGATCGCGTTTGCGGAGACGCTGTAGGACCCAATGAATCTCCGCCAGCTCAGAACCCTTGTGGCCATTGGCGAGCATGGTTCGTTTGCGGCGGCCGGTAAGGTGATCGGGCTCAGCCCCTCTGCGCTCAGCCTGCAGGTGAAGGGTTTGGAGGAAGAACTGGGCGAGGTGCTGTTCGACCGGACCTTGCGCCCGCCGGTGCCCACCCGGGTCGGGCGCCGACTGATCGGCCGGGCGCAAGCCATCTTGCAGCAAATCGATGAGCTGGGCGGCACGAGCGATGAAGAGCGCATCACCGGCCACCTTACTGTGGGGGCGGTGCCCACCACGCTATCCGGCATTGTGCCCAAGGCCTTGGGCGAGCTGAGGGAGCGCCATCCCGATCTCGCCATCACCGTGGTGAACGGGTCCTCCTCCATGCTGGCGGACCAGACCTATAAGCGCGAGCTGGATGTGGCCGTGATCACCCAGCCGCCTCAAAGGCTCGCCGGGCTGGTGTGGCGCGAGGTGGCCGAAGAGCCGTTTTTGGTGATTGCGCCCGCGGATGCCGAAGGCGCCACGGACCGGGAGCTCCTGACCCGCAACCCGTTTATCTGGTTCAACCGGCAGACCTGGGCCGGCCAGCAGATCGAGCGCCATTTGAACCAGAAGAATATGGCCGTGGATGCCCGCATGGAGATCGATTCTCTGGATGCCATCCGTTCCATGGTATCGGCCGGCTTGGGCGTCTCAATCATACCGGACTGTATTGGCGCAGAACCGTTGCCGGCGAACGTGCGGGTGGTGCCGTTTGGCCAGCCGCCCAGCTCGCGCACCATTGGGCTGGTGCACCGGCAGCAAAATGCCGATGAGCTGCTGGTGGGCACATTTCATGATGCCTTGAGAGGCCTCGCCGCACGGCTCGCGGAAGGTTGAGAAAAATCAAACTTATGCTTTTGATCTTCTCGTTATGAAATTGGAAAAAGTAAATGTATGGTGCGCGCAAATCGCTCTAAAGGAGGGCTTCCCCTTATGAATTTCATCAATCAGGAAATGGCCGCGAGCGTCAGCGCATCCGGTCCCGTGTTTGAACTTTCCGATGCCCAGCAGGAGCTGAAGGCGCGGGCGGCCAAGCTGGCCGAGGAACATGTGGCCAAGCGGGCTGCGGAAGTGGACCGCACCGAGAAGTATCCCTGGGACACCATCGAGCGTTTCACTCAGGAAGGCTTCATGGGCATGACCGTGCCGACCGAGCTGGGCGGCGCCGGGCGCTCCTATCTCGATGCGGTGCTGGTGATTGAGGAAATGGCCAAGCGCTGCGGCATTTCCGGACGCATCGTGGTGGAAGGCAATATGGGCGCGATCGGCGCCATCACGGCTTATGGCAACGAAGAGCAGCGCAAGCTTGCCGCAGACCATGTGCTGGGCGGCGATAAGCCGGCCATCTGCATCACCGAGCCTGGCGCAGGCAGCGCGGCCACGGAGATGACCACCACCGCGGTGAAGGATGGCGAGACTTATGTGATCAACGGCACCAAGCACTGGATCACCGGAGGCGGGGTGTCCAAGCTCCATCTGATCTTTGCCAAGCTGATCGAGAATGGCGAGCCGCAAGGCATTGCCGGCTTCATCGCGCTTCGCGGCGAGAAAGGGCTCGACATCGGCGAGCGCGAATATGCCATGGGCCTGCGCGGCATTCCGGAAACCAAGGTGCACTTCAACGATTTGCGTCTTGGCGCCGACCGGCTGATCGTGCCGCCGGAAGGCGTCAAGCGCGGCTTTGCCGGGCTGATGAATGCCTACAATGCCCAGCGCGTGGGCGCCGGTACGGTGGCGCTGGGCGTGGCCCAGGGCGCCTACGAAGTGGCGCTTGAATATGCCAAGAGCCGCGAGCAGTTCGGCCGGCCCATCGCCGAGTTCCAGGGCCTGCAATGGATGTTTGCCGATATGGCCATTGGTCTGGATGCGGCGCGTATGATGATCTGGCGGGCTGCGGCCAGTGCGGAGACAACCGGTTCCGGTTTCCCCGATCCGCTGCTGGCGGCGCAAGCCAAGATCATTGCCTCGGAGACCGCCATCAAGGTGGCCAACGATGCGCTGCAGATCCATGGCGCCATGGGCTATTCACGCAACCTGCCGCTGGAGCGCATGGCGCGGGATGCGCGCATGTTCACCATTGGCGGCGGCACGGCGCAAATGCTGCGCAACATGGTGGCCGGCAAGATCTTGGGCATCAAGACGCCGCAAACCCGCGATGGCTATTTGAAGCTTGCAGAGAAAGACGGCTAATGGACGCCAGCGTTTCCACCATGAGCGCGGCTCAGGCCATTGCCGAGCGGCTCTATGAGGCGGGCAGCCGCCATGCGTTCGGCATTCCGGGCGGCGAAGTGTTGGCCCTGATGGATGCGCTTGAGCAGACCGGCATCAAGGTCACTCTGGTGAAGCATGAGAACTGTGCCGGGTTCATGGGCGAAGGGGCCTGGCATGGGGGCAAAGGTCCGGCGGTGCTCTTTGCCACCATCGGGCCGGGTGTGGCCAACGCGGTGAACGCCATTGCCAATGCCTGGCAAGACCGGGTGCCCATGATCGTGCTCACCGGCTGTGTGCCCGCTGTGGAGGGCCATACCTATACACACCAGGTGTTCGACCATGTGGCCCTGCTGGAGCCCATCACCAAGGCGAGCTTCCGGGTGGAGCCGGGCACGGCTGCGGTGGTGATCGACAAGGCCGTGGCCATCGCCACCTCGGGGCGTCCGGGACCGGTGGTTCTGGATGTTCCAATCGACGTGCAACGCGAGAGCTCGGCGGCCTGGCATCGGTCCGCCCACACCGTGCAGCAGGCCATGGCGCCGTCCGGCCCAGCGCTGGAGGAGGCCCGCGGCTGGCTTGCAGAGGCTGAGCGTCCGCTGGTGATTGCCGGTGTTGATGTGATCACCCAAGGGGGTGAGGCGGGCGTTGACGCGTTTTGCCGGCGGTTCAATGCGCCGCTGATTGCGACCTATAAAGCCAAGGGTATTGTGCCGGAGGACGATCCATTGGCGCTGGGTGGAGCCGGCCTCTCGCCGATTTGTGATGCAGAGCTGTTGCCGCTGGTGAAGGCGTCCGATTGCGTTGTGCTGGCAGGCTATGATCCCATTGAGATGCGCATTGGCTGGCGCGATCCGTTTGAGCCGGACCAGCGAGTGATCGACATCACGGCTGAGCCCAACACCCATTACATGCACCAGGCCCCTCTCAACTTTGTGGGCGATGTGGCCGCCTCTCTGGAGGCTATTGGCGCTGGCCTTGAGCCCCGCGCCACGTGGCCCGGTGGCGAACCGGCCGCGGCGAAAGCGCTGTTGAAGAAAAAGCTGCAATCCGATGAAGACTGGGGACCGGCGGCGGTGATCGATGAGGCGCGCAAGGCGTGCCCACGCAATGCGGTTGCCACCGTGGACAGTGGAGCCCACAGGATCGTGCTGAGCCAGATCTGGGAGTGTTATGAGCCGCGCGGTCTCCTGCAGTCCACGGCGCTCTGCACCATGGGCTGTGCGGTGCCGCTTGCTATTGGGCGCAAGCTTGCCGAGCCCGACCGGCCCGTGATTGCCTTTATCGGCGATGCCGGACTTGAGATGTTCCTTGGGGAGCTGGCAACGGCCCGGGATCTGAAGCTGGGCATTCCGATTGTGGTGTTCGTGGATGAGCAGTTGGGGCTGATTGAGCTGAAGCAGCGCGGCTTGCAAATGCCCAATGTTGGCGTCGATTTTGCGGCCACGGACTTCACCGCCGTGGCCAAAGCCATGGGAGGCCATGGCGTGGTGGCGTCCGATCGGGCGAGCCTCAACGCCGCCATTCAAGAATCATTCGCGCGTGATACATTCACGCTGATCTCCGCACCGATCGGGAGAAGGGCGTATGACGGGCGCATCTGATTGCCGGGGCATTCCGGTATCCTATCCAGTAGCGAGTGCCATTGAGGGGTTGGACCGGGCCCAGGAAATGTCCCTGGCCTTCCGCGGCGACGCCATTGCCGAGATCGACAAGGTGATTGCCGAGCATCCCAGCTTCATTATGGCCCATCTGTTCAAGGCGGCCTGGCTGACACAGGCCATGGAAACGCGCATCTATGGAGACATGGTGAAAGCCGTGCAGGATGCGGAGGCCCTGATCGCCAACGGCAATGATCGGGAAAAGGGCCATCTGGCCGCCGTGCAATGCTGGATCAACGGGGACTTCTTCGGCGCGGTGCAAAAATGGGAAGCGGTGCTCACGCAGTATCCGCTGGACCTGTTTGCCCTGCAGCTCGTGCATTTTACCGATGTGCTGCTGGGCGATGTGGTGGGCCAGCGCGATGTGGTGGCCAGGGTCTTCAATCTTTGGGACGAAGGCATTCCGGGCTTTGAATTTGTGCTCGGGTTCTACTCGTTCGGCCTGGAAGAAAACCGCGACTTCATGCATGCCGAAGAGATGGGGCGCCGCGCGCTCGCCATGCGGCCGGACAACCCTTACGCCGTTCATGCGGTGGCGCATGTGATGGAAATGAAGGGGCGCCATTCCGGCGGCATCCGCTTTATGAACGATCATGCCGTGCGCTGGGGCACGTCCAACTTCGCCAACCATCTGTGGTGGCACACGTCATTGTTCCATCTGGATATCGATGAGATCGATCAGGTCTTTGAGATCTACGACAATCATCTGCGCTCCAAGGATGCCAGCGGCGATAAGTATGAGGAGCTCGATGCCTCCGCTTTGCTGTGGCGGCTGCAGCTTCTCGACGTGGATGTGGGCGCGCGTTGGAAGGATCTTGCCGACAAGTGGGAAAGCTCGGCCACGGACACGCTCTATGCGTTCAACGATGTGCACGCCATGATGACCTTTGCCTCCGACAACCGGACTGAGGCCGCAAAGACCCTGCTCACCGCCAACGAGCGCTATGTGGAAAACGCATCTGACGCCAACGTCGCCATGAGCCGGGAAATGGGCATTCCGTTCTGTCTGGCGATCCAGGACTTCAAGGCCGGCAAGTACAGCGATTGCGTGGACCGGCTGTTGCCGGTGCGCTACATGACCCACCGGCTGGGCGGGAGCTTTGCGCAGCGCGATGTGATCGGCTGGACGTTGCTGGAGGCGGCCTTGCGCGCGCGCCAGTATGACCTGGCTCTGGGGCTTGCCAATGAACGGGCGGCTTTGAAACCCACATCGGTGCAGAATTGGCGCTATGTGGCCCGTGCCTTCAGAGGGCTGGGTGACCGCGGCAATGCGGACCGGGCTGACGCCAGGGCGCAATCACTGCTCGCGGCTTAAGCCGAAAAGACCATCCAACGCCTCTCTTGTGATCTGGGGTTTAAGGGCGATGGCCACCAGGCGCGTGCCCTCGCCGGAGAGGTGGGGTGTAATGCTCCACCGGGACCCGACACATTGAACCGCCCAAGCGCCGGCCTCACCGGCCAGGGTAACGATCCCCTTCAGGCGCAGCACGCCGGAGGGCAGCGCGGCCAAGGCGCTCTCCAGATCTGCCCGTCGGAGCGGCTCGCTGCTCTGCCACGACCAGCGGATGTACTGATCTTCGTGACTGTGCCCCGGTGCAGGATGCGGGGGGTCCGTGGGGCTCTCCGACCCGGCCAATATCTCAGGGGAGATCTGGGCCATCCGGCAGCGCGTGTGCCGCAGACCTGGATAGCTCTCCTCCACCCAGCGCTCCGTTGCCGCTAAGCTTTCAGGCGCGGCAAGGTCCGTCTTATTCAGCAAGAGCAGATCGGCTGAAGACAGTTGCGCCTGCACCGCTGACCCGATCAAAGGGTTTTCGGCCTGGCTCCTGACGGCTGCGGCGTCGGCCAGCACCACGATGGCTCTCAGCTCAAGGTCGCGCTCTGCCCGCGCCATGTTGGCAATGCGGGCAGGCTCGGCCACGCCGCTGGCTTCTATCAGGAGGTGGTCAGGCAGAGGATCCAGATTGAGCACATCCATAAATGCGCCCACCAGGTCCGCGCCGATGGAACAACAGATGCAGCCGTTGGCCAAGGTGATGGTGTTGCCGTCTTGGCTTTCAATCAGGTCTGCATCTATGGGCAGTTCGCCAAAGTCGTTGACCATCACCATCAAGCGTGTTCCGCCGGCGTTGCGCAGCAGGTGGTTGATGAGGGTGGTCTTGCCGGCCCCAAGATAGCCGGAGATGAGCGTGACCGGGAGCGCCATCAGATGACCGGCTGCACCACGCCGCCCAGCACCGTGCCCCAGACCGGCACGTCCTTGAGCGCTTCCGGTGCCACCTTGGTGGGATCTTCCTCCAGCACGGTGAAGTCTGCCCGTTTGCCCACTTCGATGGAGCCGATTTCATGGTCGAGCTTCAAGGTGTAGGCCGCGCCCAGTGTGATCGCGTGCAGGGCTTCCGCCACGGTGATGCGTTCCGCTTCGCCCAACACTTCGCCGGTGCCGGTAAGCCGGTTGACGGCCGCCCAGGCGGTGGTGAGCGGGGCCAGAGGGGTGACCGGCGCATCGGAGTGAATGGCGAGCGGCACGCCCATATCGAGCGCCGTGCGGCAGGCGTTCATGCGCCGGGCCCGATCAGGGCCCATGGTGATGGCGGCGTGCTGATCGCCGAAGTAGTAGAGGTGGTTGGCGAACAGATTGGCGCAGAGGCCGAGGGCCTTCATCCGGGCAAACTGGTTGGGCCGCGCCATCTGCACATGCTGCAATACATGGCGGTGGTCGGGTTGATTGTGGCGCCCAAGGGCCTTCTCGATGGCGTGCAAGGTCACCTCGGTGGCCTCGTCACCGTTGGTGTGGATGTGCATCTGGATGCCGGCCGCCACCAATTTTTCCACGAGCACATCAAGGGCCTCCGGCGCGATGTTCCAAATGCCGTTGGGCGCACCGGAATAGTAGCCGGGCGCAAGGAGGCGCGCGGTGAATGCCTGGATGGAACCATCCGTCATGAGCTTCACCTGACCCAGGCGCAGCTTGTCGGTGCTCCGGTCGCGCAATTCAAGAGCGCGGCTCACGATCTCGTCCGGCGGAGCGGAAAGTGTGTTGAGAGCCGGCACGATGCGCACCGGAAAATCCGGCTCTGCCGTGACGGTGAGAAGGGTCTGCAGGTCTTCTTCCGGCAGGCTATTGTAGAGATCTGTCGCCGTGGTGACACCGGCGCGGATACAGGCCTTGCCGAACAGATAAAGCTCGGGCCGGTGGCGGGCGAGGTCTCGGAAGTCCACGCCCACACGCCGCATCACCGGGAACATGGCCGCCATCTCCTGAAGCTCCCCACTGGGGCGCCCATCGTCTCCGCGCACCAGGCCCTCCATGTCCAGGTCATCGGGAAAGGCTGCCAGGTCCAGCGCGGCCGTGTTGGCCGTGAGCACGTGGAAGTTGGAATGGATCATGACAATGGGCCGGGTGGTGGAGACCTGGTCAAGATCGTGCCGGGTCGGCCGCCGGGCCCCCAGAAAGATCGGATCAAAGCCCCAGGCGATCAGGGCTTCGTCCGGGCTCAGCTCCGCGTCGAGCTCCTTCATACGCGCAATCACGCCCTCAATGGTGCCGATGCCGTCCCAGTGCCGGCCGTTCGGGTCGATGCGCGGATGGTAACCGGTGTAGAGATAGCGCCAGATGCCGCCCTCCGGAAGATGGCAGTGGCCTTCGACGAAACCCGGCATCAGCACCTTGTCGGCAAGGCTGGTGTCGAGCTCGTAAGGCCCCCAGCCGGACACCTCCTCTAAGGTCCCCACGGCAAGGATCTGGCCGTCCCGCACTGCCACATGGGTGGCTTCCGGCCGATGCGGCGTCATGGTGATGATATTCTTGGCTTGGAATATGATGATGGTGCCCATGCGGTCATTCTTAGAGTGGCGCGCCCTTGATGCAAGCGCCATCTGGCACTTTCCGGAGCTTGAAAAACTGCTTGATGATCTCAATTCGGCTGGTAGGATTTCGACCGAGTGGAGGAACCGGGATTTTATTGAGGGCTAAAGCGAGCGGATGGCTGCGCCGTCCCGCCAATACAAACTTACAAAAGGGAGACATCATGACCAAACTACGTTCACTTTTCGCTGGGGCTGCTTTCCTGGCGGCCAGCACGGTGGGAGCGCTTGCCGCATCGAGCGATCCCATCAAGATCGCCATCAACGAATGGACCGGCCAGCACATCTCGGCCCACATTGCCGGCCAACTTTTGGAGAAGGCGGGTTATAAGGTTGAGTACGTGACCGCCGGCGCCGTGCCGCAATTTGCGGCCATCGCCCAAGGCAACCTGCACCTGCAGCCGGAAACCTGGGACAACAATGTGGGCGACATTTACCCCAAGGCTGTGAAGTCGGGCGACATCGTAGAAGTGGGCCCGTTGGGCCTGGCGCCGAAAGAAGGCTGGATGTATCCGGCCTACATGGCTGAGAAATGCCCCGGCCTGCCCGCTGCCGATGCGCTGATGAAATGTGCGCAGGCCTTTGGCAATGCCGAGACGTTCCCCAAGGGGCGCCTCATCACCTATCCGGCCGACTGGGGCACGCGGTCCAAAGACCTGGTGAACAATGCCGGCCTTCCCCTGGCGCCGATTGCCGGTGGCTCTGAGGGCGCGATGATTGCCGAGCTGAAAAGTGCTTATGCGGCTAAGGCCCCCATGCTGATGATGTTCTGGGCCCCGCACTGGATCCATGCTGAGCTGAAGTTCGACTGGATTGAGCTGCCGGCGGCGCATGCCGACTGTGGCACCGATCCCAAGCATGGCTTCGACCCCAACAAAACGGGCGACTGCGGTTTTGCGCAAGCCAATATCGGCAAAGTCGTCTGGAAGGGCTTCAAAGACAAGTGGCCCGGCGCTTACAAGCTCGTTGAAATGATGAGCCTCGATAACAACACCCAAAACGTGATGATGCTTGAAATCGACAATAAGAAGCGCAAGCTGGAAGAGGTTGTGGCCGAATGGGTCAACGCCAATGAAGCGACTTGGAAGCCTTGGGTAGAGGCCGCCAAAAAGTAATGCGTCTGGCGCATAGTTGACACGAACAGTGAAGGCCGGGTGCTGCTGAGACAGGCAAAGCCCGGCCTTCTTCGTTTTTTAAGGACCAAAAGCTGAGTGGGGTAGCGTTCGCCATGGCGACGAAAAAGGCAAATGGGGCAAGCGGGTCGAAAACCGTCAAGGTGTCGTGCCGCAACGTGTGGAAGGTGTACGGCGAGGCGCCGGCGCAGTTCTTCTCTGCCGGGTCCGGGAGCGTGGGCGATGCCGACGCTCATGCCGCCAAGATCCGCGATACCGGTCATATCGTGGCTGCCGCCAATGTGAGCTTCGACGTGCATGTGGGGGAGATCTTCGTCATCATGGGCCTGTCCGGCTCAGGTAAATCCACCATGGTGCGCTGCCTGTCACGTCTGGTGGAACCCACGGCCGGCGAGATCCTTTTGGACGGCGAGGACCTGCTCAAGAAGTCCCCCACCGAGCTGATCGACATTCGGCGTCACAAGATGGGCATGGTGTTTCAGAGCTTCGGTCTGTTGCCCCACCTCAATGTGTTCGACAACATTGCTTTCCCGTTGAAGCTTCAGGGCATGGGGCTCTCAGAAAGGCGCGAGCGGGCCAGCCGGGTCATAGAGCTGGTGGGCCTTGAGGGACGCGAGGCGAGCTATCCGCGTCAGCTATCCGGCGGTCAGCAGCAGAGGGTGGGCATTGCCCGCTCGCTCGCCGTGGAGCCGGAGTTGTGGTTTCTGGACGAGCCGTTCTCCGCGCTCGATCCGCTCATTCGCCGGCAGATGCAAGACGAGTTCCTGCGCATTCAAAACCAGCTCCAGAAGTCTATTGTGTTCATCACCCACGATTTTCTGGAGGCGCTGAGGATCGCAGACCGCATGGCCATCATGCGCGATGGGGCGGTGGTGCAGATCGGAACGCCGGCCGATCTGATCATGAACCCGGCCGATGACTATGTGAAAGAGTTCACCGGCGATGTGCCCATTGCCCGGGTGCTGACCGCCTCCACTGTGGTGGACAAAACCAAGAAGGCCACGGCGCGCATGCCGCGGGTGTCCGCCGATACCTCTGTTGAAACCCTTTTGCCGCAACTGGCCGACCACAAAACCGGCATTGCCGTGGAGAACGCATCGGGCAAGGTGATCGGTGTGGCGACCGCTCAGAATGTGGTCAATGCGCTGGCCTCCGAGGCGGCCAAGCGGCCCGACGCTGAAGAGGCATCGGCGTGATGGAACGGATCGACCGGACAACCTGGATTTGGATCGGCCTTCTGGCCGCGACGCTTCTGATGCTGGCTCTGCGCGACAAGGCGGGTTGGCTGATTGTCTACCCCACCGATTGGGTGGTGCCGCTCAAAGGCATGCTGAACACGGCCATGGCCTGGTTCGAGGCCACGTTCGGTTTCATTTTCCGGGGCATATCCGCCGTGCTGGATGTGCCGCTGAAAGCCGTTCAGGTGCTGCTGCAGTGGCTGCCCTGGCCGGTGACCATCGCGCTTTGTGCCGTGGCGGCCCATGCGGCGGCGGGCTGGCGGCTGGTGATCTTCACCGTAGCGGCCATGTTTTACATGGTGCTGGTGGGCTATTGGACCGAGAGCATGAACACCCTGTCGCTGGTGGCCATCTCGGTGCCGTTGGCGATCTTCATTGGCTTTGTCACGGGCGTGGCGGGCTATTACTTCCCGCGCTCTGAACGGTTGATCGTCACAGTCTTGGATCTGCTGCAGACCGTTCCGGCGTTTGCCTATCTCATTCCCATTATCATGCTGTTCGGTTTTGGCCCGGTGGTGGGGCTGATCGCCAGCCTGATCTATGCCTTCCCGCCCATGGTGCGCAACACCATGCTGGGTCTTAGAAGCGTGCCGGCCGAAGTCATCGAATCCGGTCTCATGTCAGGGGCCACGGGCTGGCAATTGTTCTGGCAGGTGCAGATCCCCACGGCAGCGCGCCAACTGCTCTTAGGGGCCAACCAGACCACCATGGCGGCTCTGTCCATGGTGATCATCGCGTCCATCATCGGGGGCACGGCGGATATCGGCTGGGAGGTGATCTCCAAAGTGCGCAAGGCGGAGTTTGGCGAAAGCCTTCTGGCGGGCATTGTGATTGCGCTGATGGCCATGGTGATGGATCGCATCACGGCGGGCCTGGCGCTCAAGGATCGCAGCGACTTTGAGCAATCCACCAGCTTCACCGATCGCTATTGGTATTGGCTTGTGGCGGCGGCGCTGGCGATTGGCCTGTTTCTCGCCGCCCAGGTGTTCCCGCTGTTCAGGAGCTTTCCGGAAGGCTGGGAGTTCTATCCGGCCGAGGCCATGAATGAAGCGCTGGAGGGGTTTGTGCTGGCCTTCCGCGGTGTGATTGAAAGCGTGAAGAGCTTTGCGTTTTTCTTCATCATGCTGCCGGCGCGGATCGGCTTGGAGCAGACCATATCGCCCTACTCCTGGGGCTTTGAATTCACCACGCCCTTGAAGATCGCCTATCTGGTTTTGGTGGCTGGTCTTGCGGCCTGGGCTTGGGTGCGGGGCAGTGTAAACCTGGCCCTGACGATCGCGTTCTTTGGCATCCTGTTCTTCTTCGGCCTCACCAAGCTGCCCTGGCCGGCCCTGCTGGCAATGGTGACGTTTCTGGCCTGGTGCGTGGGCGGGCGCGGGCTTGCCATCGGCGTTGCGCTCAGCATGGCCTTCATTCTGGTCACTGGCATTTGGCCGCAAGCCATGTTGTCGGTCTATCTCTGCGGCTTGGCCGTGGTCATTTCGTTTGGCTTTGGGGCCTTGCTGGGGATTGCCGGGGCGCACAGCGACCGGGTTTCGGCGATCCTGAGACCCATCAACGACACCATGCAGACCATGCCGCTGTTTGTGATCCTCATTCCGTTCGTGATGATCTTCAAGATCGGTGAGTTCACCGCGCTGTTGGCGATCATCGCTTATGCCTTTGTGCCGGCCATCCGCTATACCGAGCATGGCCTGCGCAACCTGCCGGCCGATGTGATCGAGGCGGCCACCTGCATGGGCTGCACCAAGTGGCAGCTTCTGTGGCAGGTGAAGCTGCCGCTCGCCCTGCCGGTGATCATGCTTGGGCTGAACCAGACGATCCTCTACGGCATCGCCATGTTGGTGATTGCCGCCTTGGTGGGCACCAACGGTCTGGGCCAGCAGGTGTATATCGGCCTTGGCGATGGCGATTTCGGCGTGGGGATCATTGCCGGGATCGGCATGGCGATCATTGCCATGGTGGCGGATCGCCTGATCCAGGCCTGGTCGAAATCGCGCCAGGAAGCCTTTGGGCTCACCGCACAGCAGTAGGTGCGAGCCTACCGGGAGAACGCCGCCGGTTCACCGGCTTACGAGCTGATCATCGACCAGCGCGTGTCGAATGCCAGTGCGGACATCACCGCCCTGACCTGGCGCGCGGCCTCACGAACAAGCGGCGTCAGCGGGCGGCGACGGGCGACATACATGGACAGTTTTCTGGTGAGGACAGGCTCGACGATCTCAGCGGCCGCGAGCCCCAAGCGCTGGCGCTTCTGGGCAATGATGCTGTAGGGCATGATCGTAAAGCCTTCCCCTTCCAGTATCAGGTCCAGCAGAGGAGCATTCGCATCGATTTCAATGCGCGCGCTTGGGCTTTGGCCGAGAGACTGAAAGGCTTCGTCAATCAAGGTTCGGAACCCGCCCGGCATTGCGTTGAGAATGAGCGGGAGCTTGGCCGCCTGAGCCAGGGGTATTGTGGGAGGGCGAACCTCCTTTGACCGCTCGGTTCCAATCAGAAAGAACCGTTCCGTACAGAGATCTTCGCATGTTCCGCCGGGCGCCGGATGGGTGTTGGCGATGATACCAATGTCAATGGTCCCGGCCTCCAGCAGAGGAGGGATGGAGGCGCTGAAGGCGGCCATGGCGCGAATTGCCGCTTCGGGATGGGTCTCCTGAAACTGTCTGATCAACGGTGCGAAAAGATTGTCGCTGACGCTTTCCGGCGCCGCGATGCGGACTTCTCCGACCAGCTTGCCACGGATGTCCTGCAGTTTGGCGTAGGCCAGGTCATGGAAGTGGAGCGCCTGCTCCGCATTCTGGAGGAACACCTTCCCGGCGTCTGTCAGGGAGACACCATCTGCCGTGCGGGAAAACAGGTGAACGCCTGCCGTCGCCTCGATCCGCCCCACCAGCCGGCTCACCGATGGTTGAGGCAAAGAGAGCGCTGAGGCGGCAGCGGACATGCTTCCATGCCGGGCGATCGACGCGAACACCCGCATCTGATGGATTGAGAATTCAGGTTCAGATGCCATGCTTTAAAAAGCATATAAGATATGCTGCTAGAGGCAATAGGCACAGAACCGGACCTCCATAGAATATGGCCCCAGTCAGCGAGATTATTGGAGGATGATGGCCATGGCCTTGGCTCAGCTCAGGGATGTAAGCGAGCAAGCAATTGAAGCTTATGAGGATACCGGCACTGGCCTTCGCCTCACCTGGAACGATGGCCACGAGAGCTTCTACCATTACATTTGGTTGCGTGACTGCTGCCACTGCGATGAGTGTGGGGATTGTTATTCAAGCAAGCGCTTTCTTGTGCCGTGCGACTTGGATTTGAACGTCCATCCAAGACGCGTCAACATCTCTCCAGACGGAACCCTTGAGGTGACCTGGTCGCCGGACGATCACCAATCGGTCTACCAGCCGGCCTGGCTTCGGCAGAATGGCTACGATGCCGAGAGCCGCCGCGCACGGCGGCACAGGCCCGAACTTTGGGACCACCGGATTTCAGCGGAGCTTCCCAGCGTCGACTTCGAACGCGCGGCGGAAGATGACGCCACGCGACTGGAGCTGTGCCGCATGCTGCGGGACTGGGGATTTGTCGTTGTGACCGGTGGCGCGGCAGAGCCCGGTGCCGTGGCGAAGGTTGCGAACCTCATTGGCGATCTCGGCGAGTCTGCCTATGCCAAGATTTTCGACCTCTCGCCCTCCAGCAAGGTCCGAACCATGGGCAACACCACGCGGCCTGTCCCGCCACATACGGATGAACCGTTCCGCTATACACCTCCCGGCGTGATGGCGCTGGGCTGCGTGCGCATGGCCGATGATGGCGGCGACACGGTTCTTGTGGACGGCTTCCATCTGGCACACACCATGCGGAATAATCATCCGGACCAGTTCAAACTCCTGTGTGAGTTCAGCCAGCCCTTTATCCGGCGCCATGAGGGCACATTGTTTCAAGAGGTCCGTGTCCCAATGTTCGCCACCGATGATGAAGGCGAGATCTGCGGCGTGCGCATTCACACCCGCTCTGCCGGTCCGATGGATCTGCCCGGCGAGTTTGTTGAACCGTACTACGCCGCCCATCACCGCCTGACCCAACTCATGATGGCGGATGAGAACCAACTGCGTCTCCGTCTGAAGCCGGGCGAGGCCGTGCTGTTCGACAACCACCGGATTCTGCACGCCCGGACCCATTTCACGGACCCGAACCGGTTCTTGCAGATCTGCAGCGTGCCGCGCGAAGACTTCCATCAGCGCCTGCGCCTTCTGCTGGAGGATCAGGGGTTTGAAGAGGAAGCGCGCTTAGTGCTGGCCGCGGGCGCCATTCGGTAGTTACAATGACATCATCAGGGAACGGACACTCATGAACACCCAGCTTTCAACGGAAGATTTCAAGCACGCTGACGGCGTCATCGCCACCAGCCCGGAGGAACATAAGGTGCGGGTTGACCTCGCCGCCATGTTCCGTCTCACCGCAATGTTCGGCTGGGATGACACGGTTTGGAACCACATAACCGCCCGTGTCCCCGGCTCTGACCACAATTTCCTTATGCACCGGTTCGGTCTGCTCTATGAGGAGGTCACCGCCTCCAACTTGATCAAGGTGGACGAGAACGGAAATGTGCTGGAAGGCCCCAGCGATGTTAACACCGCCGGCTTCGTCATTCACAGCGCGATCCATCTGCATCATCCGAACCACAGGTTTGTGTTCCACGCTCATCCCCCGGTGGCGATCGCGGCCACCGCGTTCAAGGACGGCATTCCCCACCTGATCCAGGATTCCTCCATGCTCTACGGCGAGATCGCCTATCACGATTGGGAAGGTCTGTCGGTCGATCTGGATGAGCGTTTCAGGATTGCGGAGAATTTGGGCGACAAGAAGTGCCTCATCATGCGCAATCATGGCTTCCTCACTGTGGGCGAGACGGCAGGCGAAGCCTTCATGAACATGTACTATCTGATCCGTATGTGCCAGACAGCCCTGGCCGGCCAAGGTTCAGGCCTGGAGCTTGATGCGGCCTCCCCGTCCCTCTGGGAGCTTTCGCGCAAGCAATACAATGCGTTTGCGCCCGGGCAATACGAATGGCCGGCGCTTTTGCGACGGTGCGACCGGCTTGATCCGTCTTACAAGCACTAAGGCGAGAGGAGAGACAACGGACCCCGCATGACGTCTCGTATTGCTCAGATCGATCCCTACCTCATACCGGCCGATCGCGATCCACATGCCTGGTGGTCGCACAAGCCGTACCTCCTGGTTCGCGTGGAAACCGACGATGGCATCGTCGGGTGGGGCGAGTGTCACATGTTGAGCGACCGCGAACATGCCCTGGCCGCGATGGTTCGTACTGTTGGGGACAGGCTATGTGGCCGGTCCGCCACCGATATCAGACGTGTACACGCAGAAGCTTTTGGCGCTTTCGGCCAGCAACGTCCGGGACTGGAGGTGTACAGCGCCTATGCGGGCATAGAGATCGCTCTGTGGGATGCGCTGGGCAAACGTCTTGGCGCGCCGGTCTATCAGCTTCTGGGCGGTGCGTGCCATGACGCGGTTCCCGTCTACGCCAACATCTTTTCACCGAACCCGCAGACACCTGATGCGTTTGCCGAGATGGCGGCACGTCAGGTTGCGGCCGGTCACCAGACCATCAAGCTCTATCCGTTTACCCTGAACACCACCATGGACGAGGGCGTTGCTGTGATGTCGGCGGTCCGAGACGCGGTTGGACCGGAGATTGGTCTGGCTGTGGATCTCTGGCGGCACGCCACTCCGGCCCGGGCGATCCAAATTGCCAAGGCCCTTGAGCCTTACGACCTGGTATGGCTGGAAGATCCGTTCGCGCCGAGCGATGCTGCGAGTATGCGCTATGTCAGGACCTCCATCACGCAACCGCTCTTGACGGGTGAAACGCTGCCATCACGCCGGGAGTTTGAAGCGCTGTTTGCCGAACGTGCGGTCGACATCATCAACCCCGACATCTGTCAATCCGGCCTTCTGGAAATGCAGGCGATCGCGTCGATGGCTGAACCGTATTTCGTAACCGTCTCACCGCATAACTCAAACAGCATGGCTCTCGGCACGGCCGCAGCCGTTCACAGTGCACTGGGGCTGCCCAATCTGGGACTGACGGAGTATTTCCCTCTTTTTGAGGGGGCATTGGACAGTCTTTGCACAGGCCGGATGCCCGTTCGGCAGGGGAGCATTGAGCGTCCGTCCGCCCCTGGCCTCGGCATTGAGTTCGACACCCAGGCAATGCAGACGTTTCGCGTGTGAGACCTTGATCTCCATGAAACAAGGTATCTGCTTCCAATAACTGGAATGTTTTATACCTAAATTGGCATAAAATCGACCGAAAGTAACCTATATGGGCTGAACTTCCGAACGAACCCAATTTCGCGTAACGCTCTGATATCAATATTAAATCAGCGCTATTTGGCCTTGATGGTTGAGTTTGGTACTACGCCGCCCGGAGCCAATCTTCCGGCCCACCCAATTCCGGGCGAAAATAACAGATCATGCGTCCGTCGGGCCCGGCTGTCGCCCCGTCGGCCCAGGGTGCCACCCCATGTAGGGCCAAGCGGTGCACCAGATAAGCCTCCCCGGGTTGGGCGGTGATTTCCACCCGCCGGCAGCTCTCAAACGCCTGCCGGCGCGCGGCCTGATAAGGCTCGGTCACATCCACATCGCCCCAGGCTTCAGGCGGCAAATCCTGAAACACCTCACTGAACGCTGAACGCATGAGCTCGTGCGAGCCTTCCCACACCACCAGCGGCGATGCCCCGGCGCCCACTTCGGCCATGGGGATGCCCAACAGAAAGCCATGATGCTCGCGCAGGTGCCGGCGGCGGTTTGGTCCTTCCGGCAACAACCCGTCCACATGCGCTGCGTCCCGGTTGCGGCGGAAGCGGGCGGCCGCTTCGGTTTCCTGATCGCCGGGCTTGGGATAGCCGGGATAACAGATCGATACCTGAGCCCGGTCCCAGGTGAAGCCGGTGAGGCCCAACTCATGCGCAATGAAGTCAACTGCGGCCCCTGAAACCGCCGGGCCGCCGGCGACGGACCCGCGCTCATCGTTGGGCAACGCATTCACGCCGGCAAACCAAGTGCCGCCGCAGCGCAGCCACTCGGCCTGCTCGGGCGCGTTCAGGGTGTTGCGGGCAGCCTCCAGGCCGTGGTGCACCCAGTTTGCCAAGACCGGGTCAAACGCAAAGCGGCACCAGCCGGATCGAAAGAACTGCTCGCGCCCCATGGCGGTCTTAGGGCGCGCACATGTAGAATTTGCGCAAATGTTCGGTCACATGCCAAACGCATGGGGTGCCCTTGGGCACGAAGAATGTGTCGCCTGCCGTGAACGTCTCTGAGGATCCATCCGGGCGGGTCAGGGTCACCGAGCCGGACAGAATGGTCATCATCTCATTGACCGGATAGCGCTTGATCTCCTCGCGGCATGGGGCGCATTCCCAGACGCCGGCTGAGACCTGCTCATCGTCCGAGACGAAAAAATCGTGGATGCGTTCGGTCTTGTCGTCCCCGGTGAAGGCTTCGGCCTCGATCAGGTTGGAGGCGCCCATCCCGGTGTCCGGATGCCCGTCTTTCAGTAATCGTACGAACGTTTGGCCCATGAGCGAGGCCCCTTTCTCACCATAAAGAAGAGAGGGCAGATTAGCGGCAAGGGGCGATCTGGCGCCAGCGCTTTATCAGCGGGTGGGCACGGGCTCCTCGCCGCGGTAATCGTAGAAACCACGCTGGGTTTTGCGGCCCAGCCAGCCGGCTTCCACATACTTCACCAGCAGCGGGCAGGGCCGGTACTTGCTGTCGGCCAGGCCTTCATAGAGCACCTGCATGATCGAGAGGCAGGTGTCCAAGCCGATAAAGTCGGCCAGCTCCAGCGGACCCATGGGGTGGTTGGCCCCCAGCTTCATGGCCTTGTCGATGGCTTTCACCGAACCCACGCCCTCGTAAAGGGTGTAGATCGCCTCGTTGATCATGGGCAGCAGGATGCGGTTTACGATGAAGGCCGGGAAGTCCTCGGCCACCGCAATGGATTTGCCCATGGTGGCCACACACGTCTGAACGGCCTCAAAGGTTTCCTCAGACGTGGCGATGCCGCGGATCAGCTCCACCAGCTCCATCACCGGAACCGGGTTCATGAAGTGGATGCCGATAAACTGCTCCGGCCGGTCCGTGGCAGCGGCCAGCCGCGTGATCGAGAGTGACGAGGTGTTGGAGCCCAACAGCGCTTCGGGACGCAGGACCTTGCAGACGTCATCGAAGATCTGACGCTTGATCGCCTCATCCTCGGCAGCCGTCTCCACCACCAGGTCAATATCTTCAAATTCTTCCAGGGACTGGGCAATCTGAATGCGACCCAAAGCTGTGTCGCGCTCAGCCTCTGAGATGCGGTTCGATTTGACCTGCCGGGACAAATTGCCGTTGATTGTCGCCAGGCCGGATTCGATGCGCTCAAGGCTCACATCGTTGAGTTTGACGTCATATCCAGAGAGCGCGCAGACATGCGCAATGCCGTTGCCCATCTGACCGGCGCCGATGACGCCAATCTTTTTGATTTCCATCGTCTAACCCCATCACGGCACCCACCCCGGGTGCACTAAGCTTATCGGGAGACGAAACCTACCTGTCCTTGTTGCGGTGCACAAGAGCGTAAGGGACTGTTTTTTCATCGAGTGGAATTTGAGGCAAAGAAAAGGGCCGGAAGGTAAACACCCTCCGGCCCTGGTGCTTCAGTTCTCTGTTCGTCATCCCCGCGAATGCGGGGAGCCAGGAGCGGCGCGTTGCACGTTCTGCGGCCCTGGGTCCCGGATGTTTTACTGGTGCAAAATTTCGGGATGACGCCCGTGAAGATCGCTTAAAGCGCAGCCTCCAGCTCGGGAACAGCGGTGAAGAGGTCGGCCACCAGGCCGTAGTCAGCCACCTGGAAGATCGGGGCTTCCTCGTCTTTGTTGATGGCGACGATGACCTTGCTGTCCTTCATGCCGGCCAAGTGCTGGATGGCACCGGAGATGCCCACGGCAATGTAAAGATCCGGGCTCACCACCTTGCCGGTTTGGCCAACCTGGTAGTTGTTGGGCACAAAGCCCGCATCCACCGCAGCGCGCGAGGCGCCAACGGCAGCGCCCAGCTTGTCGGCCACCTTCTCCAGCATGACGAAATTGTCGCCGGACTGCATGCCGCGGCCGCCGGAAATGATGATTTTGGCAGAGGTCAGTTCCGGACGGTCTGACTGGGTGAGGTCTTCGCCCACATATTCAGACAGGCCCGGATTGGCCGGTGCTGCGACGCTTTCCACCGCTGCTGAGCCGCCTTCGCCGGTGGCGGCGAAGTTGGCGGTGCGCACGGTGACCACTTTCTTGGCGTCTGAGCTTTGAACGGTTTGGATCGCGTTGCCCGCATAGATCGGACGCTCAAACGTGTCCGGGCTCTTTACAGCGGTGATCTCAGAGATCTGCATCACGTCCAGCATGGCCGCCACGCGCGGGCAGATGTTCTTGCCATTGGTGGTGGCCGGCGCCACCAGGGCGTCATAGCCGTCCATCATAGGCACGATGAGGGCTGCCATGTTTTCCGCCAGGGGGCGCTCAAACATCGCGTCATCGCAGTGCAGCACCTTGGAAACGCCGTCCAGCTTGGAAGCCGCTTCCGCCGCAGAGCCGGAGCCGGAACCAGCCACCAGCACGTGAATGTCGCCGCCCATTTCCTTGGCCGCTGTGAGCGCCTTGGAGGTGGCTTCGTTCAGTTCGGAATTGTCGTGTTCCGCAATCAACAGGGTTGCCATGGTCAGATCACTCCTGCGTCGTCTTTGAGTTTAGAGACCAGCTCGTCTACCGAGCCAACGATCACGCCGGCTTGGCGCTGCGGCGGCTCTTCGGTGCTGATCACCGTCAGGCGCGGCGCAACGTCTACGCCATAATCGCCCGGGGTTTTCTCGTCGATCGGCTTCTTCTTGGCCTTCATGATGTTGGGCAGGGACGCATAGCGCGGCTCGTTGAGGCGCAGGTCCGTGGTCATCACCATAGGCGTCTGCAGCTTCAGGGTCTGCAGGCCGCCGTCGATCTCGCGGGTCAACGAAGCGCCGCCGTTGAGGTCGAGCTTGGAGGCGAAGGTGCCTTGGGGCCAACCCAGCAGGGCAGCCAGCATCTGGCCGGTCTGGTTGCAGTCATCATCGATGGCCTGCTTGCCCAGGATAACGAGGCCCGGCTGCTCTTCGTCCACAATGCCTTTGAGGATCTTGGCAACGCCCAGGGGCTCCACATACTCGTCATTCTTCACCAGAATGCCGCGGTCGGCGCCCATGGCCAGGGCGGTGCGGATGGTTTCCTGAGCCTGCTGCGGGCCAACCGAGACGGCGATCACCTCTTCGGCCTTGCCGGCTTCTTTCAGGCGCAGAGCCTCTTCCACGGCGATTTCGTCAAACGGGTTCATGGACATCTTGACGTTGGCCAATTCAACGCCCGATCCGTCCGCTTTGACGCGAATTTTCACGTTGTAATCAACGACCCGTTTCACGGGCACGATAATCTTCATCTCTCACTTCTCCTGAGACATGTAGGATGGATACCAGCCACAGCACGCAAATCCCGCTTAAAAGGCTGATTGGCGGCAAGCTATGATGGCAAATGGGGCTTTGAGTCAATATTCAACACGACGGTTGAGTGACACTTGCGACGGCAAAGCGCACCCTTAAACTTGAGCGTCGCGTTCCTGCATTTCCCGGGTTCTGCGCAAGGAATTGGGGGCAAGGAGGAAGAGGAGGGGGATGCCGGCAACGAAACCGCCAATATGCGCCCACCATGCGACCGACTCTTTCGCCGTCCCGTCATCGGCCGCCAGGGAGAAGAATTGGAAGGCAATCCAGGCGCCAATGGCCCAAAGAGCGGGCAATCTGAAGGGAATCCGCAAGAAAAACAGCACCCAGACCTGTTGCTTGGGATGCAGCACCATGTAGGCGGACAGGACACCTGCAACAGCCCCCGACGCGCCAATAAGCGGAGCCGGTGACTGGGGACCAGCCACGGCGTGGGCGAGACCGGCAAAGACGCCGCAGCAGATGTAGAACACGGCAAAGCGCCAGTGGCCCATCGAATCTTCAATATTGTCCCCAAAGACCCAGAGGAAGGCCATATTGGAGAGCAGGTGCAGCCAGCCGGCATGGAAGAACTGATAGGTGAGCAAGGTCAACTGATCCGGCATGCGCACCAGGGTCTCCGCCAGCTCCTGATGGTTGAAGAGAGCGGCCGGGATCACGCCATAGCTGTAGAGCGCGTTCTGCTCCACGGCCGTGCCCGGACCATGGTGGTAATAGAGGAAGATGGCCACGTTGAGGGCGATGAGCGTGACCGTCACATACTGAAAACTGATGATCTTCAGCGGGTTGCTATCTGACAGCGGCACAAACATCAAAATCGACCTAGCGGTTTGCGCCTGGAACCCAGAGCACATCGCCGTCGTGGCGGGCATTGACCCAGCGGCTGGCCACGAAGAAGAAATCTGAGAGCCGGTTGATATATTGCAGGGCGGCTTCGCTGACCGGCTCATCGTCCTCGCCCGCCAGCTCAACCATAAGCCGTTCGGCTCGCCGCGAAACGGTTCGGCACACATGCAAGGCCGCTGCTGCCGGGTGCCCGCCCGGCAAAACGAACGAGCGCAAGGGCTCCAGGTCCGCGTTGAGCTCGTCAATCTCCTTCTCCAGGCGGTCCACTTGTGCCGGCGAGATCCGCAACGGCTCCCACTCCAGCTTTTCACCCCGGTCCGGCGTGCACAGGTCTGCGCCCAGATCGAACAGATCGTTCTGCACCCTGGCCAGCATCTCATCCACCTTGGCGAGATCATCGGAGCTTGTGGATTGGCGCGCCATGCCGATGACCGCGTTCGTCTCGTCCACGGTCCCATAGGCGGAGATGCGGGTGTGGTGCTTGACCACGCGTTCACCGGTGCCGAGCGCGGTGTTCCCGCGATCGCCGGTCTTTGTGTAGATCTTGTTCAATACAACCATGACCGTTTGCCTAACCGTTTTAGCGGCGTCTGGCAATCATCCTGAGCCCGGTACAGACCGGCATCCGGCGCAGACGGCCGGTGCTTCGCCCTCTATACCTTCTATGCTCAGAAGGTCTCTAGCCAGCCAGCAATCGCCTCGGCAATTTCTGCTGACGAATCCTCTTGGATGAAATGAGCACCCTTCACGGTGACCTCGGTCTGGTTTGGCCAGGAGCGGCAGAACTCTCTTTGGTCGCCGATCAGAATAGCGCCGGGTTCTGCGTTGATGAAAAGCTTCGGCAGATCGCTCTGGCTCAGCCACGCGCCGTACTCCTCGACGATCTCCACCACATCGGCGGGCTCACCGCCCAGAGGGATCTGCCGGGGCCAGGTGAGGGTGGGACGGCGGTCTTCGCCCGCGTCCTGGAAGGGCCGCCGGTATTCGGCCATCTCCTCATCGTCCAGATCCCGCAAAATGGATCCGGGCAACACCCGTTCCACGAAAACGTTCTTTTCCAGGACCATCTCTTCGCCGGCGGGGGAGCGGAACCCTTCAAACACCGGGCGCGCCTGCTGGTTGAACTCGTCCCACCCCATGGGTCGGACAATGCCTTCCATGTACGCAATGGCGCGGACCCGGCTGGGGTTGCGGCGGGCCCAGTCAAATCCAAGGGCTGAGCCCCAGTCGTGGATCACCAGAACCACGGGCGCATCAGGCAGGATCTGGTCAAGTATGCCGTTCAGATAGTCCCGGTGCTCCACGAACCGATAACTTTCTGGGCCCGGATCGGGCAGCTTGTCGGAATCGCCCATGCCGATGAGATCGGGAGCAAAGCACTGATGCGTCGCCGCCAGCGGTGTCATGATGTTGCGCCAGAGGAACGAAGAGGTCGGGTTGCCGTGGAGGAACAGAATGGGGTCGCCTTCGCCCATCTGTTTGTAGGCCATGGAACGGCCCTTTACCGTGACAAACCGTTTATCATCTTTCCAAGCCATAACTCTTTCCCGTGCTGGTTTAAGAGGATTGCGATAGCCAAATGGCACCCATGATGACGCAGATGGCGACGAACTGAAGGATCACGCGCCACCGCATGAGGGTTTGGGAGCGGTTCGAACTGCCGCCGCGCATCATGTTCCAAAGGCCTAAAATCAGGACGATGAACACTGCGCCGATGGCAACAGGGACCAGGTATTCAAGAACGTTCATTTGGCTTGTCTATTCCTTACCGGACGCAAAGAGCAAAAACCGGTCAAGCAGCCGCTGAGGCAGGATGCGCCGGAGGGTTGCCAACAGGTGTGTCGGAAACGTCACGTAGTAATGAGCCTTGGGCCATGGGCTTTCAAGGGCCCAAATCAGTTTGTCGCACACCGCTTTGGGCTCAAGCTTAACGCGCGAACTTGTGCCGCCGGCTTCCAACATCTTCAGGTGCTTGCCGTACGCCTCCCGGTGCACGGAGTTCTTCAGGTCAATATGCGCCCTAAGTTTCTTGGCGGAATTGGCAGGAAACTGGCTCGTGATCGGTCCCGGTTCGATCGTGATCACATGAATGTCCGTGCCGCGCAGTTCCAGGCGCAAGGTGTCGGAAAGGGCTTCCAGGGCGAACTTTGAGGCCACATAAGCCCCGCGCCATTTCATCGCCACCAGGCCAAGGACGGACGAATTCTGGACGATCCGTCCATGTCCCTGGGCCCGCATGATGGGCAGGACCTGAACGATAAGCTCATGCCAGCCCAGGACGTTCACTTCGAACTGAGCTCTGAGCGCCTCCACGGGCAGATCTTCCACGGCGCCGGGCTGGCCATAGGCGCCGTTGTTGAAGAGGGCATCGAGCGTTCCGCCGGTGCGGTTTGTCACCTCGTTTACGCAGGCGGTGATGGACGTGTGATCGGCATAGTCCAGGTGGAGCGCCTCGAAACCCTCACTGTTCAGCCGGTCCACATCCTCCGCCTTCCTGGCTGTGGCGAAGACGCGCCAGCCATGCTCTTTCAACGACCCGGCGCAATAGTGGCCGATGCCCGTGGAGCAGCCCGTTATGAGGATAGACCGCGCGCTCATCTAGTGGTCCGAGAAATAGGAGAGCATGGGGTCCAGCAGCCGGTGCGGCAGAACGCGGCGCAGGGCAGCCATCACATGGGTGGGGGTGGTCACGTAGTAATGCGCTTTCGGGTTCTGGGCCTCCAAAGCGCTCACGAGACATTTGAGAACCGCGTCCGGGCCCAGCCTGAACCGGCTTCCTGCGGTTTGGGACGTGCCTTCCATGCGCGCAAGCTGGGTCTTGTAAAGCTCTGTGTGCGCCGATCCCTCCAGATCGATGTGTTTGCGGAAATGCTCCAGGGAGGTGTCCACGAACTTGGTCTTGATCGGGCCCGGTTCAATCAGCACCACGTGAATGCCGGTGCCCTCCAACTCCAGGCGCAAGGTATCGCTGAGGCCTTCAATGGCAAATTTCGAGGCGTTGTAGGCACCGCGCCACTTCAAGGCGACCAGTCCCAAAACGGACGAGTTCTGGATAATCCGCCCCGCTCCGTTTCGGCGCATGGCCGGAAGCAGGCGGCGGGTCAGGTCGTGCCAGCCGAACACGTTGGTTTCCAGTTGGCGCCTCAGCACATCCGTAGACAGGTCCTCAACAGCTCCAGGCTGGCCATAGGCTCCGTTGTTGAAAAGCGCGAAGAGCTTGCCCTGGGTGTGCTGAAGCACATGTTCGGCACAGTGGGCGATGGATTTGGCGTCCGCATAGTCCAGGTAGACGGTTTCCAGACCCTCGTATTTGAGGCGGGCGAGGTCTTGCGGTTTGCGCGCCGTTGCGAACACGCGCCAGCCGCGCTCCTTCAAACCGTGCGCGCAATGATAACCAATGCCGGAAGAACACCCGGTGATGAGGATAGACTTTTCAGACACCGCACCCAAAACTCGCAATGGGCCACCCCAAGAGATCTGTGCATAGCACGTCCGGCGGGCGGCCTCATAGCCCTTTGGGCATAAGATCTCAGTTGGCGCCGTCCAAAAGCCGCCTGGCGATCACCTGGGCCTGGATTTCGCCAGCACCTTCAAAGATGTTCAAGATCCTCGCATCGCACAGCACCCGGGAGATCTCATATTCCAGCGCAAAGCCGTTGCCGCCATGGATCTGCAGCACATTGTCAGCCGCCGACCAGGCCACCCGGGCGGCGAGCAGCTTGGCCATGCCGGCTTCAATGTCGCAGCGCTTGCCGCCGTCCTTCTGGCGGGCCGAATAGTAGGTGAGCTGGCGGGCCGCCATGGTTTCCACAGCGATCATGGCCAGCTTGTTGGAGATGCGCGGGAACGAGACGATGGGCTTGCCGAACTGGTTGCGGTCCTGGGCATAGCCGAGGCCGATGTCCAATGCGTTCTGGCACACCCCGAGGGCGCGGGCCGCGGTCTGGATGCGGGCGGATTCGAAGGTTTGCATAAGCTGCTTGAAGCCTTGACCTTCTTCGGTGCCCAAGAGGTTTTCCGCCTTCACTTCGAAATTGTCGAAGGCGATCTCATACTCCTTCATGCCCCGGTAGCCGAGCACTTCGATCTCGCCGCCGCTCATGCCTTCGGCCGGGAACGGGTCTTCATCGGTGCCGCGCGGCTTTTCGGCCAGGAACATGGAAAGGCCGCGATACCCTTTCTCGTCCGGATTGGTGCGGGCGAGAAGCGTCATGACGTCGGCGCGGACCGGATGGGTGATCCAGGTCTTGTTGCCTGTTACCTTGTAGACATCGCCGTCGCGCACCGCGCGCGTCCGCAGGGAGCCCAGATCCGAGCCCGTATTGGGTTCGGTGAACACGGCTGTAGGCAGGATTTCGCCGGAGGCGATTTTCGGCAGCCATTTGGCTTTCTGCTCTTCAGTACCGCCACAAATGATGAGTTCGGCGGCGATTTCCGCCCGGGTGCCGAGCGAACCCACGGCAATGTAGCCGCGGGAGAGTTCCTCGGAGACCACGCACATGCTTTCTTTGCCCAAGCCGAGGCCGCCATGCTCTTCGGGAAGGGTGAGGCAGAAAACGCCCAGTTCAGCCACTTTGTCGACCACTTCGAGCGGAATATACTCGTTGTTCAGGTGCCACTGGTGCGCATGAGGCGCCACGTCGGCGGCCACAAAGCGGCGCATCTCTTCGCGCATCTGCTCCAGCGTTTCATCCAAGCCCGCATCGCCCATAGTGGCGTGGCCGTCGGCGTCCAACATGTGCTCGGTGATGGCCTTGCGCACCAGGGAGGTGTTGCCATGGGCTCTGAGAGCCGCCGCGGCGCCTTCGCGCATGGGGGCCATTTCTTCCCAGGTGAGGCCCAGATCTGACGGGCGCACCATCTCTACCTGGCTCATGGGAATGCCGCCATTGATCTGGTTGAGGTATTCCCCGAAGCAGGCCTGCACCAGCAGAGCTTCCAGTTCGCCCAGGCGCCCTTCGGTTTCCATGCGCTCCGCATAGAGCGACATTTGCTCCAAAGTTTGCGCATAGGTGGCAAGCCAGGCCAAGCCATGAGTGGAGTGCTGATCGCGCTCAAGCAGTTCGGGCGCAATCTTGCCATCGGTGCCGGTGACAAAAATTGCCACTCTTTGGCGCGCAAGGGCATAGATGGTTTGGACCGCGTCCACGGCCTCGCGGGTCAGGCTGGTCAGCCCTTCGAGCACCGGTCCGGCCGGCGCAAAATCTTCAGCAGCGCTCATCTTTGTCATCCCATCAAAACGGTGGACTTAGGTATACCTGAAGTTTGTGCACTGCAATATAGGCCAAATGAACGACATTTTGCCGCCCAGATTCCGATCAACCGCCCGGGCGGGTGGCGAGCGCAACGGCCAGAGCGCAGACAGCCATGCCGGCAATTTGCACCACAGAGAGCGTTTCGCCGAACATGGCCCAGGCAATCAACGCTGCGATGGCCGGCACCAGATAGAACACCGCTGACACCTTGGAGACCTGGCCATGGCGGATCATCACCATGTAGAGGCTCACGGCTCCGATGGACAAAACGAAGGTGAGCCAGAAGAAGGCGATCACCACATCGCGGTGCCAGACAATGATGCCCTCCTCGAACGCCAGGGCGGCCAGGCCTGTGGCAAGTGTGGCGCCCACATATTGCCAAACTGCCCCGGTGACCAGGTTGACGCCGGTGACGAACCGCTTTTGATAGACGGTGCCCAACGAGATTGAGGCCACGCCGACAAATCCGGCCGTGATGGTGATGGCGTTAATGCCACTGCCTTCAAGATTGAGCTTCGGCCACAGGACCAGAATCACGCCGCACAGGCCCAATCCGAGGCCAAACCAGTGGCGCGGCCGAACATCGTCCCCCAAAAGGCGTCCGGCGATCACGGCCGTCAGCAGGGGCTGCAGGCCGACAATGAGGGCCGAGACGCCGGTGGGCATGCCTCGGTCGATCACCCAGAACACGGCGCCCAGATAGATCCCGTGGATCACCGCGCCGACGAACACCGCGTTGAGAGCATCCGATAGCGGTGGCCAGGGCGCCTTCACGAGCCAGGCCAGAACGGCCATCAACGGCACCACAGCGGCAAAGCGCACGGTGAGAAAGGTGAAGGGCTCCGAGTGGGGCATGGAAAGGCCCGCGCCAACAAATCCCGTAGCCCAGAGAAGCACGAAGAAAACCGGTGCGGCTGCGAGCCAGCGTGGAGGTGTGTCTTGAGCGGTTGGGATTGATTTGGACATTGGGCAGGGCGTTTGGCTGAAGGAGGACCCTCTTAGCGGGCACGGGCGATAAGGGCTAGGCCTTGCTGCAAATGCTTGTGAGAATCTCTGCGCGGTCCTAGTTTTTGCACTCTTTGCACAAACAGGCTGACCCACATGCTGCGGGCGATCTGGGACATTCTGGAAGACGCCTATGGGCGGTTTCATGCCGATGATGGCTTCCCCAACTCCGGCAACATTGCCTACTGCATCATCTTGGCCGTCTTCCCGTTCTTGATCTTTGTGTTTTCGCTCACCGGTTTCTTCGTGGACGAAGAGATGGCTGCCCAAGCGATCGACAGCCTGGTGCATACGGTGCCCCAGGCGATTATCGGACCGTTGGAAGACGAGATCACGAACCTTCTCACCAGCACCCGGCGCGATTTGTTGACCATCAGTGGCGCCATCACCCTGTGGACGGCCTCGCGCGGGATTGAATCCTTGCGTACCGGGTTGAACCGGGCCTACAGGCTGACGGAAACACGGCCCGCCTGGTTTCGCATTGTTCAGGATCTGCTGTTTGTTTTGTGCGGTGCGTTGGTGGCAATCACTCTTGCGCTGACTTTGGTGTTTGCACCTACCATGTGGGCGCTCACCTTAAGCTATGTGCCGGCGTTGGGGGTGGTGTCTGTGGAGCTCCATGTGTTGCGCTATCTGCTTGGGGTGAGCTTTCTGCTGATCGCTCTTGTGGCAGGCCACAAGCTGTTGCCGGCCCGCTCGCTACCGCTGTCGGTGCTGTGGCCGGGGATCGTTCTGACCATGGTGATGTGGTTGGTGGCGGCGATCGGATACTCGATTTATTTGGCGAACTTTGCCAACTTCGCGGGCCTCTATGCCGGGCTCGGCGGCTTGTTCGCCGCCCTGATTTTCCTTTACATCTCAGCGGCAATCTTCCAGTTCGGGGGCGAGATTAACCGCGCCATGTACGCCAGACGCAATATGGGCAAGGAATTGCCGGGCGATCCGGACGCCATGAAGACAAAAGACCCAGGCGATGAAACTGCCCCCTGACATAACGTTTCTCCATCTGATTGCGATTACTCTGATCGCGCTTGCCTGGTCCGGATACTCCACCTACCTGGCGATCCTTGGCAAAGGCTCTTTGAACGCGCAGCTCTCGGTCGTGCGCCGACGCTGGATGGATACCTCCATGAACCGGGAAATGCGTATGCCGGACGCGGTCCTTTTGGGCCATATGATCAACTCTGTGGCGTTCTTCGGCTCGGCCACCCTGATCGTGCTTGCGGGGCTTCTGGGTGTCGCGGCGAACCTGAAAGATGTGCACCGGGTGGTGTATGATTTGCCGTTCGCGCGCTCCACATCGCTTGAGCTGTTCTCATTCAACCTGGCCGTTGTCGGGATCATCTTGGCGGTGGCGTTCTTTCTGTTCACCTACGCATTGCGCAAGTTGATCTACACGGCCGCCATGCTTGGCGGCCTGCCCGAAAACCCGCCCAAAGGGGCCCGCCGAGACGGGCTGGTGGAGACCACGGCGATTGTGCTGACCGAAGCGGTTAAGAGTTTCAATTCGGGCATCCGCGGGTATTATTTTGCTGTGGCGGCACTGGTGCTGTTCATCGGCCCCGGACAAAGCATTGCCACAACATTGCTGGTGATCATTCTGCTTCTCTGGCGCCAGATGGGCACGCGGACCGCAACCGCGATCGGGCGCTATGTGGAGTTGTTGGAAAGTGACGATGATGGGAAGCCGAAATGAGCGCTAGCCGTTTGCCGGCAGGGGCTGAGATCATTGAAGACACGGTTGTGCCGCCTTGCGCGCCGTGGAGCGCGAAGGTTCGCCAGGGAGAGCATCTGCGCCTCATTGATTTGGAGGGTCAGCAGGCCATCGATTTTCTCTGCTTCAATGCGGCCAACCCGGCTGAGCGCTATCATGCTGCCAATACGATCAAGATCCCCTGCCAGCTTTATCTGAACGCCGGGTCGGTTCTGCGCTCGAGCCTGGCGCGACCCATGATGACCATTATGGAAGACAGCTGCGGCGACCATGACACGATCTTTGGCTGCTGTTCGTTCGAGGTGGATGAGGTGCGCTACGGTGCGACCAATGCGGAGAGTTGCCAGCGCAATTTCGAGCGCGAGCTGGCCAAACATGACATCGGACCGGAGCACATTGTCTCCAACGTGAACTTCTTCATGAACGTGCCTGTCAAGCCGGATGGGCATACCGCCATCACCGAAAGCCAATCCAAGGCAGGCGACTTTGTGGATCTGCGCGCAGAGATGGACGTGCTGGCCGTGCTCTCCAACTGTCCGGAGGCCTTGAACGATGCCACCGGTGACGGCCCCACACCGGTTAGGGCGATTGTCTACCGGCCGGGCGGTTAGGCCTTGAACGAGCGGCTCTTCTCCGACACCACTCAATTGGGCATCGCGCTCGCGGCCGTTGGCGCCTTTCTGTTCGTGATGCAGGACAGTTCCATAAAATGGCTGTCATCGTCGCTGGGGATCATCCAGATCCTGTTTCTTCGCAATCTCATCGCGATGGGTCTGCTCAGCTCAGGCGCGGCGCTGACCGGGCGGCCGATTAAGCTGAAAACCGCCAACGTGAAACTGATGGTGGTCCGAAGTCTGGTTGGGGTCGTCGGGTGGTACTGCTTCTTTGCCGGCCTGAAATATCTGCCCTTGGTTACGGTGATGGCGCTGTTCTTCAGTTTCCCGATTTTCTTGACCGCCCTGTCTGTGCCGCTTCTTGGAGACACCGTAGGGCCTCGGCGGTGGGTGGCGGTTCTGATTGGGTTTCTTGGGGTATTGCTGATCACCCGGCCCGGGGCCGCGCTGGAATGGCCCATGCTCTATGTGCTCGGCGCCTCGCTGAGCTGGGCCATGGTGGCGATCCTGACGCGGAAGCTTGGCAAGACCGAAAGCACCAGCACCATGGTGTTCTATGCCTTGGCCGCGTTCGTGGTGATCATGGCGATCCCCATTTATTGGGTTTGGGAGACACCCAACGTCAACGATCTGGCGCTGGTGAGCCTGGCTGCGCTTGTGGGGGTGGTTGCGCAAATGTGTCTGATCCGCGTCTACTCCATTGCCGAGCCGTCGGTGATCGGGCCGATTGAATATACCGGCCTGGTGTGGGCGGTTTTGTTTGGCTACGTGATCTGGGGTGATGTTCCAGATGTCTTCACCATGACCGGTGGACTGATCATCGCCGCCAGCGGTCTCTACATCATACACCGGGAAGCAGGCGGGTTCAGGCGCGGCATGCGGCGCTGAGGGGTGAGAATTTTTCATGCCGCCTCGCGCTGTGCCGGTGATTAAGTGGCGCTGGACCCCGATAACCCCTGAGGCTGACGTGAGATGACCAATGCGAGTGTGGCCCAGACGCCGGCTATGAGCTACCGCAGCGGCGTTCTCCTGGTGCTGGCCGCCGGCATGCTGTGGTCCACGGTGGGGCTGGGCATCCGGCTGATTGAAAATGCCGAGGTCTGGCAAATCCTGCTTTATCGCTCCGCGAGCCTTTCGCCCTTCTTGTTCATCATCATCTGGCTGCGCTCGGGTGGCCGGCCCTTCGAGCGTATCCGGCAGTCCGGGTTTCCGGCGGTGATTGCCGGCCTTTCCCTGGTGGCTGCCTATGCGGGCGGGATTATAGCGCTGCAGTCCACCTCGGTGGCCAACGCCATGCTGTTGTTTGCGTCTGCTCCGTTTTTTACCGCCCTTCTGGGGTGGGTGGTGCTGCGCGAGCCGGTGCGCCGCGCCACCTTTGCCGCGATGGCGGTAGCAATTGCCGGGATCGGTATCATGGTGTCCGATGATACGTCCGCCGGGGCGATGACCGGGAACCTGGCGGCGCTCGGATCTGCTTTCGGATTTGCCGTGTTCACGGTGGCGCTGCGGTGGGGGAAGACCTCCGACATGATGCCGTCCGTGTTTCTGTCGGGCCTGTTCGCGATTGTGATCACCGGCGCGGTGTGCCTCTTCAAGGGCCTGCCCTTGGTACTGAGCGTCAACGATGCGTCGATTGCCCTGACCATGGGTGTCTTTCAGGTCGGCGCAGGCCTTGTGCTCTATACGCTGGGCTCCAGGTCTGTGCCCGCGGCAGAGCTGACCGTGCTCTCCATGGCCGAAGTGTTGCTCGGGCCTTTATGGGTGTGGCTGTTTTTAGGGGAAACGGCGGGTGTTTATACCCTGTTGGGCGGCGTGGTGTTGTTGGGGGCCATTGTGGGGAATGCGCTTTCAGGGTTAAGGCGCAGGCCACCGGCGATTACGGCACCCTGACCGCTTGCAGCAAGCGGTTGAGAGGAGGCGCGCCCCGCGCGCCACCTCTTTTGTTGATTGGTCAGATCAAGACGCGCGCGCGTCATCTCTTTTGGTGTTTTCCAGCTGCTTCAAGCGCTTAGCCAGTTTTTCACACTCTTCCAGCGCGTCCATCCAATCATCGCCGTCATTGCCCAGATTGATCTGCTTAGCGCAGAGATCTTCATAGTAGGCGGGTAGGGATTGGGTGTTCGCCCCGCTGGACTGAGCCTGCTTTCCCTCTGCGTGTGCAGGCAAAGATGCTGCCACGGCAGCCGTGAAAAGGGCTGCAACGGCGGTGGAAGCGTGTTTCGACGTAAATCTAACAGTAACGTTCTTCTT
Organism: Hyphomicrobiales bacterium; assembly: GCA_028285595.1. GTDB lineage: Bacteria > Pseudomonadota > Alphaproteobacteria > Rhizobiales > CAJQND01 > JAAEUE01. The sequence goes on from JANQOW010000088.1 coordinate 71,111, forward strand.
CATTTGCCGTACTCTCATGTGCCAAAGATGGATCAGTTGCAGTGCTGCAACGCGAAGGCCCGGAGCGCAGCAAGTCTTATGCCAGTCCAAAGGTGGCGCGAGGGCGAAATGGCCCCGAAATTGCTTGTCTTCACGCCAAATTCGAACCCGTCGTCCTAAACTGCACCAGATTAGGTCAGCCCATCTTGGCGTCTTAGGCGAAACGTGAGGGAAGAGGCCCATTCTTATCGGCACTTTGCCGGCCTAGTCTGGGCCGCTTGCATGGCATGAGCAAAGGTATCGCCCAGCTCTTGAAGCGCTCAACTCTGCTGCTGGTCGCCAGGATCATCGGCGGGGGCTTGGCGTTTGCGATGAACATCATGATTGCCCGCTGGTTTGGCGCTGATGTGCTGGGCCAGTTTGCGCTGGCCATGGCGTTGGCCAGTCTTCTGGCCGTTCTGCTGCCGGCGGGTATGCAGTCCATCGCCATGTTGTTCGTCTCGCGCTATGTGGCCGATGACAAGCTCGGCCATGCCCGCGGCTTTGTGCGCTCGGGCTATCTGCACATCGCTGTGGTGACCACCGCGTTTGCCGGTCTTTTGGCGGCCGGGGCGCCGCTGGTTTCCGAATATGTGGAACGGGAAACCTTGTGGTCCGGTGCGGTGGCGCTGATGATTGCGCCGGCTTTGGCCCTGATCAACTTTAATTGCGGGGTGCTGACCGGGTTCAAGCAACAGATGCTGGGGCTGCTGCCGGATCTGCTGGTTAAGCCGGCTTTGATCTTCTGTGCGGTGGCTGCCCTCGCCTTGCTGTCGACCTCTGCGTCTTCGCTCATGGTGATCAGCATGGTGTGTGCCGCAATGTGGCTGACCGCGGCGGGTCAATTGATCGCCATGCGGCGCTCAGTGTGGCTTGCGGAGACCGCGCCGGATGCCTCGGAGAAGGCGGAGTGGCGCAAAGCGGCCACTCCCTGGATCGCCATCACCCTGATGTGGGATTACTTTATCGAGCTCCACTTGCTGCTCGCGGGGCTTGTGCTGGCACCGGGTAAAATCGGTCTTTTGCACATCTGCTTCCGCTTGCGTGTTCTGGCGGCCTTCGGGGTCCGGGCGCTCCATTCTTTGGTGATGCCGGATGTTTATGCTGCCGATGCCAAGGGCGATCAACGCGGGTTTGAGCGCGGCCTCGCCAAGATCAACTTCCTGACTCTGGGCTACTCCCTTGTGGTGAGCGCCGGCATGCTGATCGCCGGGGAGTTCATTCTGGGGCTGGTCGATGAGAGCTTTAAGGCGGGCTATGGCATGTTGATCGCGATCAGTGCGGCGATGATCCCCAGAGCGGTGTTCGGGCCCACCACGGCCATCATGGCTATGAAGGGATTGCAGGTTCCGGTGGTCTGGATTGTGGCCCTGGGCGTTGTGCTCTCCATGGTGCTGAGCCTCGCTCTGCTGCCCACGTTCGGAGTGAGTGCGTTTGCTATTGCCTACCTGACCTCTTGCACCTTCATTGCCTTCTTCCAGTGGCAATGGGCTTTGAAGAGAACGGGTATCGACTGTTCGATTATCTCAAGTCTGAAGGTTGTGATGGGCACGTCTGTCGGCCAAAGGATCCGCCAGGCCTTTGCTTAAGGCTCGATGTGTGCGCTGAGCCAGGCGTGCAGGTGAGGCTCAAACCTTGCGCGCTCCTGCCGGACGGGTTCAAGAGCTTGTTCAGTTTCGCGAAAGAATGCGCCGGGGTCGCCCAATGCTGCTTGGGCGAGCTGGGTGGCCTTTGCTGCAAATCCGGGTTGCCCGACGGGTACAAGCCGGTTGGTGAGACCAAGGCCGCGGTAGAGATTTTCGATCTGAGGGTAACAGTTCAAGCCAAGCACCGGGGTGCCGAGCGCCATGGGGCACACGTTGGCATGAAACCGCATGCCCAAAACCAGATCTGCTGTACGGTAGAGGCAGAGAGCCTGCCGGGCGGCGTCATCGCCTGAACCATATGGAGCGACCGTGAGGCGGGTGCGCCGCAAGCGGTCATCCAGGAACCCAATCACATCGGAGATGATCTCCAGGTCGCGGAAGATGTGGGGCACCAGGCAAAACTGCAAGTCGGGCTGGTCGTCGGCGAGGGCTGTCAGAACACATGCCATTTCGCGGGCAAACTCAGCCTGACCCTTAAACCCGGCAAAGCGTGTCTCGGCCATGTCGCACGCCACATTCACGGCGACGATCCTGCGTTCGGCAGCCTCGCTCTTGGCCGGTGGGGGCACGAAGAAACCGTGATCGGGTAAGCTGTGGACCCGGTCTGCGTAGTCCGGCCCCACATGCTGGCGCAGGTTCTCGCGCGCACCGTCATTGCGCACGCTGACCAGAACGTGTTGCGCCTCCAAGAGCTTGTCGAGAAAGCTTGTAAACCGTTGACGGCAAAGATCCGGTACACCTTGGCCCGGGTCGACGCCGAGTGCGTTGAAGAAGACGGGCACCTTGATCTGATCGAACAGCGCCGGCTCCAGCGCAATGGAGGTGCCGGTGGGTGAGTGCTCGACCCAAAGCTCAAAATAGTTGCCTCCGCCGATAATCAAGACGTCATGGGTGTTGATGAACTCAATCAGGTTCTGGTCCCACTGGCGCTCGCGCCAATAGAACTCCCGAATTTCCAAATTGGTCCAGACGACCGGCAATCTTGCCTGGGCTTCGAACCACGGCCGAAACCCCATATGGTTTGCATTGTCGCCAATGTTGCCGCTGAAGCTCGCGATGTGCAGCGCGCTGAGGGGAGCGGTCATAGGGTTCAGCTCTCTAGCTCACCTGATGCTTCAGGAGCCACCGGTCGCCGTCCCGGTGCCACAGATGGGGCGAGCGGAACCGATCGACGGTCTCCCAAAACTCTTCGTTGGTGAGGCCGATATAATCCAGAAAATCCGCGTAGTACCGATCAGGAAATTCCTGATCGTACTTGTGGACCAGGTGCACCGCTTCTTCCCGAGTGATCTTGCCGTTCCGGACTTCTTGGGCGGCATCGTAGGTCGCGCGGCCGATACCGAACTTAATCAGCGTCGTGAAGTAGTGGAACATGTCGATCTTGTCGTCGATGCTGGAGTATTTCGAATAGCTACCGGGTGTGCGCTCGGTATTTGCTTGAAACCCGGTGTGCTCGGCCGCGTAGTAGTAGCACTCCTGCGGGTCCCACTTGAGGTAATAGCCGAGGTAATGCACCTCTACGCCGCGGCGCTCCAGATCATCCGCGTCGGGGGGAATGTAAGGGGCAAAATCGTTCAGCGTGTACCCGTGCTCGTCAATCACGGACTTCACCGAAACCCCGCCCAGCATCATGTCTAAGGGGTCTTGGGCTGTAAAGAATTTGCGGTCCATGGTGGGCGTATAGTTCTCGTCGGGAGCGTTGCCATATTCGGCCTGGTTCTCCCCATACATCACAAGCTGAACGCCGAACTTTGCCGCCATCAAAGGACCGATGATGCGCTGGCCAACAATGAAGGGTTGGAACGGGTGCAGGAGATTGGTGAAGGCCAGCTTGGTGAGCAGGCGATGCAGCTTGCCGTTGGGCGTGAACAGAATATTGTCATGGCCACCCACATGGCACCAGGCTTCAAAGTTCTTCCACCCAATGTCCGTGTAAAGGTGAGGAGCCCAAGTGACCGTGAGCGGGTTCATGCCGTATTTGTACTTCAGAATATGCGACGTGAAGGCACTGTCCTTCCCGCCGCTTCCCGGCACGATGATATCGTAACCCCCGTCGGTCTTCCGGTACCGGTCCAGCAGGCTCACAAGTTGAGCCTCGCGCTCTGCCCAATTGATCTGCTTTTCCTTGACCTGGTGATAGCGGCAGGCATCGCAGATGCCGTCTTCGCCAAATCCGATGGTCGCCTTGGTCTCCTCCTTGGTGTGCTTGAACTCCACGGTTGATCTGGGGCGCTGGTTTGAGATGACGCAGGATTTGCAGAAGACCACCTGCGAGGGCAGACCGTAATAGGCGATGGGCTGTTGTATCGTCATCTTGGCCCCTCCGTTAGTTGACAAAGTTCTTGAGCATCTTCAGCCCGTCCGGTCCGCTCTTTTCGGGATGAAATTGAGTGGCGAAGATGGAGCCTTTGGCCACTGCTGCAGCAAAGGGCTGGCCACCATAGCGCGCACTGGCCACCGCGAAGGGGTTGGCGCTTTGGGCGTGATAGGAATGGACGAAGTAAAAGCGAGAGCGGTCTGTCACCCCGTCCAGCAGCCGCCCGGCCAGTCCGTTCTGCTTGGCCTCCGGCGCAATCGGCAACCAATTCACATTGGGCAACCGCAAACGACGCGCGCCCGTATCTTGCGAGAATGCGTCGATCTCGCCGGGGATGAGACCCAGACCCTCATGTTCGCCGAATTCGTGTGAACGCTCGAACAGCAGTTGCATCCCGACGCAAATGCCAAGCAGAGGTTTCTCGCAGGCCGCTGCCTCGCGCACCACGCGGTCCAAGCCCTTGGCGGCCAATGCGTCCCGGCCATAGGCAAACGCCCCGACACCAGGAAGAATGAGGCGCTCGCAGGCCAAAAGTATCGCGGCGTCGTCTGACACCACAGGGTCTGCACCCACATGTCTGAGGGCATTGGCAACACTGCGCAGGTTTCCCACGCCATAGTCGATCACACCAACCCGCATCATGCTGCTATGGCCATCCTCTCCAAGCCATCCGCCAGGCTGATGAGGTCGCTCGGCGTTGCCTTGTTGTAATGGAGGACGGAGCCTACGGCGATGGCGTTCGGCAACTGGCCAGTGGAGCTGAGGGCCTGCAGATGATCCGGGTCGCCGTAGCCGCCGCTCAAGATCAGCGGACGTGAGGTGATCTCATTCACGGCGGCGAACAGGTCAACGTCAAAGCCGCGCTTGGTACCGTCCTGGTCCACAGACGTCAGCAGAATCTCACCCACACCGGCGGCTTCTAGCTCACGCACCCATTCAAGAACATCGAGGCCGGTGGGCTCGCGGCCATTATCCACATAGGCTTGCCAGGATCCGTCGTTCTGACGCTTGGCTTCAATTGATCCGACGATGCACTGGGACCCGAACCTTCCCGCCACCTGACTTATCAAAGAGAGATTGTGTACGGCTGCCGTGTTGATCGCCACCTTGTCGGCACCCGCCATCAGGGCGCTCGACACATCTTCAAGGCTCCGCAAGCCACCCCCTATGACGATGGGGATGAACACGCTCTCACACGCTGCCTCGATGATATGGAACAAGGTGTTGCGGTCGTAGAGACTGGCAACGGCGTCCATGAAGATGATTTCATGCACCCCGGCTTCATAGTAAGCGCGCGCAAGCTCGACCGGCTCGCCCACCTTGCGCAAGCCTTCCATCTGGATGCCTTTGATCACCCATTCATTCTTCACATCGAGTCTTGCAATGACGCGCATGAACCGCTCCCTAACCCGCCATAGAAAACGCGCGCTCAAGAAGCAGCGCTTCGGCGGCGTTGAGATCGGCCAGGGTGTCGATATCGATGGAATGGACCTCGGGCATTTCGACCATGCCGATTGAACGCGTGGCCAGGCTCCCGGTTTCCATAAAGCGCTCTGGGGAGAAGACGTAGACTGCGCCATTCGGGCGAACCACCCCGGGAAGCGACTGCCGGTTGGCGAAGCAAAACTCCGGATCGGCGAGCGGCGTGAACCGGTCGCCGTCCGCAAAGCCATATTTGAGGATGCCCGGGTCTGTTTTGACGACGGACATCACCAATTCAAAGCGGCCCTGGTCATAAAGCGCCAGGGCATTCTCGATGTCTTGGTTACGGCGCAGAGGGGAGGTGGCTTGCAGCAGGACTGCGGTTTTGGGCAATGCGCCCTGCTCGTGCAGTTGCTGAAAGAGATGTGTGAGAACCGGCGCCATCGGCGTGGTGTCGCCGGCCAGATGGGCCGGTCGGGGAATGAGCTGGCAGCCTTTCGGCAGGCGCGCCATCAGCACGCCCGCACTATCGGTGGAGATGACGCAGTGCCCTATGACCTGCATGGCCTGATCCACGGTGTGTCGGTAGAGCGGTTTGCCGGCGATGGGGCGCAGGTTCTTGCCTGGCAGGCCTTTTGATCCGGCCCTGAGCGGAAGGATCGCCATGATGTCAGGCATGCACGGCCTCATCGGCGAAGTATTTCTGCATTGGCCGGTTCCAAAAGTGCGCCGACAAGAGGAGATCGCGAAACTTGCCGCACGCCGTTCCGGTGCCGAACGAGATGTCCCGCTCGTACGAGTTGCCCCATTCCTCGGCGACAAAAGTGCCGATTGCGGCGCGGTCGAATGCACAGGCCTTGCTCACCGAAGGCGCGAATGTGCGGCAGGTTTGCCGTGTGCCCAGATCGAGCGAGGGGATGCCCAAGTAGGGAGCTTCTCGGACCCCGGCGCTGGAATTGCCGATCAGTACCTTCGCGTTCTTCAGAAGCTCTGAGAAGTAGTGGAAGCGCATGGAGGGCAGCACCCGGAAGCGGTTAGCCGGCAAATGATCGATATGCTCCAGGATCTCCCGAGCGCCCGGGTCGTTGTTGGGCAGGATGACCACAAAGTAGCGCTGGGTCTGTTTCAGCGCGCTGTACAGAGCCTCTGCTTGCGCTCCGATATTGTCGCACTCCGAGGTGACCGGGTGGAAGATGCAGATCCCGTAGTCATCAGAGGTGATTTCGTAGCGGTCGCGAACTTCTTGCAGAGAAACGCCTGAGGGGCGGGCATGAATGTCCAGCTCCGGCGAGCCGATCACCTCTACCGACGAGCGCGGTTCGCCCAAGCGGACCACCCGCTCAAGCGCTGTATCTGAGGACACCAGGTGCATGGTGGAGAGCTTTGTGTTGCAGTGACGGAAGATCTCATCGATCGTGCCGGACACCTCCCCGCCTTCAATGTGGGCGCAGCGGATATAGTTCATCGAGCAGACCAGGGCGCAGGCCAAGGCCTCCACCCGGTCACCATGAATGATCACCAAATCGGGGCGCATCTCCTGGAGAAAGTCAGAGAACCCGATGATGGTTTTTGCGAGAACCATATCCTGCGGGTCACCGGGCCGCTGGTTGATGTATTCAACCACGTCGAACCGGCCGCTGCGATGCACTTCGGTTTTTGTAAGTCCGTATGTCTCCATCATATGCATGCCGGTGACAAAGAAGGTCACCGGAAAGCCGGCATTCACGGCCTCAATGGCGAGCGGTTCAAGCTTGCCATAGTCGGCACGGGTGCCGGTGACGAAGAGGATTTCCCGGGAGTTTGCTGAGGTCTTCTGCAGCATGGCTCACGGCTCTGGCTGTTCAAAGTCGGGCCAGGCCAGTTGGGTGTTGCGGCGCACAGCCCGCGTCAAGCGCTTGCCCACCACCTTGTCAAAGTCAAAGCCAGGGATCTCACCGGTTCCCGGTCGGCGCGCCCAGATGTCTTTTTCCCCGATCAGATGTCCCTTCTCAAGGTCGCGGTCTGCAACAATGGAGGAGCGCGCGAAACGGTAGACGGGCTCTTCGGCCTTGGTGCGTTCTTTGGGGTTCTGCAGGGCCGTGTGGATTTCACCGGCTCGATCTATGAGGAAGCGCAACTCGGCAGGGTCCATGGAACAGGAAATGTCCGGGCCGCTCCGATGGCGCGTGTCGGTGAAATGGCGCTCAATGATGCAGGCGCCCAGCGCCACGGCGGCAAGCGCCATGGTTGGGCCGATGGAATGGTCTGAGAACCCGACCATGGCTCCGGGAAAGGCCTGTTTGAGCTCGCCAATGCCCTGCAGAGAGACGATCTCCGGAGGGGACGGGTAGAGATTTGTGCACTCCAGGAGAGCAAACGGAACGCGGGCCTCTTCAAGGATCTCGACGGATCTTGAAAGGGTGGAGATCGACTGCATGCCCGTTGACATAATGATGGGCTTGCCGAAGTGGGCAATGTGGCGGATCAGAGGAAGGTTATCCACCTCGCCGGACCCGATCTTGAACGCGGGCACGCCGATTTCGTGCAGGAAGTTTGCCGCCTGGCGCGAGAACGGTGTTGAGAGATAGATCAGCCCCAAGCTCTCGGTGTAGTCTTTCAGGGCCACTTCATCTTCAGCCGGCAGGGCACAGCTTTGCATCACGTCCCAAATGGAGATGTCGGCGTTGGGCGGGAAGATCGTTTTCGCCTCATCGGTCATTTCGTCTTCAAGGAAATGGGTCTGATGCTTGATGCATTCCGCACCCGAAGCTGCAGCCAAGCGCACCATGGTTTTGGCCACTTCAAGGTCGCCGCCATGGTTGATCCCGATTTCCGCAATCACCAAAGGCGGATGCTCAGGTCCAATGGTGCGTTGGGCGATCTGCATCATGCGGCCTTCTGGCGAAGGGGATAGGTGAGATCCAGCGGCACGGGCGCATCCGAAGGCGCGGCGGCCTGCTTGCGGTCTTGGGGCCTCAGGCTCTCAGCCCATTCGGCCAGTGCCGGCCAATCGGCCACGATACGCTGGATGGTCTCATCGGATTTGTAGGCCGGAATGGGATAGGACTTACAGTTGGTGAACCAGGGCACGTAATCGGTGCCCAGATAGGCCTCCGACATTTCCCGGGTCATGTAGATCATGGGCGTTCCCACGCCGCCGGTGAGGTCGCCCACCGATCCGCCGACAGAGATCACCAGATCGCAGGCTCCCAGGAGCGTGCAAGCGCCCACCAGATCGTCTTTCTGGTCGAGGTCTGTGTAGTGATGGAGATCCAGTCCTTTTTCACGGATGGTGGCAAGCTCTTCTGGAGTGCTGGCATATTGCACGTTGAGCCAGCGGACATTGGGAATGACCTTGAACGCCTCCAACTGCTCGCAATTCAAGAACACCTTATCGCGTGAAGCGACCTGGTTCATGGAGCGCCAGCAAACGCCGATCAGCAGTTCATCGGGCTTAACGGCGAGTTGGCTGCGGATCTGGGTTTCGGCATTGTGGTTGCGTGCGATCCAGGGTTTCTGATGGTCTTCAAACTGCTTCAGAGACGTTCGGAAAGCGCCCCCGAGTGAACCGATCGGGATCTGGTAGTCGAACTGGGCGTAGTCGGGATGTTGGGTACAGAGCTCGTCGCCCTCCGGGCGGATGGTGGCCCATGGAAAGGCATTCTGCCATAGGGGGATGAGCTTAGGCGTACACTCGAAGGTAATCTGGCAGCCGCTGTCGTAGAGTTCGGGAATCAAGGACGCGTACCGGACCTCATCACCAATGCCCTGCTCACGCCACACCAGTACATTCTTGTCCTCCAGAGGCTCTCCGCGCCAAAGCGGCGCATCGAAGTGCCGCCTTTTCGACGGAAACGCCCGGAACTGCCAGCGGGTTTCGTAGTTTTTGAAAGCCTCTTCGATCTCACCTTTCCTGAACTGAAGAAGAGAGAGGTTGTAGCGCGATGCGTTGTGGTCGGGATGGGTTTTGAGCAGGTCCTTTAGCGTGTTGATGCCTTCGTCGATCCGCCCGGCGACGCCGTAGACATAGCCGAGGTGAGAGATCAGATCTGAATGCCGTTTGCCTTTGCGGGCGGCTGCAGCTTCCAGAACCGCGATTGCATCATCATATCGGTCGAACACCTCGTAATATTGCGCAGCCACCCGGTCCAAATCAGCCAGCTCTTCCGCGTTCAACGCGGAGCGGTCGATCTCTTCCATGTGCTGCTCCACATAGGTGAGATCCTCCAGCTTCATTGCTATCTGCAGACGTCTGAGTTCCACGCTGGGTGTAACGGCCTTATGGTTGGCGAGGAGCTCATCTATCATCTCCGCGGCGCGCTGGTACCTGCGGGCATCGGCTTGCAGCAGGGCCAAATTGAACAGGGGTTCAAGCCTGGACTGATCGAGAAAGTGGGCGCACGTGAACGCCAGCTCGGCGGACTGAAACCGGTCCAGGCTCCTCAAAGCCAGGCCGAGATTTTCCCAGGCCGCGAGATACTTCTGGTCCTCGGTGGTCGCCCGCTTGAACATGTTAACGGCGGCCTCGGTATCCTTGAGATCGAGGAAGATCAGGCCGAGCGAGTTTAACACCTTGGCATCGTGGGGCCTGGCTTCGTGGGCTTCGTAGAGCTTTATCAGGGCCGCGTTGAAATCGCCGCAGGCGCGGAGCGAAAGACCGTACAGATGGAGAAACTCCGGCGTGCGCACGTCTTGGGCATAGAGCGCGTCACAAAATGGTCTGGCCTCTTGCAGCCGGTTTCGCTTGAAGAGGGATTGAATGCGTTTGAGGGCTTTGCGCAGCTCTGTCCTGCTCGCGCGGGGTGTCGGGACTGTTTTGTTCATTTGTCTCAAATGGATAACAGTTGGGGCCATCCGAGGCTCTGGCCACCCGATTGCGCCCAAAACCGCAGCGAAGTCATGCTTGCAAAAGTGTTAACGATCTAAGCTTGCGCGTGCCTTGCGCGCTGGGGTGATCTGAGCAGGTGCTTTTTGTGATGTTGATCTCGATCAAAAACAACCCGCGCGAAATGCCGGAATGTGACTGGCACACGGCCGCAGGTGCGCGCTGGAGGAGATAGGTTATGTCCGCTGAAAATCTTAAGCGATATGCTACGCAAAATGTCCCGCGCTACACCAGCTATCCGACGGCGCCTCACTTTAGTGATGCGGTAGACGGTGACGCGTACGCAACATGGCTGGCCGACCTGGATCCCGCCAAGCCGATTTCACTTTATCTGCATGTGCCTTTCTGCCGTCAGCTTTGCTGGTATTGCGGCTGCAATATGAAGCTTGTGTCTCGGTCTGAGCCGATTGAGCAGTATCTGGACACGCTCATCGAGGAGATCGATCTGCTCGCACAGCATTTGCCGGACCGCATGCGGATCTCGCACCTCCACTGGGGCGGCGGCACCCCCACTGCGCTCTCTGCCGACCAGCTTGAACGGGCGATGGATGCGGTTGCCGCGCGTTTTGATGTGTCAAGCGATGCGGAGCTTGCCATCGAGAGTGATCCCAGAACCCTGACCAAAGACATGATCGCAAGAATAGGCCAGCTCGGGTTCACGCGGGCAAGCTTCGGCGTTCAGGAGTTTGACCCCAAGGTGCAGGCCGCCATCAACCGCGTTCAGCCACCCGATATCGTTCGCACCTGTGTTGAGGGCCTGCGCGCGGCAGGTGTGGCGGGGATCAATTTCGATCTCATTTATGGCTTGCCACATCAGACAACCGAGACACTGTTGAAAACGATATCACTCTGCGCGGACATGCAGCCCGACCGTATTGCATTGTTCGGTTATGCCCATGTGCCGTGGATGGCGAAAAAACAACGTCTCATTGACGAGGCCGCTCTGCCCGGCGCTGCTGCACGGCTGGATCAGGCACAGGCAGCCTCTGCTGCTTTGCTTGAGGCGGGGTACAGCGCAATAGGTCTCGACCACTTCGCTCTGCCCAAAGACCCGCTTGCGCGCGCCTTTGCGGACGGCACACTTCGCCGCAACTTCCAAGGCTACACGACCGATCAAGCCGAGACCCTGTTGGGCGTTGGCGCCACGTCTATCGGCCGCACACCGTCCGGATATGTTCAAAACATCACCGAAACCGGAGCCTGGTCCCGCGCTGTGAAGGCTGGTTGCCTGCCGGTCGCAAAAGGCATTGGACTGACCCGGGAAGACCGGCTGAACGGACACGTTATTGAGCAGCTCATGTGTTTTGGCCGGGTCGACCTGGCACAGACCGCCGATCGCTTCGGATTGCCGCCGGGCACGTTCTGCGAGATCAATGATGATCTGGAAGAGCTGCGGGCAGATGGGCTTATCTCGCTTGAGGGAAATGATATCTGCATGACGAACGCCGGGGCGCCGCTTGTGCGCGTTGTGGCCTCTCTGTTCGATGCCTATCTGCCCAAGAACATGGCCCGCCACGCCGCCGCAGTCTGACGGTGACAGCTCTGACGTCAGCCAGCCGGTGACGCTGCTGAGGCCTGCCTGCGCCATGGTCCAAAAGAGTGTTCGGACGTATACATATCCAGGACCAGCAAGCTACGCCGTACACTCATGTCACCTGAGCAATGGATGGAAGTTCGGCCAGAAGGCCTATACTGCGTGCCGGCGGACGCCTTTGTGGACCCGCATAGGCCTGTTGCGCGGGCTATTGTCACCCATGGTCATGCGGACCATGCAAGATCGGGACACGGCACGGTCTTCGCTACGCCGGAGACACTGTCCATCATGCGAACGCGCTACGCTGAGGCGGCTGTTGCGGGTGGTGTTGCGTTGGCCTATCACCAGAAAGTGGAGATTGCAGACGGCGTTACGCTCTGGCTGGCGCCGGCGGGCCATATCTTGGGAAGTGCCCAGGCTGTGCTTGACTATGGCGGCAGCCGCATTGTCATTTCCGGAGATTACAAGCGTCATTCCGATCCGACCTGCACCCCGTTTGAAGTGGTGCCGACGGATGTATTTGTCACCGAAGCGACCTTCGCCCTTCCGGTGTTTACCCATCCACCGATCGCGCATGAGATCGACAAACTGCTGAGATCAGTGCGAACTCTGCCCGACCGCTGTCATCTCATTGGCGTGTACGCTCTGGGCAAATGTCAACGCCTGATGCTGGCTCTGCGTGAGGCCGGCTATGAAGAGACGCTCTATGTGCACGGAGCATTGGTAAAGCTCACCCAGCTTTACGAAGAGCTTGGCCATGATTTCGGCCGCTGGGAACAGGTGGCCGATTTGGCTCAGGGTGAACGGGATGCCTTGCGTGGCAAGATCGTTCTGTGTCCGCCATCAGCTCTGGCGGACCGGTGGAGCCGGCGGCTGCCCGAGCCTCTCCCTGTTATGGCATCCGGCTGGATGCAGATCAGAGCCCGCGTGCGCCAACGGCGGGCTGAACTTGCGCTCATTGTGTCGGATCATGCCGACTGGAACGATCTTATCCGGACGGCTGTTGAGACCGGTGCAAGCGATGTTTGGATCACCCACGGACGCGTTGAAGCATTGGAACATGCGCTCAAACAAAGAGGCATACGTGCAAAGGCTCTGAACCTGATCGGGCGTGATGAGGAGGATGCGCAATGAGGAGGTTTGCGCAGCTTCTGGACGATATCTACTTCACGAACTCCACACGTGCCAAGGAGAAGATCCTGGCAACCTACCTGGCAGAGACGCCCGATCCCGATCGCGGGTGGGCCCTGGCGGCAATCGCCGGGACGCTGAAGTTCGATCTTTTCAAGCGTAACTTGACCAAGACACTCATCACGGAACGTATGGACGAGGAATTGTTCGCGCTGTCCTACGATTATGTGGGCGAGTTGTCGGAAACCGTTGCGCTTGCCTGGCCGGTAAACACACCCGCAGACACACTCCCCGCCCTATCTGAGATCATTTCCAGCTTCCAACGCAAGGGTAAGACGGAGATCCAGGCCTATCTTGCCGAGCTGCTCGATATGATGACTCCTCCGGAGCGGTGGGCTCTTTTGAAGCTCGGCACGCGCGGTCTTCGCATCGGCATGTCTGCGCGCTCGGTCAAACGGACATTGGCCAATGTGAAAGGCGTGGACCTACCGGTCATCGAAGAGCTGTGGCATGGGCTTGAGCCGCCGTACGAGACTCTGTTCGCCTGGATCGAGGGGCGGGCAGAGATGCCGGACATCAGCCAGGCTCTCGTTTTCTCACCCGTCATGCTGGCGCATCCGATTGACGAAGACTCAGAGCTTGCCCGGATCAGTGGTGAAACCCATGTTGCCGAATGGAAATGGGACGGCATTCGCATTCAGATCTCGGCCAATTCCAGCGGTGCGCGTCTGTTCTCGCGCACCGGCGACGATATCTCCCACAGCTTTCCTGATCTGATCGAAGCAGTTGATTTCGATGCTGTTATTGATGGGGAATTGCTGGTCAAGGTCGATGGCGCGATCGGGGCGTTCAATGATCTCCAACAGCGGCTCAACAAGAAGAAGCCGTCCAAAGCGCTGATGGCTGAACTGCCTGCGCATGTGATTGTCTACGACATCCTCAGGCTGGGTGAGAACGACCCGCGGGCTCTGCCGCTGACCGAGCGGCGCGACGTGTTGCAGGCGTTTATGTCGGACGTGGTGCTTGAACGGTTTTCCCTCTCGGACTTCCTTGAGTTCGAGACGAGCGATGACTTGCGCGCGCTGCGCGAACAAGCCGCCTCGACCGGCAGCCTGATTGAGGGTTTGATGATCAAAGATAAATCGAGCCCATACGTTGCCGGCCGGCCTAAACACCATTGGTACAAATGGAAACGCGATCCCATGTTGCTCGATGCCGTCCTGATGTATGCGCAGCGGGGGCACGGCAAGCGTTCGTCTTACTTCTCAGACTATACGTTCGGGCTCTGGGGGCCGGAGGATCAACTGCTGCCGATCGGCAAGGCATATTTCGGTTTCACCGACGAAGAACTCAAGCAACTGGATCGCTGGATCCGCGCGCACAAGCTGCAGCGGTTCGGTCCGGTGCAGGAAGTGGAGAAGGAATTGGTCTTTGAAGTGGCGTTTGACGGTGCGCAGGAGAGCAAACGCCATAAATCAGGATATGCCCTGCGGTTTCCGCGCATAAGCCGGATTAGGTGGGACAAGCCTGCTGAAGAGGCCGACCGCATCGAGGCTTTGGCTGCTCTCGTTTCCGCTTAAAAACAATTAGCATTTGCATGGAATGCCCGGCCCTAAGAAGGGGACCATTAGGGCCGGGCCAGCGCGCGCCTCTGCGTGAGGAGAAGCCGCACCGATGGCTGTTCAACGCAGCGCTGGGCATCAAAGATCATTGCTTTTGATGGGGGCGTGTGGTGGGCGGCTAAACCGGGACATTGGAACTGGCCGCCGGTTGGCAAGCCGCGCACACATAGACCTTCCGGTTCTCCAACTCGAGACGCTCCACATCACCCTTGCATTTCGGGCACACGGTCTTTCCAAAGATGTTGACCCGCTCCTTGAGCCGGCCGCGTCCGGGAGGCACGTGTGCTGTCGTGATGATTGAATTGCGTTTGACGCCGATCTCCAGCAAGGCAACCGCATCTTCCCAGATCCGGTCAAAATCCTCACGTCTCAGCGCGCGGCCCGGCGTTAACGGATGTATGGCTTGCCGCCATAGGATTTCCGTGCGGTAGATATTGCCTATCCCCGCCATAACGGCCTGATTCATGATCAACCGGCCAATGGGAGCTTTGCTCTTGGTGATCCGGCGGAAGGCCTGGTCCGGATCGGCATCTGCTCTGAGCACGTCCGGCCCAATGCGGTCAATGAGCGCCAACAGTTGGGGCTCATCCAGCACCTCACAGGTGTTTGGGCCGTTGATATCAACCACGTGGGTCGAACCTACAAGGCGCACACGCACCACCCCTTTCGGTTCAGTAAGAGGCAGCTTTCGTTTGTGCAGGCGGCCAAACAAACCAAGGTGGATGTGCAGTGACAGACCATAGTCAAACCGGTAGATCAGATGCTTGCCATAGGCCTCCACCTCGCTGCATCTGAGGCCATCGATGCGCTTTGCGCCTTCGGCAAACCGGCCTTGCGGGGAAGATACGTCCAGCACCTGACCGGCAAGAACCTTGCGGTGATCGCGCGCTGCGCGGTGGATGGTGTGACCTTCCGGCACGAGGGCTCCTTTGGGTAACGGCGCCGTCGAACGAAGCGCCTGTGCCGTTTACGCCGACACTGCGCAGAAAGATTGCTCAATGGCTGAAATCGACCCTATCTGCTCTTTTGCAATCGTTTTGCGAGCGATCTGCTTTTGCGGATCTGACGTATTTGATCTTCAAGGATCAAGATATGAGTGCTCTTGCAGAAACTTACACTGACAGTGGCAAACTGATTACTCCTGAAAATGCCACTCGGCCTTACGCCCTGGGTCGCTTGAAGCGATTTTTGCCGCGCGCGGGCCGGGCCTACGCAGATACACGAAACAGCGACCTGGGCCCTCATCAGCGATCGAACGTTTCGACCCTGTCTCCTTGGATCCGGCACCGCCTGATCCTTGAAGAGGAGGTGATTGATGCCGTGCTCGGCCACCACAGTTTGAGTGCCGCGGATAAGTTTGTGCAGGAAGTCTTCTGGCGCACATACTTCAAGGGTTGGCTGGAGCATCGTCCGCAGGTCTGGCAGCGCTACTGCGCCGAGGTGCATGGTTTGATGGACGCGCTTGCAAGCAACAGCGAGCTGCGCCAGCGCTATGAAGCTGCCATTGAGGCGCGGTCAGGGATCGACTGCATGGACGCCTGGACGAGGGAACTGATTGAGACAGGCTACCTGCACAATCACGCGCGGATGTGGTTTGCCAGTATCTGGATCTTTACCCTGAAACTGCCATGGCAACTTGGAGCCCAGTTCTTCTTAAGTCATTTGTTTGACGGTGATCCGGCGTCAAACACGTTGAGCTGGCGCTGGGTGGCCGGGCTTCACACAAAAGGTAAGACGTATCTGGCACGTGCTTCAAATATTGAGAAGTTTACCGAGGGCCGCTTTAATCCCGTCGGTCAGCTAAGTGGAACCGCGCGACCCATCATGGAGGCCGATCCGGGGCTCCCAATTGCAGTGCACCCGGCCGAGCGCCTTGAGGCCGGGGAGCCGTTTCTTCTTCTGGTGACCACGGAAGACTGTTCGCCCGAACAACTGAGCCTTCCTGGTGCACCGGAAGCTGTTTTGGGCGTGACCACGGCAGGTTCTGATCTGCCCATGCCGGCATCAGCTCAGGTTAGGCAGTTCGCCGTGCATTCTGTGGAAGATGCCCTTGGCCGGTGTGATGCGCAGTTTGGTATCCCAAGCGAGCTGAGGGAAACGGACGCTTGGGCCGATCTGCTCAAAGATCGAGCACAGGAACTGGGCGTGAAGACCATCGTCACGGCCTACATGCCCGTGGGGCACGTTGCAGATCGCTTAAAACAGGCCACGAGCTCGTTGGAAAAAGACGGTATAAGGGTTGTGCAGGTTAGACGGGACTACGATATCGTAGCTTGGCCCCACGCAACCAAGGGCTTTTTCGCCCTCAGGAAGAAGATTCCACATGTACTGGATATGCTAAAATCCACAACTTGAAGGGCCGCATTCCCGTAACTTTCTTTTGCAAATTAGGCCCGCCGACTGATCCAAATGGTCAGAATATGCCTATAAGTAGGTGCCCTTAAGGAGTTTCACCGATGAATATGATTGTCCTCAACGACCGCTTTAAGGATGCGGCTGCCGAGACCGGTCCGACACCGGAAGAGGTTCGCGCCGCCCTGGATGTGCTCAGGCGGCACAATGAGATAGCCGCGCAGACTGATATGGCGGTTGAGGATGTTGCGGAGCGTAAAGAGATCACGCAAGAGCTCAACAGGACATATCCTGAAGGATTTGTCGCCGATGCCGCGTACAAGGCGAGCATGCCTGATCTCCAGAACGGGCCTGAAAGCCTGATCAAAGGGGCGAAACGCGAAATTCAGCACGTGGGGATCTCTAATTTCCGGCTGCCGCTGGCCCATCGGACCAGGAGTGGCGGAACCGTGCTTCTTGAAACCTCTGTCACCGGTTCGGTCTCTCTGGAAGCCACGAAGAAGGGCATCAACATGAGCCGCATCATGCGCTCATTCTATAAGCATGCTGACGAACCGTTTGATTTGAGCGCGATGGAACGGGTCCTTGAGCAATATCTCGACGATCTTGAGAGCTTTGATGCCCGGCTCCAGTTGGCCTTCCGGTTTCCCATGATGAAGCGCTCGCTTCGCAGCCAGTTGGAAGGTTATCAGTATTACGACGTTGCTTTCGAAGTGATCCGGCAGGGCCGCGAAACGGTGCGCGTCGTACACCTGGACTATGTGTATTCGTCCACCTGTCCCTGTTCTCTGGAGCTCTCAGAACATGCCCGCAGAGAGCGCGGTCAGATCGCAACGCCTCACTCCCAGCGCTCCGTGGCACGCATCTCGGTGAAGGTTGAGAAGGACCAGGACATCTGCATCGAAGATCTGGTGGAGATCTGCACCGCTGCTATCCCAACGGAGACCCAAGTCATGGTCAAGCGGGAAGACGAGCAGGCGTTTGCCGAGCTGAACGGCTCAAACCCCATTTTTGTGGAAGATGCCGTTCGCCTGATGAGTGAGGGGCTGGAAGGTGATGGACGTGTGAGCGATTTTCGCATCCTGGCCAGCCACCAAGAATCCCTCCACAGTCATGATGCCGTCTCGATCCTGACCCACGGGAAAACGTTCGAGCAATCGAGCTACGATCCTCGTCTGTTCGCATCGCTCATCCATGTGGGCTAAGTGTGGGGCTGATGCCCGACCAGGTGATCGCCGCCGTCCAGGGCAATGATTTGACCGGTCATCGCCTTTTGAGAAATCAAGAAACGTAGCGCCTGGCAGACCTCAGCCAAAGAGGCCGGCCGCTGTAACGGCAGACGTGCGCAGCGCTCGCGGAATTCTTCGACCGTCTGCCCTTTGGGCGGCAATGTGGGCCCGGGGCCTATGCCGTTTACGCGGATCCTTGGGGCAAGTTCTTGGGCCAATGTCCTTGTCAGTGTCCACAAGCCAGACTTGGAGAGCGTGTAGGTCATGTGGCGGGGTGTGGGGTTGAGCACGCGCGAGTCCAGCATGTTTACGATCAGACCGCTTTGGTGCTCGGGCAGAAGCTCAACAAACTTCTGGCACATGAGGAGAGGCGCTCTCAGATGAAGGTCTATATGCAGTGCGAACGACTCTGGTGTTGCCGAAGCTGCGTCATCCCATTCGAACACCGAGGCATTGTTGACCAGCAGTCCGACCGGTCCAAGCATGCTGCTGGCGCGCTCCAACAAGCTGGAGGTGTCCGCTTCATCCAACAAGTTGCCGGAGATGATCTCGGCGCTGCCCCCGCCGTCCTGAATGTGCTGCTGCAGCAACGTCACCGCATCTTTTGACCCGTTGTAGTGGAGCAGGACCGGCCACCCGGCGCGTGCCAGATCTTCGGCGATTGCGCGGCCCATGCGGTGTGCCGCACCGGTCACCAGAGCTGAGCAGGTCTGGGCAGTGGGAGCGATGTAGCGATCAGCAAAGACAATTGTGTCTTCCAGGGTCGATAGTGCGGTCATGCTTGGTCCGTCTTGTTCGGGATGGGCCTCTTCCGGGCCGGAGCGTTAGCGCCAAGCCATGTACTGGTCTGTGAACGCGCGGCGCGGTGCCTTGGATCAACAGCACGGTTTGATGCGATGCCAAAGAGGGCCGCGGGGCGCGGCAGCCAGTAGGGACGCTTGGCACGATACTGGTACCACCCTTGTCCGTACATCTGCGCAAACCGTTTCTCCTTCGCAAGAGGTCCCAAAAGGCAATAGGCGGTGAGCACCGTTGCAACAAGCAGTTGATCGGGCGTCCATGTGGGAACGCACCAAGTGGTCAATGCGAACGCCACATAGATCGGTTGGCGCACGACCTTGAAGAGACCCTTGGTGGGCATGGGTGGGAACTGCGGCCTCACACCGCGAAAGAGCGACACCCACCCCAGCAATCCGGATTGAACTTCAGAACCGGCGTCCCACGAGGCTTTGATCAGGAGCCCCCAGCTGAAGGCGTACAAAGACCCCATGAGCCACAGGCCGGCTCCGCTCGCTTCCCACCAAATGACGCCGCTTGGGGTCCAGAGCGCGAACAAGGCCAGTAACTGTGCGGAGGCAATGGTGGCGAAGGTGGTTGTGGCCAGGGTCCGACCTGTTCCGCGAGGCGCCAGGCGTTCGATCAGAGTTCGTCCCTTGCGGGTGAGAAGCGCGGAGTGGAGAACTGCAAATTGAGCCAGCAGCAAAGCGTTCACGGCCCAAGCCCACGGTTGAGGGAGCTTGCCGAACGAACGGGCCATACCGAACCACATCGCCGCGATCATGGAGAGAACGGCGCCGAAGAAGAGTGTGTGGCAGATGATACTCCACACAATGGCAATGGTGATGTCCCGCCGTGCTTCAGATCCGGAACGCAGCCTTGGCAAGGCTTTCATTGTCGCCGTTAGCGGCGGAAAGGCCGTGATTGTGCAGGCGAGCAATCCGGAGATGCGGTCTGCGAATTTCGAAGCGCGTGCTGGCATGAAGGAAGAGCCCGCCGAACCGCTTCACCGTGCGCGGTCCTGTGAAGTTCAGTTTAAAGCTGCGTTTGGAACGTTTGATGGCAAAGACCGGATCAGTCCACACGCACCTTCGCCTCAGCCAGGCACGAACGGGTGCGCGCAAGTAGATCTCAAGACAGGAGCACTCTTCTTTGAAATCAGTCCCGGTTTCGTGGTTGACGTTTCCAAAATCGAATTATCGGGTTCTCATTTCGCAATTTTGTGACGTCGATTGTCCAGATGATTCTTGATAAAGTATTGAAGAACAACAAGATTATGCTTCAGGGCGTAGTTGGTATCAATCTTGAGTTTTGAAAGCAAACGAACTTCAACGGAGGCTTTCATCATGGATTTTCACTCTCGTTCAGTATCCAATGCAAATCGGACCCCGATCCGTTCGATTACGTATCCACCGATTCCGCAGCATCCTTTAGATGGACCGGTGCCAACCGATTGATATGCGCGCCATGGAGGCAGTTTGACACAAGCTGAAAGGCTTAGGGTCGCGCGATAAGCGCGTCGCCTTCTACGACGCCAAAATTCGGTTGAACGATTCAGTCCTTGCCGCGATGTTGCGCGCACTGAATTCATCTTTGCTAGCCGTATGAAGAATATTGGATTCAACAAGATATTCTGGGTGCTCGTCGCCTTTCTTCTCCTGTCGGGCGGCACGATCTTCTATTTGGTTCAGGCCCACACTGCGGAAGTCAGGCTCAAAATACTTCTGGAATCAGCGCGTTCAAACGCACACCTGATCACCACGGTCCAAAACTTCTATTCCAAAGAGGTTGTTGCCCGGGTCGCTGACGTGGACACGGTTAAGGTGAGCCATGATTTTCGGAACGCTCCGGCCACTATCCCTCTGCCGGCAACCTTGATGATTGAGCTCGCCAAGGAATTCACGGCAAGCGGTGCCCAGTCCAGCTTCCGATTAATCAGCGACTACCCCTTTCCCGCTCGTCAACCCCGAACCCTCTCTGCCTTTGACAAGGAGGCACTCGCCGCCTTGGTGACGGGAACGCAAAATGAGTTCTTCGCTGACTCTGAACAGAACGGGACGGCGCAGTTCAACTATGCCACCCCGATCGTCATGAGCGAATCCTGCGTTGCCTGCCATAACCGGCGCGGCGACTCGCCAAAGCGTGACTGGAAAGTGGGCGATGTGCGCGGGGCATTGGTGGTGAGCCACTCCGGCGCCGTGCGGGCGGGCATCATGCCCGGCAGCTTGATGCAAATCTCGCTGCTGCTCGTGTTGGTGTTCCTGATGACAACCGCGCTGTTGGCGCAACTCATCTTGCGCTATCGCAAGGTACACCGCGAAGTCCAGGATCTGGCCGTCTCCGCTGTCAAACAGAATGAGGCCCTGGAGAAGGCGCGTCAAGCCGCGCAGGCAAGCGAGGCGCGCCTGACCGATGCGATCGAAGCACTGCCGGATGGTTTTGTGCTGTACGACAAAGATGACCGGCTGGTGGTGAGCAATGAGAAGTACCGGCAAATCTATAGGGCCAGCTCTGACTACATCAAAAAGGGCGTGAGCTTTGAAGAGATCATCCGAAAAGGGGCAGAAGCTGGCCAGTACGATATTCCCGATGGTGACCTTGAAGGTTGGGTGGCCGAGCGGCTGAGGGCACACCGGGCCAAGAGCGGCATGGTGGAACAGCATCTCGGCGATGGCCATTGGTTGCGCATCATCGAACGGGGCACCAATGATGGTGGCACGGTTGGGTTTCGGGTGGACATATCCGAACTGAAAGCCCGTGAGCACACCTTGAGACGCAGTGAAGAGCAGCTCAAGACCACGGTGAGGTCGGCGCTCGATGCCATCATCGTCATCGATGAGAAAGCAGAGATCATTGAGTTTAACCCGGCCGCAGAGCAGATCTTCGGCTTTAAGCGCGCCGACGTGGTGGGCAAGCTCATGGCCGATTACATCGTGCCGGAGCGTTACCGCGATGCCCATGCGGCCGGTATCAAGAAACTGCTGGAGACCGGTGAGGGCCCCTTGCTGGGGCAGCGTATTGAGATCGAGGCACTGCACGCCGAGGGTCATGAGTTCGTGATGGAGCTCGCGATCCAGCAAGCCGAGGGGCCTGATGGCCCGATCTTCATCGGCTATGCCCGCGATGTGACCGAGCAGAAGGCCGCTGAAGAACAGATCCTTTTGGAGAAAGAGCGCGCCGAGGTGGCCAACCGGGCGAAGGCGAGCTTCCTGGCCATGATGAGCCACGAAATTCGCACACCACTCAATGGGGTTTTGGGCATTCTTGGCCTGCTGCGCGATGACCGCAGCAAGCAGGAACAGAAGAAGCTCATCCGCACGGCGCGGGTTTCAGGCAAAGCGTTGCTGACGATCATTAACGACATTCTGGATTTCTCCAAACTGGAGGCGGGCCGGCTGGATTTGGATGAAGGGGTGTTCTTGATCGATCCGTTGGTGAACGGCGTTGAAAGCCTGGTGGCGCATAGGGCCAAAGAAAATGGCGTGAGTTTAACGTTCTCCATCGATGATGCGGTACCGGACGCTGTTTCAGGCGACGCGGGCCGGATCAGACAGATCTTGCTGAACCTGTGTTGGAACGCCATTAAGTTTTCCGAGGGCGGGAGCGTGCGGGTCTCCGTGGAGCAGCTCTCGACAGAGGGTGACCGCGCCACCATCAGGTTTACCGTCAAAGATGACGGCATCGGCATAGCTGATGAACATCACGACGAACTTTTTGCGGAATTCTCCATGTTGGATGCCTCTTACTCGCGCAAGTTTGGTGGCACGGGGCTGGGCCTGGCCATTTCCAAATCGCTTGTTCAGAACATGGGCGGGGAGATCGACTTCAACAGCAAGTTGGGGAAAGGCAGTACGTTCTGGTTTGATTTGCCACTGAAGATCGCAGAGGTGAAAGATGCCGTCTCCGATGACGAGTTGGACAAGGAAGAAGATGCCCCCGCCGTCAGCAACTATCGCATTCTGCTGGCTGAGGACAACACCACCAACCAATTGGTCATTGGCAACATGCTGGAGCGCCTGGGCTGCCTCGTGGATATCGTGAGCAACGGTCTTGAGGTGTTGGATGCCGTGCAGAGCCGGCCCTATGACATCGTGCTCATGGATGTGTCCATGCCGGAGATGGATGGGCTGGAAGCCACAAAGCAAATCCGCCAGTTGGACGGAAAAGTAGGCAAAATTCCGATCATTGCGCTCACGGCCTACGCACTTGATGAGGATCGGCAAACTGCCTTTGCGGCTGGTATGGACGAGTTTGTGTCCAAACCCGTATCACGCATCGAACTGGCCCGGGCGATCGCCCGTCAGGGCGAGGCGCGCAAGAACGGTACGGCTGTGGAGCGGCCCGATGCGGAGACGGCAGACTATTTCGACATGGGCGTCTTCAACGCCGTGGTGGGGGGTATGGGGGCTGAGACGCGCGATAAGGCCCTGGCGGCCTTTTCCAGTGAACTGAGCGCATATGGTGAGCGGGTGGCGCAGGCCGCCCAGGCGGGTGATCTGGACGATCTTGAGAAGGTCAGCCACCTGATCAAGGGCATAGCCGGCACATTCGGCGCCGGCGCGCTGCAGCAAGCGGCCACCAGGGTCAACGACAATGCCCGCAGCAACAAGTCGGCGAAGGCATTTACCCAAGCAAAAGATTTAAGCAAGCTCTGTGCGCTAACACTAGAGGCGCTGACGGCGATGAACACGCTCGTCGACTGATGCAGATGTAGAATCTTTCTGAGAGATCTGGGATGCCCATCTCGAAACAAAATGTACTGTTGGTTGAAGACGCTGTCTCGCTGGCGGTGGTCTACAAGGATTGGCTTGAGCGCGCCGGCTTTAGCGTTGACCATGTGGAAACCGGCAAAGCGGCTCTTGAGGCCCTGGAACAAGGCGGGCACCGGGCCATGCTACTGGACCTGAACCTTCCTGATATGAGCGGGATGGACATTCTGAAACATGTTTCAGAACGCCAGATCTCCATCACCGTTGTTGTGGTCACGTCCAGTGGGTCTATCAAGACCGCAGTTGATGCCATGCGGGCCGGCGCCTACGACTTCATCGTCAAACCGCCCGCAGAAGAGCGCATGGTCACGACGATCCGCAATGCGTGCGAGCGCGAGCAGTTGCATCAGGCCATCGCGGAGATTCGCAATGATTTCAACGACGGCAACTTCCATGGTTTCATCGGCAAGGCGCCCACCATGCTGGCCGTCTTCAAGATGATTGAGAATGTCGCCCGCTCCAAGGCGACCGTATTCATCACCGGCGAGAGCGGTACTGGTAAGGAAGTCTGTGCGGAGGCCATTCACAATGCAGGGCCGCGCGCGGGCAAACCGTTTGTGCCACTGAACTGCGCGGCTATTCCCCGCGATCTCATTGAATCAGAGATTTTCGGTCACGTGAAGGGCGCCTTTACAGGTGCCACCGGGGACCGGGAGGGCGCAGCGGCGGCGGCAAATGGCGGAACGCTGTTCCTTGACGAGATTTGCGAGATGGACATTGACCTGCAAACCAAACTGCTGCGCTTCTTGCAGACCGGGACGGTCCAGCGGGTGGGCAGCGATACCGTGGCGCCGGTGGATGTGCGCGTGGTGTGCGCCACCAACAAAGATCCGCTTGAGGAGGTCGAGCAGGGCCGCTTCCGGGAAGATCTGTACTACCGGCTCCACGTACTGCCGATCCACCTGCCTCCTTTGCGCGAGCGGGATGCGGATGTGTTGGAGATCGCGCACCAGTTTCTTGAGAGTTTTTCCGTTGAAGAAGGAAAGGCCTTTGAAGCGTTCTCCGTGGATGCGGAGGACAAGCTCCTGGCCCATCAATGGCCGGGCAATGTTCGCGAATTGCAAAACGTCGTGCGCAATGCGGTGGTGCTTCACGACGGCGCCATCCTGGAAGCAGAGATGATCAACCTTGGCGGGCCAAAGCGCTCGGCGCCGATTGAGCGCGATCGTGCGCAGCCTTCGGAGGCCGCACCGCCGCCGACGGGTTCGGCGTCCACAGCCACCGATGGGGCGGGCAACAAGATTGTGCGCGTGGTGCTGGGCCGGCCTTACGCGGAGCTTGAACGGGATGTTGTGATGGCCACCTTCGATTATTGTGGCGGCAGCATTCCCAAAGCGTCCAAGGTGTTGAAAATGAGCCCCTCCACCCTCTATCGCAAGCGGGAGGACTGGACGCGCGGGGAGAGCGAATAAAAAGAGGCGGGCCAATGGCCCGCCAAGTTGGGGGCTGAGTGTGTGCAGCTTAAGACGCGTGGCGGTAGAGGCGCGTCACCGGGATGGTGCTGAGGCTCAGGTGCCGCCAGGTTTCCAGGAAGCCTTCAACCGAGACAATATCGTGGTTTGGCGAATCCGCTCGCAGCGCTTCGGCCAACGGATAGTCGTTGCCGCCAGGGGCCATCCGATCTCCGAAGAAGGTGATGGGCAGACCCGGATGGTCCTGTTTCACAACACTGAGCGCCTTCGACTTGTTCCATCCCTTGGGCGCCACATCGATGCTGATTTCGCCGCCTGCTGAGGCCTCATACTCGGTGAAGGTTTCAACAAAGCGTTCGATAAACTTGCGCCGCTCACCTTCGCGTTGATCCCATTCAAAGTAGGCTTTGCGCGCTTCCCGGTCGGCGTTCCGGCCCACCACGCTGACGTTGAGCATGCCGGTGCGGAACTCAATGTGATTACCGAACCGGCTGGGATAATCGCTCAAGCTCACGAAGTCATCCAGGGCCTCGATCAGCAGCTTGGGAAACTGATGATCCAGCCGGTAGATCGCATTGCCGTCGGCCCAGAGCTCCGCTGCGGAGCAACAGAACACGCCGCGGGCTCTGGCAATTATGGACTTGGGCAACTGCTCTTGCAGTTTCGGCAGATCACTGCCGGAGACCAGGTAGACCATGTGGCGATCGCAAAACCGTTGGAAGAAATCTCCAAAATCGTTGTCGATCGGCTTGCGCGGGTCGGTCAGGGTGCCGTCCACATCGAACATGTATATACGTGATGTCATCATTGCCTCCTATGCCGCAACGTCAGTCCCGGGCTCTTGCTCGCGCCCATAGATATCCTCAATCCGGACGATGTCGTCTTCGCCGAGGTAGGTGCCGTATTGAACTTCAATAATCTCCACGGGCTCCTCGGTGACGTTCTCAAGACGGTGCACCGCACCTTGCGGAATGAACACCTGCTCACACGGGCCAAGATCCATGACCTTGTCATCAACGGTCACGCGTGCAGTGCCTGACACAACCACCCAGTGCTCTGCGCGGTGGTGATGATATTGCAGCGACAGGCGGCCGCCGGAGTCCACGCGAATGCGCTTGACCTGATGGCTCTCGCCGCGGTCGATGGAGTCAAACCGGCCCCAGGGGCGATCCTCACCAAGATGCTTCTTGTGTTCGCCGCGTTGGTCTATTTGCATGCGTTCAACCAGCGATTTGACGGATTGCGTGTGGTCTTTGTGCGTCACCAGAACGGCATCATGATTGGCCACGACCACCACATCCTGCACCCCGGCAACGGCGACCATCGGCCCATCGGTCATAACCAGTGAGTTTCGGGTATTCACGGACACCACATCTCCTTCAATGACGTTGCCCCTTTCATCACGATTGCCGTGATTCCAATAGGCCTCCCAGGATCCCAGATCGCTCCAGCCGGGGTTCATGGGCACGATGGCCGCCCTGCGGGTGTGCTCCATCACGGCATAGTCAATCGAGATCTTCGCGATGCTGGAGAAATGGGCGCCGGCCAGGAGCAGCTTTAGGCCCATCCAATGGCCGTAGCTGACACTTTTGCGGATCTTGGCCAGGATCTCCGGGCAATGGGCCTCCATCTCCTCCAATATATCTTTGCGATTGAAGAGGAAGATGCCTGCATTCCAAGAGGTGGACGGATCGCGGATCAATTTGTTGGCAAGGGTTGCGCTGGGCTTTTCGATAAAGCGTCCGATGCGCGAAGCATGGAGGCTCAACTTCTCGCCACTGGCCTGGATGTAACCGTAGCCGGTCTCAGCATGGCTTGGTTTGATGCCGAACGTCACCAGGTAGGAATGATCCTGGATGACATCCACACCTGACTTGATTGCCCGCATAAAGGCTTCCTGGTCCTCGATCCAGTGATCGGAGGGCAGAACCAGACAGGGCTGATGTTCCGAGGTGTTTGAGGTCGCGATCAATGCGGCTGCGATTGCGGGCGCGGTGTCACGGCCCATGGGCTCGCAGATGATCGCACGCGGGGCAATACCGCATTCGGCAAGCTGATGCTCAACCACTTGCCCAAAGGCCTTGCCGGTCACAACGATGGGCGCGGTAAAGCGCTTCGGATCAGATACCCTCTTGGCCGTCACTTGGAACAGGCTTTCGCCGTTCATCAAGCGGCAGAACTGCTTTGGGGTCTCTTCGCGCGAGACGGGCCACAGCCGCGTCCCCGCGCCGCCAGCAAGGATGATGGGGGTGATCAAATGCGTTTTCATGTTCAGCTCCTTTTGACTGTGCGGCGGTGGTGCCGCGGTTTGGCAATGCAGTCGCAAGAGCTTGGCCAACTTCCGATTTTGCGCTTCAGGGATTTCGCGAGAAGGCAGGCAACCCGCAGAAAACGGAAGTTTTCCAGAGCAACGCCCTCATTGCTGTCGTGTTTGGGGCCGCCATGCCAATTTCGAATATTGAAAAGATCCCGGTTCGATTTTCGAAATTGAAAGGCCGAAAGTTCTCAGATCTGTCGATTTTTCTGCTGAAATGGTTGGCATGCCGATTGCTCCTTTAGGGGCGAACCGGAGACACTCAAGATGAAAGTCGTTCGAGAGCGTCCCTGCCAACGTCGGCACCACCGCGTCACCGCGCCGCTCGATGTGAGGCTGGGCGAAAGCAAGCACCACTACCGCGCCAGCAACTGGAGCCTGGGTGGGTTGCGCCTTGATGGCGTTGCGGCACCCCTGCCCATGGCGGGCGATGAGATCCAACTCAATCTGGTTTTGCCCTTCCAGGGGTTTGACATTGGATTTGACCTTCACGCCCGCGTGGTGCGCACGCAAGACACAGACGGCACTGTCGCGTTTGAATTTACCGATGTGCCTGAACGCTCGCGCGATCTGATGTCTCATTTCATTGAGGATCTGATCCGCGGGCAAATGGGCACCTTTGAAGATGCCATCTGCCGGATCGATGTGCCTGTGACGCCGATCTCAACTGATCCGGATCCAAATCCCTCATCGGCTGTGCCTGTGCCCCGTTGGCCGCTCAAG
This sequence comes from Hyphomicrobiales bacterium, assembly GCA_028285595.1. Lineage (GTDB taxonomy): Bacteria > Pseudomonadota > Alphaproteobacteria > Rhizobiales > CAJQND01 > JAAEUE01. The sequence continues at coordinate 99,241 of JANQOW010000088.1, forward strand.
ACCATCCTGATGTCGGCCTTCTATATTCTCTTGGGCAGTGCTGTGTTCGGTTACGGTGGGCTCCTGGCGTATTCGTCGATGATGCGGTTGGAAGTACAAACCGCCGTTGTTTCGGTTCCCTTGCAGACGCTGAAGATGCCAGTGGATGGGGTTCTGTTGTCGATGCGGTATGGCTTGGGGGCGCGGGTGGAGCGGGGCGATCTGATTGCTGAGATCGAGGATCCCAAGCTTGCGGCGCAAATTGCAGCCGCCCAGAGTGCCTTGAAAGACGCCCAAGACCGTCACTTCCGATCCCAGGAGAAATATCGGATCGAAGCGGAAAGGCTGAAACTCTATCAGACCATCAACAAGACCGATCTGGACGTGGCCAAGGCTCGCCTGGCGGCCCGCCAGGTGGATCTCGCCGCTGCAGATGCCCATTTCCGGCGCATTGCCAAGCTGCACGGGGAAGGATTTGCCAACACCCAGAAGCTTGACGAGGCCAAAGCGCGCCAATTGCGGGCTGCAGCGGGCGTGCGCGAGCTGGAAGTGAAGGTTGCACAAACGGTCGCCATGCACGCCGTCTCCCACAAGCGCCATTACAACCACAAAGAATTCGTGGTGGATCTCGACATGTTGGCGCTGGAACTCGACGAGAGCCACAGTGAGTTGAAATCAGCAGAGCGCAAATTGGCCCTGTTGCAGGACACCCAAAAGTCCCGCGCGATCAGGGCTCCCTTCAGCGGCCATGTTGTTTCTCTGCCCCAGGTTGCCGGCGTTAGCGTCGCCAAGGGGCAGACCGTTCTGGTGTTGGAGCAGGATGTGGCGCCAACGGTGACGGCGTATCTGGATCAAGACGAAATACTCAAAGTGGGCCTGGATGATGCGGCGAAAATCTTCCTCCCGGCCCTGAACCGTCATGTGCAGGCCCGGGTGATCGCAATCAATCGTCGGTCGGGCTATCTGGATCTCAAAGGGTCTCAGTACACCTGGAAAAGCAGTGGTGAGCGCACTGCGGCTGTGCAACTGAAACTTCTGGGCACGGCTTACCCTGAGCGTAAGATCTCTGCTGGGCTGCCGGCCGTGGTGATCTTTGACCGGCGCATTACCAACGATCTGGTTGCCAAGTTGACTTCGTTTACGGCCGCAATCACAGGCGGCAGCGATGCTTAAGCTGGACACAGTGTCCAACGTGGACGACCCGACGGACTGGCCCACCGGTCGGCGGAAGTGGACGCCCGCTGTGCTGGGCAAGATCGCCCTCTATTTTGGCTGTTGCCTCATCGCTATTCTGACTTTGCCCAACAGCATATGGGACCGGGAGGTTGCCCAAATCACTTTCGTGATCGGCGCTTTGGGGATCTGGCGCTACGGCTGGTGGTTCACGCACGCGGTGCGGGCGGTGATTTATGGCAAGTTCGTCTATCCGAAAATGCGCCAGAAAGGCCAGGAAATCTGGGCGTCCGGCTGGCGCCCCCGGCATCTGCACTTCATGATGACCACATACAAGGAACACCGTTCAATCACTGAAAAGGTGGTGCGCGGCATTCTCAACGAAATCCGGGGTTCCGGTGTGCCCGGCACCATATGGCTTGGGTCCTCAGACCGGTTTGACGAGGACATTATCGAGAACTTCTTAAAGCGCGAGGCAAAGGACGTGGACATCACCTTGCGCATCATTCGGCAAAACGTTTCCGGCAAGCGCGCCGCCATTGGACTGGTCTTGCGGGCCATGTGCCGCCTGCCGATCGAGGATGACGATCTGGTGGTGTTCATGGATGGCGACTTCATCCTGGCCGAAGGCGCCATCAGCCGTTGCATGCCGCTCTTTAAGCTCTACCCGGACCTGCAGGCCTGCACCACCGACGAAGAGGTGATCTGCATTGGCCCCAGATGGATCGAAACCTGGTTGAAGATGCGCTTTGCCCAGAGACGTCTCGCCATGCAATCGCACGCCTTGTCCGGCCGGGTGCTGACGCTCACAGGCCGCATGTCGGTGTTCCGGGCCAAGAACCTGCTTGAGTTGGAGTTCATCCGGCTTTTGGAAGCCGATCATCTTGAGCACTGGCTTTGGGGCAATTTCCGCTTCCTTTCGGGCGATGACAAAAGCACCTGGTACTTCATGCTGAAGCATGGCGCCCATATGCGCTATGTGCCCGATGCCCTGGGCTATACGGTCGAGGTGATCGAAGGGTCCGGTATGGACCGGATGGTGCAGAACTTCCGCCGCTGGTCCGGCAACATGCTGCGTAACGGTGCGCGGGCCATAAAATTGGGCCCGCACAAGATGCCCTTTTTCATCTGGTGGTGCCTGGTGGATCAGCGCCTCTCCATGTGGACCATGTTGGTGAGCCCGGTGCTGGCTGTTGCGGCCACCCTTCTGGTGGGTCCGGTCTATCTCATTTCCTACGTGATCTTCATCGCGCTCAGCCGCATGCTGCTGTCTTTGTTCCTGTTTGGCTATTCCAGGCGCGTGCAGATGGCCTATCCCTGGATCCTCTATCTGAACCAGCTCATCAACGCTTCGGTAAAAGTCTACTGCATCTTCCGTCTCTCCAAGCAGCGCTGGTCCAACAGGGGCAACCAAACCTCCGCCAGCGGCGGCGATGCCCTGGTGGAGCTGGGCCGCAACGCCATGGCCAATTGGTGCACAGCCTTGGCCACCGCCCTGCTTGTGCTCTCAACAGTGCACTACACGCGCCTTGTGGATGTGCCGTCTGCGCTTTTCCTGGGGTCCGCATTTGGATTCTAGAAATCTGCTTTCGATTTTGAAAATGTGGGCTTTCCACGATCGAAACCCGCAGAGCGCGAATTCGCTTAATATATTGATTTATATGTATTTTTCTTATTTCACGTACTGGCATACGGCTTGCGATGGTTGGGCTTGAGAATGATCACATTTGAAGGCCTGCCATGTCCAAACGGCTCAAAAACCCCAAAGCCTACGTCGCCGCCCTCGCGACCTATGCGGCACTCGGCACCGTGCCGGTACTGCTCAATCTGGCGGTCGATCCTTACAACAAAGTGGGTGGCCTGCACTTGGGCATCTCCAAGAAGACCATTAGCGAGAAGGCCCACTATCCGCTCTGGAAGATCATCGCCCACTCCAAGAAGGACGCCCCGGAAACCATCATCCTAGGTGACAGCCGGGCGCGCGCCTTGCGCGATAAATATTGGAGTGAGCTCGGCCTCAAGCGCGCCTTTAACTTCGCCTACGGCGGAGCCACCATCTATGAGATCCACGAGACCTTCAAATATCTGAAGACCAGGCCCAAGCCCAAAAACCTGGTGGTGGGCATTCAGTTGCGCAGCTTCGATCCGGCCCATAAGGCCGGCATGAACCGGGTGCCGGAAGCCATTCGCCTCTCCAGCAAACCGATCAAATATTTCTCCAGCTGGTTTGTCACCAAAATCTCCTGGCGCCATATCGAGGCCAATTACCCGAGGCTGACCAATGCGCTGAAAAGTTTGGTCCCCAGTTTGGCCACAGCGGCTGAGGCGTCTGAACTTGGCCGGCCGGGCCGCACGCCTGTCAGCAAACTGCTTGAGCCGGAGATTTGCTTTGGCTGCAAGTTGCCCATTCTGGACGCGCCGGTGGCGCATCCGCTGCGCCTGCGCGGTTATGGTTGGGGGCAGGGGCGCTGGGCGCATCTGCTGCATCCCATCTCCATCCACCGAGACCTGCCCTCGCGTTTTGAACGGCAGGTCCGCAAGAACGGCCGGTCTGATTGGAAACGCTTCACGTTCTCCGAGGACCTGTGGTCCAAGATCGTGGAGATCGCGGACTGGAGCAAGGAGAACGGCGTCAACCTGGTTTTCGTGATCCCGCCAACCATTCCGGAAATGCAGGCGCGCATCGCGGAATTCGGCCGTTCCGATCTTGATCTGCGGTTGCGCCTGCGCCTGGCGGCCCTGGCGCCGGTGGTGGACTTGGATTTCGACAACGCGTTCACGCGCAAGCTCAGCAATTTTACCGACGCCTATCATTTCGGCCCCGCCGCCGCGCGCAACATTGTTGCTGAAGTGGGCCGGCTTTTGAGCAGCGATCCGAAGATCACCAAGAACGCTCTGAAGGTGCGCCGCGGCATCACCTGCCCGGTGGGGAAGGCCGATGTGGCCAACACCCTGGATGACGGCATCGTCGCGCTCTCTGAAGGGCGCAATTGCAGAGTGTGGAGAAAATCTAATGGCCCAGCCTGACAATAGACCACTGATTGCGGTTAACCTTGCAACCTTCGCCCTGTTTGGCGCGTTGTGCACCTGCGCCGTGCTCTGGATGAGGGTGCCGGAACTGGGCAAAACGCCGCCGCTTGACCCGGTGGTCACCGAGCACCTGAACCAGGCGCGTGGGCTGCAGAAACTTGGCAAGTGGGAAGAGGCCGGTGAGATCATCGAGCGCTATGCCCACCAGGGCTATCCGCGCGCATTGTTTCATCATGCGAAAATCCTAACCCGGGGCTGGGGTGTGGCGCCGGATCTGGAGAAGGCCCGGCTGGCTCTTCTGCGGGCGGTTCAGTTCAAGTTCCCGCTGCGCGGTGAGGCTGCGTATGAGCTGGGCTTGTTGTATCAGCGCGCCTCCGGTCCCGATTGCGGCCGCATCGCCGTGGAATGGTTCCTGAAGGCGCTGAACTGGGGCTACAAGAAGGCCCATGTTCAACTGGCCAAGCACTTCTCGCGCGGCATGGGCGTCGATCAGGATCTGGCGCGCGCCGCATCGCATTTCGATGCTGCGGCAAAGGCCGGGTATGAGGCCGTCTCCCTGAAATTCGCGCGGCTGCTGCTGAAGGGCGCGAACGGGATCGAAAAGGATCGCGAACGCGCAATCGTTTTGGCTGAGAGTGCCATTGCCTCTTTGAAGGTGAAGGCAAGATCCGGCTCCGGCAGCAGTGCCAAAACCCTCGGACGTCTTTACAGGGACGGCGAGTTTGTGCGCCGCTCCAGCGAGAAAGCGTTCTATTGGTTGCGCCACGCCAGCCACCTGGGAAACCCGGGGGCCATGCATGATCTGGCCAATCTCCTGCTGGCTGGTGAGCGCCCCAAAATGGGAGCTCCGGAAGCCATCGGCTGGCTAAAGCGGGCCGCAGAGGCAGGCCATGGCGGGGCCATGACCAAGCTCGGCCGGCTGCATCTTGCAGAGAAGTATGGACTGAAAAACACCGGCGCCGTGGCCTGGTTCAAACGCGGTGTCGCCGCCGCGCACGCCGGCGCCATGGAAGAGCTGGCACGCATTTGCGCGGAAGGAAAGCTGGCGCCGAAGAACATGGACGGCGCACTCAAACTGGCAAAGCGCGGCTCCAAGCTCGGACACACAGGCTCCAAGAGCCTGCTCAAGGAACTGCTGGCGCAAGCCGCAAAATCAGAAAGCACGAAAAGCTAACTCCTGACAGGGCGAGGAGGCCTCAGAACCATGGTATTCAGTTCGCTAGAGTTCATCTATCTCTTCCTGCCGCCGGTTCTGCTGGGCTTCTTTGCTCTGCGCGCCCTGGGTCACGAGACGGCCATTGTGTGGTGGCTGATCGCCGCTTCTCTAGCGTTCTACGCATGGTGGAGTCCGATCCATCTGGTGCTGCTGCTGCTTTCGGTGATGGTGAACTTCGCCCTCCACCGGCACATCCTGCGGACGAGATCGAAGGCGGTGCTCACGGCGGGTATCATCGGCAACCTCGCCACGCTCGCCTACTTCAAGTATGCGGACTTCCTTATTTCCAACGTCAACCTGTTCCCGGGGGTGGATCTGCCCGCGTTGGGAATCGTGTTGCCGCTGGCCATCTCCTTCTTCACGTTCCAGCAGATCTCGTTCCTGTGTGACACCTATCGCGGCGATATCAGCCATTGCGACTTTTCCAAGTACTGCCTGTTTGTGGTGTTCTTCCCGCAGCTCATTGCAGGACCCATCGTGCTGCAGAAGGATACGATACCCCAATTCAAGCTGCCCGTGTTCCAGAGCAAGCTTTTCTTGAACCTCTCCGTGGGGGGCACGCTGTTCGCCATTGGCTTGTTTAAGAAGATCGTTTTGGCGGACGGTATTGCGCCTCTTGCAAACACGGTGTTTGGTCTTGCTGACGGTGGCCAGCCCGTGCCCATGGAAGCGGCCTGGATTGGTGCTCTGGCTTACACGTTCCAGATCTATTTCGACTTCTCCGGCTATTGCGACATGGCTTTGGGGCTGGCTCGCATGTTCGGCATTCGCCTGCCAATCAACTTCAACTCGCCCTACAAGGCACTCAACATCGTCGACTTCTGGCGCCGCTGGCATATCACCTTGTCCCGTTTCCTGCGGGACTATCTCTACATCCCGCTCGGCGGCAACCGTCACGGTAAGGCGCGGCGCTACCTCAATCTGTTCGCCACCATGGTTCTCGGCGGGCTGTGGCATGGCGCGAGCTGGAACTTCGTGATCTGGGGCGCTTTGCACGGGTTTTACCTGTCGGTGAACCATGCCTGGTCGGCGCTCCTGAAGCCACTTGGAGGCAGGCGCGTTCTGCCCTTGGCCATCACACGGGCCTTGGCTCAAATCATCACGCTCACAGCCGTGATCATTGCCTGGGTTCCGTTCCGCGCTGAAACCTTGGATGGGGCGGTTGCGATCATTCAGGGCATGGCCGGCATGACTGATCTTTACGATACAAAAGCCTGGGCCGGACTTCTGTCAGATACGGGTCTGGCTTGGGTTCAATTCGCAGCGCTCGGGTTGATCGTGCTCTACGCGCCCAATTCCATCGAGTGGGTGCGCAAGTACCGCCCCGTGATCGACGTCGGCGCTGTGCTCAAGGACCGCGCGCTCAGCTTCTTTCCAAACATGTTCTGGCGCCCCAGCGGGCGCTGGGCGGTTGCCATGAGCACCGTGTGTGCCTTCGGGCTCTTGCAGCTTTACCGGCTCGAAGACCTCACAGAATTCATCTACTTCAACTTTTAGGACACCTGCCATGTTGCAACGCCCGATCATTATTCTTCTTGCCTTAGCCGTTGCCGGATCACTCGCGGCGACGGAGAGGGCTCATGCCGAGCAGGGTTACATCATCGAGCAAAGCGGGAAGGGTTTCTCGTTCAACACCCAGACCGGTGAAGCCACTCAAAAGGGTGTGTCCATGCCCGGCTTGAATGCGCTCGCCCGCAAAGGCTCCTTTGAATTTCGCTCGTTTTGGGAGCCCGGCGGCTTCCGCCCAACCCTCACGTTCAACCGCGAGACGATTGTGGATGGCAGGGACGTGAACGATGTCTCGCGCCTGGGTGGCTTTCGCTTCGACCGCAACGGATCCTATGTTTACGTGCGCACCACAAAGGGGCCGAAAGCAAAGGTGAAGCTCATCCAAGACGGCCACATGGTGCTCAGCTGGCCGCGCCTGACGGCTGTCAGTGTTCTGTCCTATGATCTTTCATCGCTGACTTTGGCGGTCTACGACAAAGCAAAGCGGCGCACCCAGTTTTATCGTTACCGGCGGACCGAACGGGGCATGGTCGGTGACGGCCAAATGGTGGGCGAGCTCATGGACTGCAGCGTGCTGAGCGCGAAGGTTGTTGGACGTCAAATCATCATCCAGGCCTATTGCGATCCGTCGCGGGGGAGCGACCTCCTGGCGCTCGACATTCACACCCGAAAAGTCAAAACCCTCCTCGCCACAGCGGCAGATGAGATCCTGGCACCGCAGATCGAGCGGCGGAAGGGCGCGTTGTCCGTGCTGTCGGTGAGCGGCAGCCAAAACGCCAAAATGGCCTATCACGCGATTGCCGGCACCCTCATGACCAGCTTGGGCGAACCCATGTCTCTGGCGTCCGATGAAGCGGGCAAGCAAAGCTGGTCCCAATCCTACCGCACTTTGGCGCTTGCCAAGCTCTACAAGAAATCTGGTCATCCGGCGTTTGCCCAGCTCGCGCGGCGGGCTATGAGCAACACATTGGCAAACCAAAATGCGAAGCTGGGATTGTCGGGCCGCTTTAACCCTTCTTGCGGCTGGGCCTCGCGCATTTACTCAAACGACAAACGCAGCCCGGTCTCCTTTCAAATCAATCAGGCCATGATCTCCGGTGCGCTGCTCAGGTCCTGCGAGGCGCTGGGCGCGCAGTGTCCGGCAAAACTTCGCCGGGAGATTCTGGAAAACGCCGCTTGCCTGGTGCGCGCCTACGAGCCGTACTTCGAGCCGAGTTCAGGTCTCTACCGCATTCAATACGGCGCCCCGTTTCGCTTTGACGGCATCTGGGCGCCCTGGAACTGGCACCTCACATGGGCCGTTGTGCTTGACCGTGTAGGCGCATCTCAGAACGCGCCAATGCTGCGAGCACGGGCGAATGGCATTGCCGAAGCGTTTCTCGACACGTGGAGCCTCACCGACGAAGGCGCGCTGTGGCGCTATTGGGTGCCGCGCTATTTCCAGGGCTGGAGCCCGGGCGACAAAATCTCCAAGCACCGGCCCAAGCAACGCGCGGACGCATCGCCCAAGCGCTATGAAGACATAAACCATGCCGGCCTCAGCCTCATGGGATTGGCGGCATTGGACAAAGACCTTTCGCACCCCATCAAGACAGCAGTGCGGGTAACCCTTGACCGCCTCTTGGACCATGGCTCGATCCTGCCGCGCGATCTGGACGGAAAGGGCCCGCGCACGCCGCGATGGATGCCCGGCGCCGGCTGGGATCATTTTGCCGGTGACAGAATGCGCGCGCGTTATGCTTCTCTCGTTCCCGGCGCGGCGTCCGGGCACAAGCTGCTTGCCTATGCGAACCTGTTTCGCCCGAGCGCTGATTTCGTGCTTCAACTGGCGCTCCACACCTGCACCGATATGGGCTGCAATCCTGCGAAGAAGTGGACCTTTCACAGCCTGGATAGCTTCTTGATGGCCAATCCACTGTTCAGGATTCGCCCGATCGTAGGGCAATAGCCGGAACGTTCTATTTTCGAATTTGGAAGCTCTCTCTCGCGGATTTTGAAATCGAAAACCTGAGCTTTCGAATATCGAATTTCAGCACGGTAAAGCAACCGTAAAACTCTCTTAAACCATTGAATTTCAACAATAAATTTTCAGCACCTTAAGTGGCATGACACTTGATTTGTACGCGGTCAGTGAAACGCAAATCAAGGCATTAAACAATGAACGCACATGCACAGATCACCACAGCACACGCCACCGCTCTGCCCCTCAAACTGGTTGAAGATCTGCCCTCCATCTCGGTGGTCGGCCTCGGCTATGTGGGCGCCGTTTCTGTGGCCTGTCTCTCCGGCCTCGGGCACCGGGTCATCGGTTGCGACATCGATCCCATCAAGTGCTCAGACGTTGGTGAAGGGCGCTCGCCCATCCACGAAGACGGTCTGACCGATCTCTTAAGCGCAGGCGTCAGCAATCACCTGATCAGCACCACAGGTGACCTTCGTGAGGCTGTGCTGGGCACCGATGTAACGTTCGTTTCCGTTGGCACGCCCACCAAGGAAGGCGGCGGCTGCGATTACTCCGCGATCATTGCGTCTGCCCGCACCATCGGTGAAGCATTGGCTCTGAAATACGAGTACCACACGATCGTTATGCGCTGCTCGATCCCTCCGGGCACCACTTTGAGCGTGATGGTGCCGGAGATTGAAGCGGTATCGGGCAAAAAAATGGGCCGCGACTTCGGCGTTGCCTTCAACCCCGAATTCCTGCGCGAAGGCACTGCGATTGAAGACTTCCGCGAGCCGCCCAAAACGGTTATCGGCGCCAGCGACGAACGCACCGCAAATATCATCGCCAAGATCTATCAGCCCGTAGACGCCACCCCGCTTCTGACCTCTATCGAAGCTGCGGAGATGGTGAAGTATGCCGACAATGTCTGGCACGCAACCAAGGTCTGTTTTGCCAACGAAATCGGCCGCATCTGCAAGCCGCTCGGCATCGACAGCCACGATGTGATGAACATTTTCGTGCAGGACGACAAACTCAACCTATCGCCTTATTACCTGAAGCCAGGCTTTGCCTATGGCGGCTCATGCTTGCCTAAGGAAGTGCGTGCTGTGGCGCATCTGGCGGATGAAATGAGCGTGGATGTTCCGTTGATCCAAAGCCTGTCTCAGTCCAACGAAACCCAGATCAGACAAGCGTTGGAGATGGTCCGCGCCAGCGGCGCCAAGCGCATCGGGTTCTTAGGGCTCGCCTTCAAGCGCGGCACCGATGATCTGCGCGAAAGCCCCATTCTTGAGGTGATCAACCAGTTGATCGTCGAAGGCTATGAGGTGAGCGCGCACGATGAGGCCATCACGCCGGAGACCCGGATCAACGATCAATTCTCCTATGTGAGCAGCGTCTGCCCGCATCTGAAGCCGACCGTCGATGCCCTGCCCACCCTGCTGACCGAAAGCAGCCAGGACCTGCTGGATAACGTGGACGCCGTCGTGGTGACCCACGCTTCGAACCAGTACCGCGAATTGCTCAGCGCCTGGTCCGACATGGTGGAGGTGATCGACCTGGTCCGGCTCTTCAAGAACCTGCCCGAGCGCCCCGGCTATCAGGGTATCGGCTGGTAACCCCCACCTGAACTTTAACCAAGGAAAGCGAATATGAGCGTAGACACGCAATGGAATATCTCGCCTGTTCTCGGCACCGGCGGTGCCGACTACATTCGAGGCACCGGCCGATCCGAGGTGATCGCCGGCTTCGGCGGAGATGACAGCATTATCGCCTTGAGCGGCAATGACGAAGTCTTCGGCGGCAGCGGCAACGACACAATCTACGGCCAGGGCGGCGATGACATCATCTATGGCAATGGCCGCCCCGCATATGTGGACATGTCGAACCTGGTGGTGGAGCAGGAAACCACTGCCAAGGTGACCTTCATGGATGAAGGCGCCGGCTTCAGGAACGCACTCGGCGTTTACGAGATTGCCGCCGACGGCAGCATCTCCAACGTGCGCATTCTCTTCCCCAACGCCTCGAAAGCGGGCAGCGGCGGCGACCTAATCCCCGGTCAGTCTGCCGTTGAGTTTGGGGTTAGCGACGGCGCCCAGCTCGGCTTTTTTGTGGTCTCAAACGGCTACAACAAGGGAACCCTCAACAGGGAAGCCCTGACGACCGAAACCGGCCGCTACGAGTTCCGCACGCCTGCCGGTGAGCCCGGTACGATCACAGATCAAGCGATTGAACTGTGGTGGGTGGACGATGCATCCGACACGGAAGTTCATATCCGCAGCCAATATGGCTATGGGATTTTCCACTCACAAGCTGATGCTGAGAACGACTACGCCCCGAACCCGGACGCCTTTCCTCATGTGGTGGGCCGGGCGAGCACTGTGACCGGTGAGGTTCTGATCGGTTTTGAAGATCTCTATCTGGGCGGAGACAAGGATTATGATGATGCCATCATCAAAATCGAACTCGGCCAACAGAATGTGGTGGCCCTGCTTCCGGAAAGCACCGGGTCAGGCAACCTGCCAGATGATGACATCCTCTATGGCGGTGACGGTGATGACGTTATCCACGGCATCAGCGGCGATGACATCATCCAGGGTGGCCGCGGCAATGATACATTGTCCGGCAACTCAGGCGATGACACTCTGGCCGGCAACAGCGGCAATGACACGCTCAATGGGAACTCCGGCGATGATGTTGCCTCGGGAGGTGACGGCCAGGACATTCTAAATGGCGGATCGGGTGCTGACCAACTGCAAGGAGATGGCGGTGATGACATCGTCAACGGCGGTTCCGGGAACGACGTTCTGGATGGTGGCTCTGGCAATGATGAGCTCACCGGCCATTCCGGCGATGATCAAATCACAGGCGGCAGCGGCGACGATGAACTCTCCGGCAATAGCGGAAATGACCATCTAAGCGGTGAATCGGGCGCGGACACTTTGTCCGGCCATTCCGGCAATGACACGCTGTATGGCGGCAGTGGCCAGGACCGCGTCGTTGGCGGCTCCGGAGATGATCTGGTCGATGGCGGCGATCACAATGACAAGGTCTACGGCGGCTCGGGCCAAGATGTTCTCTACGGCGGCGCCGGCAATGACTATTTGTCGGCCGGCACCGGCAATGACACGCTGTGGGGCGGCTCGGGCAATGACAAGATGATCGGCGGCCAAGGCGCGGACACCTTCATCTGGGCCTCCGATGATGTCTTGGACGCCCTCGGCGCCAACTCTGTCGATCGGATCGGCGACTTTTCCAGTGAAGACACGCTGGATCTGAGCTCGCTTGGTCTTGATGCGAGTTTGACCTTGGAGCAGCTGGTGTCGTTTGAGGAAATTGACCGTGGCACGATGGTCTCCGTCAATTTAGGTGGCCAGGGCGATGCCTTTACGGAGCTCGCGCTGCTGCAAAACGTCTTCGGCGCTAACCTCGAAAGCTTCGCGGACAGCGACATGCTGGTCATTTGACATACCTGGGCAGGCGGAATCGCACCGTTCCGCCTGCCCTCAGTCTCGTTTGAATTTAAGCCTTTGAAATTTAGAGCATTAATCGTGAGCGGTCAGCATGCTTCAACCGCGAGCGCGCCCAACTATTTGTAGTTTTTGAGAAATTTTGGAGCGGGCGATGAGATTCGAACTCACGACCCTAACCTTGGCAAGTGCGGACTCTCCTGTTCCTACTCTTACCATCTAGTAACCTTCCTATCAGACAATTGATTGCCTTCTGTTTAGGCTTGAGGCACTTACGGTTCCTTCCAGTTCCACTGGAAACCATGCATTCCTGCTCCCCCAGCGCTCCCCCAGGAGAAAAGAGAGCATGCCGAGGACGCCAAATATGAGACGGTTCACCGACCAGATGGTGGAGAGGTTGCGCCCTCCCACGTCGGGGCGGATCGAGCTTGGTGACGAGATGTGCCCGGGTCTCTTGCTGCGCGTCACTGAGCGTGGCGTCAGGAGTTTTAGCGTCATCTACAAGGTTGTGGGTGAGGGTGGCGTAAGTGCTACTGGACGGCTGCTCAAGGGAAAGCAGCGCCGCATCACGCTTGGCCAGTGGCCGGCGTTGCAGCTTCGCGAGGCACGAAAGCGTGCCCGGGAGATAGTCGCAGCCGCGCTGGAGGGGCGTGACGTGCGAGATGAGCAGCGGGCACAGAATCTCCTGCGTGCTGCAAATACTTTTGAGGGCGTCGCGGAGCGCTTCATTCGTTTGCACGCCAAGCCCAACGTGAAGAGCTGGCGCAATATTGAGCGTGTTTTGAAACTGCACGTGCTGCCGCACTGGCGCGAGCGCGTGTTGAAAGACATCCGGCGCTCCGACGTTCATCAGCTCCTGGATGATCTTACTGCTCAGGGCAAGGTCGGCACGGCCCGTGAGGTCAGGAAGCACCTCTCATCCCTCTTCAACTGGGCCGTCGACCGGGAGATCGTGACGGACAATCCAGTCTACGGCATGACCCGGGCCGACCTGAGGAACAACCACCAGGCAGGCCGCGCGCTGGAGGACAACGAGCTGCGGGCCATTTGGCAGGCGGCGGGCGAGCTTGGATATCCGTTTGGCAAGATGTACCAGCTGCTGATACTGACCGGCCAGCGTCGTAACGAATGGGCAGAGGCCAGGCGATCAGAGATCAACGCGGAAAAGCGTTGGCTGGAGGTGGCACGCAGTCGCTACAAGGGAGATCGCGAACACATCGTTCCGCTGGCAGATGTGGCTTGGACCATCGTCGATGCGCTTCCGGCGTGGCCCGGCAATGACTATTGTCTCTTCAGCACCACAGATGGTCGGAAGCCCGTCTCTGGATTCAGCCGTGCAAAGAGCCGCCTGGACAAGAGGGCCCGGCAGATACTGCGCCAGATCACCGACAATCCAAAGGCGGAGTTACCTCGGTACCGAGTGCACGACTTCCGGGTGACCTGCGAGACCCGGTTGGCCAACCTGGGATTCAGCCAGGAGGTTCGCGACGCAGTCCTCGGCCATGCCAAGCCAGGTCTTCAGAAGACCTACAACAAGCATGACTATCTGGAAGAGAAACGTGAGGCTTTGGGTGCGTATGCAAGACATGTCCTTCAGCTCACATCCCAAACTCAATGTCAGTCGGATATGAAATGATGGCTAGAGACACTGCCAAAGAACAGGAACAACACTTTGCATCGGTCCATTGGCGAGAGCCCAAAGAATCAGGTCACAAGTACTGTGCGGTTTGGTACCGCGAGACCGCTCAGAAGATCTGCGAGGAACATGACCTAGACGACATTGAAGGTCTCGTCCGCCTGCTTCGGAAGTTGGTGCTACTGACCGCCTACCCCTCCAACCATTCGATTGGCCCCGAAGAAGTCAACGTTCCTCGAGATTTTCCAACATGGAAGCAATCCAAACGGAAGCTCAGGCAACTTGAAGGGACACTGTCTAAAGCCTGCGCCGGTCTTGAGGCCGCTCTTCGCGATCACATTCAATTTGCGGCCCTGCAAAGCGCTGCAGATGAAGTTGATATGGCTCAACTGGTTGACTTGGAGGCCTACTTTGAAGACGCTGCGTATGAGCCGCAATTGATCAACGTTGACTACATCAGACAACTGCGTGACCTGGTTGACCAAGCTGCGTCCTACAAGGGTGAAGCCAAGAATAGTTCTAATCCTGACTGGCATGTCGGGGCCGCTAACCTATGCGAGCGGTTCTGGCTCGATTGCAAAGGTAAGGTCCCAAAACCCTACTTCCCGAGCATAACGACATCAAAAACCGGCGGTAATGCTACCACAGAGCCCAGCAACGAGTTTTCGATGTGGTTCTGCGGCGTGATGAAAGAAGTGGCAGGCCTCACACCATCAGAGTGCCAAACCGCACTGGGCAAACCGCCACTAGGTGGCCGAATAATGGATTTGCTAGCTGACTAGCGCCGCCCCAACCAGAATCTATCGAAACAGTTTTTTGGCCGAATGATCCGCGTGTGAACTCACGGTCGTTCTGGGAAACTTCCGACAAGTTAAGCGTAACGAGTCGGAGGTAAGCCATGAGCGACCGCTTTATATCGATGAGCGAGGTGTTGGACAGGATCTGTCTGTCCAAGACCCATCTCTACCGCAAGATCAATGCCGGACAGTTTCCAAGGCCAGTGCCCCTAGGGCCCCAGAAAGTTGCTTTCCTAGAGAGCGAGATCGAGACCTGGATGTCCAATCGTCTAAGGGCCCGCGATGAGAGCGAGGGCCAAAGCCAGCGCCGTGAACGTGCCGCAAAATCCGTCGGCCACGCCGCACATGTCGCAGGAAAACAAACCGGCACAAACGAGGGACAGGATGATGAATAGCTACGCTCATCCTCCCGAGCCGACCGAGTGCCAACTGCCAGAGCCGGACAACGACACCGCGGTGAAGTTTCTGCAAAGGTATGCCCCAGACGGTTCATGGGTTCTTACGGCGATACACCCAGAGAAAAAGAGTATAGAGACGGCCACATTCGGACCAAACAAGATAGACGCGATGAGAGCCTGGCTTGAGAAGCACAATGGCAAGCGCAATCTATACTTTAGCGTCAACCCGACACTTGAAGATATGTCGAAGAAGGCGAGCCGTGAAGATATCGCTTCCTTGTCGTGTTTACACGTCGACATCGATCCGCGAACCGGGGAAGATATTCAGGAAGAGCAGAAGCGCTGCCTGGGCCAATTGACCGACGAGCTACCAGAGGACGTGCCTGAGCCGACCTGCATCATCTTCTCCGGCGGGGGCTATCAAGGCTTCTGGCGGTTGAAAGACCCAGTGCCAATAGACGGCGACTTGGAAATGGCTGAGGACGCTAAACTCTACAACTTGCAGATGGAGCGTCTGTTTGATGCCGACAACTGCCACAATGTTGATCGCATTATGCGGCTGCCGGGTACAATCAACCTGCCCGACGCAAAGAAGCTCAATAAAGGGCGCAAGCCAGCCTTGGCCGAAGTCGTGAGCTTCAGCAACAAGACCTATCCAATCAGCGCGTTCAAAAAAGCAAGCAAGGAACAAGCCTTGGTGCCGCGCAGATCTTTGAAGACTGTGCTTAGCCAATCAGCGGTGGATGAATTCGTAACAACTAAAGATCTAGACACGCTCGACAAATGGAACGTGCCGGATCGGGTCAAGGTAATCATTGCGCAGGGACGCCATCCGGACCAGCCCAAGGACAAAGATAACAGTCGCTCAGCTTGGCTCTTCGACGTCTGCTGCAGCTTGGTGCGATGCGGTGTGCCCGATGGAGTCATCTTGGGCATTTTGCTTGATAGCGGATGGGGCATCTCCGAGAGCGTACTTGAGCGAGGCACGAAGGCCCGGGGCTATGCAGAGGGGCAGGTGGAAAAGGCGCGTGCGGAGGTCGTTAAGAGCAATTTCTGTGAGCTTCAGCTTGACGGCAAGGGCAAGCCATCCGCAAGCCCGCACAACATTCGCGTCGCGATAAACCGCCTAGGTGTTCACCTGTCTCATGACCAGTTCGCCGACCGCCTGTTGATTGACGGGCTCCCCGGCTTCGGTCCAGCACTGCAGGACGATGCAGTTGCTCGCCTGTGGCTGACCATCGACGAGAAATTTGGCTTTCGCACAGGCAAGGACCTCTTCTGGACCGTGGTGGAAGACTATGCCAGACAGAACGGCTTTCATCCTGTCTGCGACTATCTTGATGGTTTGAATTGGGACGGGACATCGCGCGTGGACGGCTGGCTGGCCAGCTACGGCAACGCCGAGGACGACGAATACACCAGAGCCGTTGGCGCGCTGTTCCTCCTGGCAGCCGTTCGCCGTGTTCGGCGGCCCGGTTGCAAATTTGACGAGATGCTGGTGCTGCGGTCAGCGCAAGGCACTGGCAAGTCGAGCGCCCTTGAGGCACTCTGTCCCCGCTCAGATTGGTTCGGTGACGATCTTCCGCTGAACGCGGACACCAAGGTCGTCATTGAGCGGCTGCATGGACGCTGGATCGTCGAGGCCGCTGAGCTCAAGGGCATGCGCAAGGGCGAGGTTGAACACCTCAAGGCCTTCCTCTCAAGACAGATCGACCGTGCCCGCATGGCCTATGCACGTGTGCCCAAAGAGGTTCCGCGGCAATGCGTGATCGCCGGCACCACCAACAGCGAACAGTTCTTGCGTGACACGACGGACAATCGTCGGTTCTGGCCAGTTGAGGTAGGCCAGTTTGACGCCGAGGCCCTCAGGGCAGATCGTGACCAGCTTTGGGCTGAAGCCGCCAAACGCGAGGCGGCGGGCGAGAGCATCCGGCTGGACCCCTCGCTGTATCCGATAGCGGCAGAAGCGCAGGAAAGGCACAGGGTCGAGGATCCATTCGAGGGCTCGCTGGCAGACGTGCTTGGGGAAATGCAGGGCAAGGTCCGCGCCGCGGACATCTGGGCCATTATCGGGGTGCCTTCCGGCCAGCGCAATCAGGAGCACAATGCTCGGCTGGGCGAAGCCATGCGACGGCTTGGTTGGGAGCGAAAAAAGCGCCGCTTTGGTGCCACCAACCCGGAGTGGTGCTATGTCAGGGGCGACAGCAACGAGCGTATCTTAATCGAGGCAACTGACGAAGGTGGAATTGAGGCACGCCCCGAAAGCTATGAACACCCATTCTGATGCATCGCTCCTTGGCCTTCGTTGGCGTTCCCGGCCTTGTGGCTTGGTGGAACGGTTGGCGGGGAACGGGTAACCCATTGCGATCACAGGGATAACAGCGATCGTTCCCCCCGTTCCGGCCCATTGCCCCGTCGCCTATAAGTATGCAGGGTCCAGGGGCTAATCGGAATGATCTTTTGATTATACTTTATTACTTTTAAGGGGGAACGGTGAGGAACGGTAATAAGAACTGCAGTTTTGCTGGGGATCTTACGTTCCCCCCACCAGGAACTGTTGGGGGACCGGGGCAGGAACGCTCCCGATCATTTTTGACCCTTTACCCCGCGCACCTTTCAGCCAATGCAGATTAGCGAAGACGAACATCGTGCTGAGCCCAGCATCATGTTGCCAAATCATACTTGCTCCATATTCGCGCGCGCACGCTCGAGACACCTATTCTTACAAATATCTTGGTGTTTTCGATTCCTGCTTCAGTTCACCAAGCGATCATATCTGCCATCCATGCGCGCGCATGCGCGCGAGTGCAGGGTGCGTTCAGAAACTAACCCCCTCGTTTTTGCGTCGATTAGACGAAGATTCGGCGACCGGCCTACCTTGATCACGGCTACGATTCCGAATTCGCGCCCAGAGTGCCGATCCTGCAGTTTGTTGGGCCAATCCACTCAAAGTCCCAAGATCATGCTCTCTGACGCTCCTACACACAACTCGCCGCTTCTTTGGCTATTCCCACCCAAAGGCTGTTGAGCGGCAATCATTCTATTAGCTGCTTGGATCGGCGCAGTTAACTTGGTCAGGAAGAACCGCCCGTTGGTCCAGAATTGGGGTGCTTGCTCCCCCTGCGCTCCCCCATGCCATCGATGTGTTCGCAAAGTTACATTAAAACAACTGCTTATTCTGAGAGAGCTCAACCTGAGAAGGTTTAGAACTTTCCGCCAGACGTGAACCGGAAACCACATGACGAACTAACAGCTAATGACCAATCGAGGTTCTTTGTTTGATGGATTGTTCCGTTGGCTGTTTGATGCGAGGCTCGCGCGTTCGCCAGCGTGCCCGGAGGTCGAAATAATGGATCGCTCCGGCCATCGCCAAAAGAAGCGCGAGCCATGCTGCACTTGCTCCTCCGATGGCGGACCGAAGCGCCAACAAGAGGACCGCCCCAGAAGCGAGCGGAATTAGAAACTCAGCCGCGTGTGTGCGAGTGCCTGACCACTTAAGAATGGCCACCAAAGCGATCGCTTCCAGGAGAACTGCACCCAGCACCAAGTCGACAACGAGCCTGGATTCAAATGGAACCTGGATCCACTCCATTGACAGGTGAACTCCGTCGCTACCGCGGGACCTCTCGCACAAAGCCCAAAAGATGAGCCGTGTCCTTCAGCATGATCCGCATATGCGCCAAGGGATTGTTGCGCGATAGTTCTTTGTTCATGTAGGAATCCCAGGTGAGGCGCTGCACATCCTTGTCTTCGCACATGCTTACGAAGCGTTCGCGCCGCCGGTCGTTGCAATACCAAAAATACTGCATGATCCCGAGGATCATGAAGACAATCCGGTGATCGGACATGAAGCGTTTGCGGGCTGATTTCAATTGCGCAGGCTCGCCTGTTTTCAGGAACGCCGCTACGCTCTCTCCGGCCAGTTGACCGCCCAGCATAGCGTAGTAGATGCCCTCCCCAGATGCCGGTGCGACAACGCCGGCTGCATCGCCCGCCACCAGCACCGCACGACCATCGTCCCACCTCTTCAGTGGTTTTAGCGGGATAGGTGCGCCTTCATGGCGGATCATCGCGCAGGTGTGAGTTCCATTTGCATAACGTAGCGTCTCAACCGCACCGCGCAACGAGAACCCCTTCTGAGCGCTCCCTACTCCAATGCTGGAGCAAGAACCATGTGGGAAGACCCAAGCATAAAAGTCGGGCGACAACTGGCCCTGGTAGTAGACGTCGCATCGCTCGGGGTCGAAATTATCGTTGGCGACGTCAGGTGATTGAATGATCTCATGATAGGCGAAAACGCAGGGCATACGCTCTGCGCCCGGCAACACTTGTCGCGCGACCTTGGAGCGTGCTCCGTCAGCGCCGATCACCGATCTCGCAGCTAAAGTGGCTGGCGTTTTCGAACCATCGGGATGCTGCTGCTTATAGTGGACCGTCACGGTCCCGTCGGCTTCATAGGCGAGGTGCTGAAACTCCCCGCGCAGCAAAGCGGCTCCGTCGCGCTCCGCCCGTAGCCTCAGCCACTCATCAAAATGCTCCCTGTCGACCATGCCCACAAATCCACCCTCGATGGGCATGTCCACGGTCCGGTTTGAGGGAGATATCATGCGTGCAGACTTAATTCGGGCGACGATGAGGTGATCTGGGATATCAAAATCACGAATGGCCCGTGGCGGGATTGCACCTCCGCAGGGTTTGATGCGTCCTGCCTTGTCCAAAAGCGCAACCGAATAACCGCTCCTGGCCAAGCTCGACGCAGCCGTAGCGCCTGAAGGGCCACCACCCACAACAATTGCGTCATAGAAGCTGGTTTGTGCACTCATACTGTCCCCTCCGCGGGTCTGAGAACGGCTTGGTTTTCTGATGCTCTGCTTGGTTTAGAGAGTTTGTCGGTGACTATGCTCGCTGCTAAGCGTGCTGAGAGAACGAACAAAACGGCTTCGATGGCAAAGACCAAGGTATAGGCTTCGTTTGGGCTTCCGGTGAAATAGCGCGTCACGTCAACAACTACGGTTCCCAGGAAGCCGCCAAGGCCGAAGGCTATGGCCTGCGCTGCGCCCCAAAGGCCCATGCGGATGCCTTCTTTGCGCGGCCCCGCGGCACCGGCCAACGCCATCATGCAGGCTATGGCGGCAACCGCGAAGGCTCCGTTCGCGAGACCTAGGAAAAAGACATTCGCCTTGAGTGGCCACGCCAACCCAACAAATCCGGCCAGGGCCAAACCAGCAAGCGCCACGGCAGAAAGTGCACATCCGCCGACAGCCCAAACCTTGAGGGGAATCGATCTCCCGAAGGAAAGACCGCTGCCGGCGAGTGCGACCACTAGCATGCCTGCAAAAACACCACCGTGTTGAATGCCGGCAAGTGATGTTGACTGTCCCGGGGTCATGCCAAAAACGTGCCCGGCAAATGGCTCGAGGACCAGATCTTGCCCGCTATAGGCCAGCATTGAGACAAACACGAAAAATGTGAATCGGCGAGCTTGTGTGTCTGACCAAACCGATTGGATTGCTGCACGGAAGTCCGGTTCTGATTGTGTTTTGGGAGACGGTGCCGGAGCGGCGTGCCGCTCAACATTCAAAACAGCCAAACATGTGACGGTAATAGCCAATACAGCGACAGAGCCGGTAATGGTAATCATAAGCTGGATTGAGAAGGGATCGAGCAGTTTGCCCACAATTCCGGCGGTCATGGCCATTCCGGCGATCATCATCAACCAAACCAGCGTCGCTGCTGCAGGCCGGCGCTCCGGCGCGACCCGCTCTGCCAGCAATGCCAACAACGATGTTCCTGAAGCGCCCACCCCTACACCAATTCCTAGAAAGGCCAAGAGGGCCAAAGCAACACCGCCAGTAAGATGGCTGCCCATCAGCGCCGTGGCCCAGGAAGCAAGAACCGCGAACGCACCCAACACGGCCATCCCCCCGATGATCCAGCGCGTGCGCCGTCCTCCAATATCTGACCCGTACCCGAGACGCGGACGCAGAAACTGAATGGCATAATGTGCTGCGACCAATACTCCGGGTAGCATAGCTGGGAGCGCGAGTTCGACCACCATGACCCTGTTGAACGTGGAGGTGGTCAACACCACAATTGCTCCAAGGGCTGTTTGCACCAATCCAAGCCTTGCGATCGTGAGCCATCCAATGTGGTGCTGTTGCATGGTTCCTTATCCTCCGCGCACGGCAAGTGCGGCTGTCAGCATTCCGAGGACGTAAACTGTCGTGCCCGTTGCGTTGTACCAGGCGGCCCTCTCCGTTGGTTGTTGAAGTAGGCGAGCCATCAGCAGAGCCTGAATGAGCAATCCCGCAGCGATGATGGCGGCGTGATTTAGGTGACCCCAGCTGGCCACAAGCCAAATCACAAGTACCTGGGGCACCGCCATGACCACACAGGCCAGCCTAGCCGCGCCGTCAATCCCATAGCGGGCTGGCAGTGACTTCAATCCGAGCTGGCGGTCGCCCTCTACAGACTTAAAATCGTTGAGTGTCATGATGCCATGCGCACCCACGCTGTAGAGCACGGCTAACCAGATGATTTCGGCGCTAGGGAATGCCCCCACCAAGGCCGCTGCACCCGTGAACCAAGGAAGGCCTTCATAACAAAGACCAACAGCAGCGTTGCCAAGCCATCCGTCCCGCTTGAGCCGGAAGGGCGGCGCGCTATAAGCCCACGCAAAAGCCAACCCCGCCAGGGCTGCGTAGAACACCCACAGTCCCAAGCCATACGCAACGATCAGGGAAACCAGGGTCCACCCAATTGCAATGCGCAGACCCCAGTTCCCTGGCACCCGGCCAGAGGGGATAGGACGACCGGGCTCATTGATTGCATCCACGTGGCGATCGAACCAGTCATTCACCGCCTGGCTTGTGCCGCAAATGAGTGGGCCGGCCAGCAGGATGGCGCCTAAGATGGTGGGCCAGTTCTCGATGATCGGGGCGCCGGACGAGACGACGCCACAGCCCAGGGCCCACATAGGCGCAAACCAAGTGATCGGCTTCAAGAGCTCAACGGAGGAGGCCAAAGATGGCGTATCTTTTGTGACCGTAAGCTGCGCGGACTTGGACATACCGCACAATACAATTGACAGATAAAAGTGTCAATTTTAATTGACACATAGAACTGTTAGTTGGATCAGCCTGCAGGTCAAAAGCCTATGCGATGCCGTATCGATTGAGCTTCTGGTAAAAGCTCTGCCGCGAAACGCCCAGCATTTCAGCCGCCGACGCACGATTGTTTTGGGTAAGGTCTAGTGCGGCCTCAATGCAGAGCTTTTCGATCATATCGGTGGACTGTCGTACGAGTTCCTTGAGCGACACGCGTCCTATGAGTTGCTTGAGGCGGTTTGCAGATTGGATGTCGGGGAGGAGCTCCTCCACATGTGCCCGTAAAGTGCCCCCGAACCGTCGGATCAAGAAACCGTAACAGGGCAAGTCACCGTTCGACACAGCCACGGCGGTCACCTCAATTTCTTCGATCGATCCGTACTCGTCGCGCAACATCGTTTCAAAGTTCCGAAGTGCGCCATGCTCATGCAAGTTCTTGAACATGACATCTGCATCAATCTGGCTGCGCCCCAGCCAGCGCTCAAGTTTTGCACCAACCCCATCACCGGGGTTTACAAGGCCGACAATATCCGCAAACGCGTTGTTGGCAATGAGGATTTGACCGCTTTTGTCGGTGACTACAAAACCATCCGGCAGGGCTTCAACTGCCCGCGTGATGCGGTCATCAGATACTGCTCCATGCGCGGGCTGCTCCGGCCGGAGACGGACCAGAAATTGAGCTGTGCCGCTTATGTTGACCATAGAAACTGTCACTCTTACTTGTCGCCCAGTAGACAGCTCCATCATGGTTTCAGAGGGTTTCGAGCCCGTCCTCACGGCCCCAAGCAGGTCGGTGAGTGAGCTCCAGTGCACACTGTTGAACAAGCTTGCTAACTTCTGTCCGTTCAACCGGTCTAATGCTTTTCCAAGCAGTTCCAGCGCCGCTGCGTTCGCATCCACAACCGAGTCTCGCCCCGCGTCTGCCACAATGATGGCCTCTGATGCCAATTGGAACACTAACCTAAAGCGGGCTTCAGCCTGACGCATCTTTGCGTAGTCTTGCTCCATCTTGATTTGCGCATCCACCAACTGCTGCTGCTGTCTGGAAAGCGGGCGCAAGTCTGTCCCTAGGGCAATCACCATGCCTTTTGCCTTCAACGGCGCTGCCCGGTAGCGCACCGGCAAATCCAGTGGATCAGGACGGGTGTGGTTGATCTCGCGACTTTGTGCCAGCTGGCCAGATCTCGCCTCTTCCAGCAAAGTCTTGATCTTTGCCTGGCTTTCGGCCGTTACGGTCTCGGTCCAGGTTCGTCCAACCCAGCTAGGCACGGGCTCTTTGGAAAGCGCCGGGTCGTCGTAGGCCACATCAACAATGACGTCATCATGATCGACCACAATGGCGAGGTCTGCAGCAGCAAGGGTCAAGTTGGCGGTAAGTTCGGCGTCCATTCCCTCGAACGCATGGAGCGCGGTGTCGAATGTCTTGAACGGCCGCCGCATGCCTTCCGTGTCTGAAGCCGAAGCGCCTGTGTTCATCGCCATGTCTCACCAAAGGGAGCGGTGTGAGTTTACGCTCCGCGCTGCATGTTTTTCCAATCCAGCTGATCGAGCAACTTAACCGATCTCCAGGCGTCGTTTGCCGTGTGATCGGCTCCGACCTGTTCGACCAGTTTGCTGTCTTGCTGGAATACGTACCCTCCCACCATAACGATTATATCTTTGTTCTGACTGTGTTTTTTTATTTTGTTGATTTCGTCCGCCAGCGGTTCGACCAACCCGCTGCAGCTGCAACTCAGGGCGATTACATCCATATGCTGATGTGCCACCACATCAATAACCGTGGTGTCCTCGCAACCGATAAGAGAAGTGGTGTTCCATCCCCGGTTCCGGAAGAATTCTTCGATCATGGAGATCCCGAACAGGTGCTGCTCGCCTGGCGCACCGCCCAGGACAACGTTCAGGGGGTCGCCGCCGTCTTGGGTCGGACTCAACGCAGAAGCACACTCGCGCATTATGAACTGCAGCTGCGAGGCGCCCAAGGTTACATCGTAGAAACTGCATTTGTCGGCCAGCCACAAGTCGCCGAGCTCCTTTGCAGCAGGCGCGAGGAGCTTCAGATAAACTTCTTCCACATTGCATCCGGCTGAGAGATGACGCCAAACCACGTCCGAGGGATTTACGGTCTCGTTCCCCAACAGACAATCCACGAGATACAAGACATCGGTCCGGGACAAAGGTGCGGACACCTCTGCCTCTGGCTCGGCCTCAATCTTGAGGCCATCTGCGTCATAGAGTTGTGCAAGATTTGGGATCAGTTCACCTTCAACAACTTCTGCCAACATCTCATAGAACCGGTCTTTGCTGCGTTCTGGATAGGCAAAAGCGCCTGCGTCGGTCGACGCGGACACGCCGCCTGTCTCTTCAGGTCCACCACTTTTCGCAAGAGGCCCTAGTCCATCAGCCTGGCTAGGCATCCATCAACCTCCCCTTGGGCGAGGACGGCGGCCGCTTCGACGGTTCTTATAGTCTTCGCCGTTTTTTGCCGGCCTTCTTTATGTCTTGCCACCGTGTTTGTGGCGTGTGCCGGCTTTTGATCCAATCCGAATAGCATTACAGCCTACGTCTCCGGAAACCAAAACTCCAGCAAAATATGGATCAAAAAATATGCAATTGTCAATTTTTATGTACGTCAAGTTTAGTTGACACTTTATCCTGATCAAGGTTAGACTTGAGCCTTCAGGGCCGCCTGCATAAGACGCCCGGCGGCTGGTTCAAGACCTTGAGACGCCAACGAATGCAAGAAAACTGGGACAGTCAAGCCGCGGAACTCAGCCTCTACACACCTGAGCAGAGGGTGAAGCGGGATAGTTCGATCTGGACCATTGTGCAAGGCATCTTGGCTCCCTTTCAGTTTCTTGTTTTTCTCGTCTCGCTAGGTCTTGTCGTCTGGTATCTGCAAACCGGTGAAGGCTTCGAAATCGCCACAGCTTCTGTCGTTGCCAAAACGCTGGTCCTCTATCTGATCATGGTTACCGGCGCCATCTGGGAGAAGGTGGTGTTTGGCAAATATCTCTTTGCTGACGCCTTCTTCTGGGAAGACGTTATGTCGATGTTGGTGCTGGCCCTGCACACGGCATATTTGATTGCCGTATTCGCATCTGTTGGCACACCCTTCACTCAAATGATGATCGCTCTGGCTGCGTATACGGCTTATGTGATCAATGCAGCGCAATTTTTGCTGAAGTTGCGGGCGGCTCGCCTTCAGGCGGCGCAAGATCCACGCGGCACAGCCAAGCTGGAGGCGGCGTCATGAACGTGCAGTCCTCAGATCGCGTGCTCGCACACTCACCAGCTCCAGAACCTGTTGTCATTCGTGAGCGAGGGCAACGGGAAGTTTTTTGCGGACTCACGGCGATCGTCTGGCTGCACCGCAGAATTCAGGACGCGTTCTTTCTTATCGTTGGTTCACGCACCTGTGCCCATCTTATGCAGTCGGCTGCTGGGGTGATGATTTTTGCTGAACCTCGGTTCGCGACAGCCATTATTGACGACCGTGATCTTGCCGGTCTGGCTGATGCGAATGAGGAGCTTGATCGTGTGGTAAACCGTCTCCTGGAGCGGCGGCCCGAAATCAAGATGCTGTTCCTGGTGGGCTCTTGTCCTTCAGAGGTTATCAAGCTTGATCTTTCCAAGGCCGCAGAGCGCCTCTCCAAGCAATTCACCCCAGACGTCAGGATCTTGAACTATTCGGGCAGTGGGATTGAGACCACTTTCACGCAAGGGGAAGATAACTGTCTGGCCTCACTCGTTCCCGAGTGTCCAGTGCAGTCCGAAACCTCTCCCGCCAGCCTCCTTGTAGTGGGCACGTTGGCCGATGTGGTCGAGGATCAATTCAGACGCCTGTTTGCAGAAATGGGCATCGTTGAGGTCGCGTTCTTGCCGGCCCGGACATCAGGTGACTTGCCTGCACTGGGTCCCAACACGCATTTCCTGCTCGCACAGCCTTTTCTCACGGAAACGGCTCGCCTTCTGAAGGAAAGAGGTTGCAACCACCTCAGCGCGCCATTCCCCCTTGGAGAGGAGGGCACCACTGCATGGCTCCAGGCCGCGGCAACCGCATTTGAGATCTCTGCCGAGGTGTTTGCGCAAACAACAGAAATGCCAAGGGCACGGGCGCGGCGGGCCATAGCCCATTATCGCGACCAGCTTGACGGCAAACGCCTGTTCTTCTTCCCGGACAGTCAGTTAGAGCCGCCGATCGCGAGGTTCCTCGCGCATGAGACCGGCATGAAACTTCTGGAAGTCGGGACACCCTATCTGAACCAACAGCTCCTGCAGCCCGAACTGGACCTTCTTGGTAACGACGTGATTCTGAGCGAGGGATCCGATGTTGAGGCTCAGCTCGATCGTTGCCGCCAGGCAGAACCAGATCTCGTGGTGTGTGGCCTTGGCCTGGCAAACCCGCTCGAGGCTGAGGGCATTGCCACGAAATGGTCAATCGAGCTCGTGTTCACACCAATCCAGGGTTACGAGCAGGCTGGTGACCTCGCAGAGCTTTTTGCCCGCCCACTCACACGCCGCGGAAAACTGAAGGTTTAGGGTGATGCAACTTGCCATGTGGACATATGAAGGCCCGCCCCACGTTGGGGCCATGCGCATCGCCACGGCAATGGATGGGTTGCACTATGTGCTCCATGCGCCGCAGGGCGATACCTATGCAGACCTCCTGTTCACTATGATCGAGCGGCAAGGAAAGCGCCCCCCCGTCACCTACACCACATTCCAGGCCCGCGATCTCGGCAGCGACACAGCTCATTTGTTCCAGAAGGCAGCCAAGGACGCCTACAAGCGGTTCAAACCGCAAGCGGTCCTGGTTGGCGCGTCCTGTACGGCAGAGCTTCTCCAAGACGATCCAGGCGGTCTTGCTGCCTCATCAGACTTGCCGGTCCCCGTCGTTCCTGTGGAATTGCCTGCATATCAGAAACGAGAAAACTGGGGGGCGTCCGAGACACTTCTCAAGTTGGCTCGCACGTTTGCAGGTCCCAATTCTGATGGAACTTCCGATGGAAAGAGCTGCAATCTCTTGGGCCCGACCGCGCTTGGGTTCCGCCATCGGGACGACGTGGTTGAGCTGACAAACCTTCTGGCGGCATTGGATATCGAGATTAATGTCACGGCGCCATTAAACGCAACGCCTGCGGACTTGGCCCGGCTGCCGCAGGCTGACTTCAACGTGGTCATGTATCCTGAAGTGGCATCCGCAACCGCTCAGTGGATGCAACGGCAATTTGGCATGCCGTTTACAACCGTTGTGCCCATTGGGGTTGGCGCGACCCGGGAGTTCATCGGCGAAGTGGCCCGTTTGGCGGATGTGGATGCTGATCATCTGCTCTCCAGCGATCTTTCGCAGCTCCCGTGGTACTCGCGCTCAGTGGACTCAAACTATCTCACGGGCAAACGTGTGTTTGTCTTTGCCGATGCCACCCACGCCATCGCGGCTGCGCGCATCTGCACCGAGGAGCTTGGCTTCAAGTTAGTCGGCTTGGGCAGTTACTCGCGCGAATTCTCCAGAGAAGTCCGCGAGGAGGCTGAGCGACACGGTTTGGAAGCGCTCATCACCGATGATCATATGGAGGTGGAGGAAGCCATTGAGGCCCTGAGGCCTGAGCTGGTGCTGGGCACCCAAATGGAGCGCCACATCGCCAAGCGCTTCGGCATTGGGTGCGCCGTAATCTCTTCTCCAGTTCACGTGCAGGATTTCCCCGCCCGCTACTCACCGCAGATGGGGTTTGAAGGTGCCAACGTGATTTTCGACACGTGGGTCCACCCGCTCACCATGGGCCTGGAAGAACACCTGTTGACGATGTTCCGCGAAGATTTCGAGTTCGGTTCAGATCAAGTGCCCTCTCATTTGGCCAGTGAAGGCGAAACGCGGGGCGAGGAACCGCCGGCCAGCGTCAGCGCCAACGATGTCATCGCGCTGTCCTGGCAAAGTGACGCTGAGCAAGAATTGAAAAAAGTGCCGTTCTTTGTCCGCGGAAAGGCACGGCGGAACACCGAAAAATTTGCAACCGAACAAGGATTGTCAACCATCACACTCGAGACGCTCTACGATGCCAAGGCCCACTTCAGCCGCTAATCCCACGCCCGTGCGCGTGGTGATCGTGACCCTGGACAGTCATCTGGCCAGCGCGGTCGAGCGCGCGAAGATTGAGCTGAAGCGAGAGTGTCCCGGCTTGGAGTTGAGCCTCCATGCCATCGCCGAGTGGGGTGGAGATCCGGGTGCCGCTGAGCGGTGCCGCGAGGATATCGCCACCGCCGATGTGATCATCGCGACGATGCTGTTCATGGACGATCATATCCGTCAGGTTCTGCCGTGGCTCAAAGCGCGGCAACCGGACTGCGATGTATTGCTGGCTGGTATGTCTGCAGGCGAGGTCATGCAGCTGACCAAGCTTGGCCAGTTCTCTATGAGTGCCAAGGCAAATGGGTTTATCAGTCTATTGAAGCGCCTGAAGGGTTCTCGGAAATCAGCTCAAAAGAGTTCAGGCGCCCGGCAAATGGCCCTGCTGCGGCGTATCCCGCGGATCTTGAAGTTCATCCCGGGCAAGGCGCAAGATGTGCGGGCCTACTTCATTGCCCTGCAGTATTGGCTTGCCGGCTCCGATGAGAATGTTGCCAACCTGGTTCGGCATCTCCTGACCCGCTACGCTGACGGTCCCCGTGCCGAGCTGCGCGGCACTTTCAATCCTGAGCCACCGGTAGAGTTCCCGGACATTGCCCTCTACCATCCGCGCGCAAAGGCTCGCATTACAAAGCGCCTCAGCGATCTTCCCCGCCTCAGCAAGGCTAAGACCGCGGGCACCGTTGGCCTTCTGGTGATGCGATCATACGTTCTGGCTGGCAACACAGCACATTATGACGGGGTGATCGAAGCGCTTGAGGCGCGGGGTCTCAACGTTGTTCCTGCGTTTGCGTGTGGACTGGATGCGCGCCCGGCGGTTGAGGCCTACTTCGTGAAAGATGGCAATCCGATTGTTGATGCCGTTGTGTCGCTCACCGGATTTTCGTTGGTTGGTGGTCCAGCCTACAATGATGCAAAGGCAGCGGAGGACACTCTGGCCAAGCTCGATGTGCCCTACCTCACGGCGCATGCTGTCGAGTTTCAATCGCTCGAACAATGGGCTGATAATCCGCAAGGGCTCACGCCTGTGGAGGCCACTATGATGGTGGCCATTCCAGAACTCGATGGAGCCACCGGCTCCATGATGTATGGCGGTCGCTCAGCAGAAGGGCCGAGCGAATCCTATCGCGATATGCACCTGTGCGCCGAACGCGCAGACATGTTGGCCCGTCGCGTCAGCCGGATCGTGAAACTGCGCGCAACGCCTCGGCAAGAGCGCAAGATTGCGGTCGTGCTGTTTAACTTCCCTCCCAACAGCGGCGCGACGGGCACAGCCGCGCATTTGTCGGTCTTTGCCTCGCTATTCAACAGCCTTAAGGCCATGCAGGCTGAAGGTTACTCGGTCGACATGCCGGCAACGAGGGAGGAACTGAAAGACGCAATCCTTGGAGGAAATGCCGGTCGCCACGGTATGCCCGCCAATGTGTTCGCTCAGGTTTCCAGCAACGATCATGTGCGTTCACTACCGTGGTTGGAAGAGATTGAAGCCCAATGGGGTCCCAGCCCGGGGCGGCATCAAACAGACGGACGTTCAATCTTCATTCTCGGCGCACAATTCGGAAATGTCTTCGTGGGTGTCCAACCTGCATTTGGGTATGAGGGTGATCCGATGCGTCTGTTGTTTGAGCGCAGCCACACACCCACGCATGCGTTCTGTGCGTTTTATCAGTGGTTAAAACACGGGCTTGAAGCCGATGCCGTTCTTCATTTCGGCACCCATGGCGCACTTGAATTCATGCCGGGAAAGCAAACTGCGCTTTCTGCTGGGTGCTGGCCTGACAGATTGATTTCAGACCTGCCGAGTTTCTATCTCTATGCCGCAAACAACCCCTCTGAGGGGACGATCGCCAAGCGACGGGCAGCTGCTACACTGATCAGTTATCAGACACCGCCCGTTACACAGGCTGGTCTTTACAAGAGCCTCTTGGAGCTCAAAGCTTCTTTGGAGCGCCGCCGCAAGTTGGCGCCTGATCAACAGGGCGAGCGTGACCAATTGGCCGACCTGATCCAGGCCCAAGCCATGGAGTTGGATCTCGTCAGCGAGGACGAAGAGTGGGCCAAGGACGTTTTGGAGCAGAGGATACACCGCCTTTCTGAGCAGGTTCTGGAGTATGAGTATGCGCTCATTCCCCACGGTCTGCATGTGGTTGGCGAGCCGCCGAGCGCGGCGCAGCGAGCCGATCTGCTTATGGCCACGGCTGAAGCCTCACATGGGATATCTCTTGACGAAGAGACGGCACGGTCGATCGCAGAAACAGGCTCAGCGCCGAAGCTCGCCGCTCCTGTTGCGTCAGCGTTGAAGGCTACCAACGACCTCTTGGCTCAGGACTTCGAACTGCCAAGCCTGATCAATGCACTTGATGGGCGGTTTATCCGGCCCGTCCCTGGCGGAGATCTTCTGCGCACTCCCGACGTGTTGCCAACAGGGCGTAATGTGCACGGTTTCGATCCCATGAGGATCCCGAGTGCGTTTGCGTTAGCCGATGGCGCCAAACAAGCAGAACGTCTGCTGGCCCGCCACAGAGATGACGGTCACGGACTGCCGGAGACCATTGCTTTGGTTCTGTGGGGCACGGACAACCTGAAAACCGAAGGTGGTCCGATCGGTCAAGCTCTCGCCTTGATGGGCACGCGCCCACGCTTTGACAGCTACGGCCGGCTATGCGGTGCTTCTCTGGTGCCTTTGGAAGAGCTTGGGCGCCCACGCATTGACGTGGTGATGACCCTATCAGGTATCTTCCGAGACCTGTTGCCACTTCAGGTGAAGCTGTTGGCAGAGGCTGCGTTCCTCGCTGCCGAGAGCGATGAACCTCTGGAGCAGAATTTTGTTCGCAAGCATGCCCTGGCGCACATGAAATCTCATGAGTGTGATTTCGAAACTGCTGCGCTGCGTGTGTTCTCCAACGCGGAAGGCGCCTACGGTTCAAACGTCAATCAGCTGATCGATGCCGGCTGCTGGCAGGAAGACGACGAGCTAGCAGAGACGTATACGCGCAGAAAGAGTTTTGCCTATGGTCGCTCAGGCACGCCCGCGCACCAAGCAGAGTTGCTGAACAGCATCTTCAGTGGGGTGGATCTAGCCTATCAGAATCTCGATTCCGTGGAGCTGGGCGTTACCACCATAGACCACTATTTTGATACGCTTGGCGGCATAAGCCGGGCGGTCAAGCGGTCTGCCGGCGCGGATATTCCAGTTTACATCAGTGACCAGACCCGCACGGAAGGCAAAATCCGTACGATCTCAGAACAGGTTACCCTGGAGACGCGGACCCGGACCCTCAATCCCAAGTGGTATGAGAGCCTCTTGGAGCACGGGGGCGAAGGGGTTCGCCACATCGAGAGCCAGATCACCAATACGGTTGGCTGGTCGGCCACCACTGGCCAAGTGCAGCCGTGGGTCTACAAGCAAATCACACAAACATTCGTTCTCGATGAGGCCATGCGTAAGCGCCTCGCCGATCTCAACCCAGCGGCATCGGCCAAACTCGCCAACAGGCTGATTGAGGCACACGAACGAAACTACTGGACACCTGATGAAGACCTTCTGGAAGCCCTGCAAAAGGCGGGTGAAGAACTAGAGGATCGGCTTGAAGGATTAACGGCGGAGGCTGCTGCATGAACGTCTATCAAAAGATCGACAAGCGAACGGGTAAACCGCTGCGTCCCAACCGGCCCGATGGAGAGGGCAGCGTTCAAGTCAAGCTTGATCCTACATTGACCATCGACACAGCCAAGGTGTTCGCGGTTTACGGCAAAGGCGGCATAGGCAAGTCCACGACCTCATCCAACCTCTCAGCTGCTTTCTCCAAACTGGGGAAGCGTGTCTTGCAGATCGGCTGCGATCCCAAGCACGATTCCACATTTACACTCACCAAGTGCCTCATTCCGACCGTGATTGATGTGCTCGAACAGGTGGACTTCCATTCTGAGGAACTGCGCATCGAGGACTTTGTACATGAAGGCTACAACGGGGTGATGTGCGTTGAAGCAGGTGGGCCCCCTGCGGGCACTGGCTGTGGTGGGTATGTGGTTGGTCAAACTGTCAAACTGCTGAAAGAGCACCACCTTTTGGAAGATACAGATGTGGTGATCTTCGACGTGCTTGGCGATGTGGTGTGTGGAGGTTTTGCTTCCCCGCTGCAACATGCAGAGCGAGCTCTGATTGTAGCTGCCAACGATTTTGACTCCATCTTCGCCATGAACCGGATTGTTGCGGCCATTCAGGCGAAGGCGAAAAACTATGACGTCCGACTGGGTGGGGTGATTGCCAATCGCTCAAAGAACACGGATGAAATCGATCGTTTCAACGAAGCAACCGGGTTGCGCCGGCTGGCCCACCTCCCAGATCTCGACGTTATCCGGCGCTCACGATTGAAGAAGTCCACTCTCTTTGAGATGAATCCATCCCCTGAACTTGAGGCTGTGCAGCAGGAGTATCTGCGCCTTGCCGCAACGCTTTGGGCCGGCACCGATGAACTCAAGGCGACCCCCATGAAGGATCGCGAAATTTTCGATTTCCTGGGATTTGATTGATATGCCAACAGCCAGCTACAGCACTAGGCGCAACGAACTTGAGACCTACTTTGACCGCACGGCGGTCGAAGCCTGGAAAAAGCTGACTTCGGACGCTCCGGTCAGCTGGATCCGGGCGACGGTGAGAGCTGGGCGGGAGAAGATGCGCGCCCTGCTGCTCTATCGACTGGGTGCTGATCTCAGTGGTCAGCATATTCTCGATGCAGGCTGTGGCACAGGGGCCTTGGCTATTGCAGCGGCCAAACGTGGCGCGCGCGTCACAGCGATCGATTTATCTGAGAACCTAGTCAACATTGCACGTGAGAACGCCCGGTCGGAGCTTGGAAACGCGCCGATCAGCTTCCATGTGGGTGACATGCTCGATCCGAGCCTTGGCCGCTTCGACCAGATCGTCGCCATGGATTCTCTCATCCACTACCAAAGCGACGACATGCTGCAGACGGTGAGCCGGTTTGCGAAGAAGTGTTCATCGACCATGTTGTTCACGTTCGCCCCGCGCACGCCGCTTTTGGCCACTATGCACACGGTGGGCAAATTATTCCCAAGAAGTGACCGCGCCCCGGCGATCGTGCCGGTGAGCGAGCGAAACTTGCGTGGCGAAATTTCCAACCACGTTGAGTTGGATGGTTGGCAAGATGGGTTCAGCGAGCGCATCGTGAGCGGCTTCTACACATCCCAGGCCATGGAGTTGAAGCGCGTATGACGGCGTTTGCTGACATAGCTCTCCGTGCTTGGAAGCGCATTGGCGTTCGGTGGTTGCCGTTCGCAGATGCCGCTTCAGACGACCTGCCGCTCGGGCGCCTTCTGCGATTGTCGTTGTTTCAGGTACCAGTGGGAATGGCGATGGTTCTGCTCACCGGAACCTTGAACAGGGTGATGATTGTCGAGCTGGGTGTTGCGGCCTGGCTCGTGGCCGGCATGATAGCGTTGCCTATTCTGTTTGCGCCGCTACGTGCCCTCATTGGCCACAGGTCTGACACGCATCGTTCAGCACTCGGCTGGAGACGAATCCCCTATATGTGGGCGGGTGCCTTCATGCAGTTTGGTGGCTACGCGATCCTGCCGCCCGCTTTGTTGTTGCTGTCCGGCGAGGCCTACACTACGGGCACGACGGCGCAAATCACAGGTCAGGCAGGCGCTGCACTTGCATTCCTGCTCATTGGTTTCGGCGTGCACTACATGCAGACCGCCGGCCTCGCATTGACACGTGACCTCGCGCCGGAAGACAAGCGGCCTAGGGCTATTGCGCTGTTGTACATGATGCTGCTTGTTGGCATGGTCCTAAGTGCGCTGGTCTTCTCCGTCCTGCTCACGGATTTCACCAGCCATCTGCTTATTCAGGTAATCCACGGTGCTGCTGTTGTCTCGCTGGTGATCAATTGTATCGCAATGTGGAAGCAGGAAGCCCGGGACACAGAGCGGGCCGAACGCCGTTTTGATGAGCGGCCAAGATTCGCCGGCAGCTGGCGGAGCTATGCGACTCAAGGCCAAGCCTACCGATTATTACTTGCTGTGGGCTTGGGCACCATGGCCTTTGGCATGCAAGATGTTTTGCTTGAGCCCTATGGCGGGGAAATCTTAGGGCTCAGTGTCTCGCAAACCACGTTGCTCACAGCGCTGAGCGCAGCGGGCACTCTGGTTGGATTTGCCATTGCAATCCGCACATTCTCGCGAGGTATGCATGCTTTCCGTCTGGCCGCACTGGGCGCTTTGGTTGGCTTGCCTGCGTTCTGCGCCGTCCTGCTCGCGCACCCGTTTGAAAGTGTTTGGCTGTTCAAGGCAGGTGCAGCGCTAATAGGGCTGGGAACGGGCCTGTTTGTCGTCGGTAGCCTGTCTGCTGCGATGGCGCTGGGCACGGGTGAAACGGCGGGCTTGGCGGCAGGTGCCTGGGGCGGAGTTCAGGCGACGGCCGCAGGCCTTGGCATCGCCGGCGGCGGTTTCTTGCGGGACATTGTCGGCAGCATCGCTGAAGGCGGCGCTTTGGGCGAAGCCATGATGGCGCCGGTTGCTGCTTATGCAGCCGTCTACTGTCTCGAGATCATCCTCTTGTTTGCAACTCTCATTGTTATCGGACCGTTGGTACGTTCGCCGCGCGTCGGTGAGGGGCACGCGAGAAACTACGGCCTAGCCGAGTTGCCAGGCTAGAGAAACGAGGAAGGAACACCTTATGGGTACAGGTGCTGTCACATCCTACATCGATGTTGCTCAGATCACGCTCTATGTGTTTTGGATCTTCTTTGCCGGATTGGTTTGGTATCTCCGACGCGAAGATCGACGCGAGGGTTATCCCCTAGAGTCAGACCCCAGTGGTCGAGCTAAGGATGAAGGGTTCCTTTTTATTCCGGAGCCCAAGACCTTCCACTTGCCACATGGCGGGACTTATTCCGCACCGTCCGGTCATCGCGATACGCGTCCGATCAAGGCCGAACGCGCTGCCGCATGGCCCGGTGCTCCGCTTGTGCCTACGGGCAATCCCATGGTTGACGGTGTCGGTCCGGCATCTTGGGCTGAGCGGGCTGATGAGCCCGACATGACGTTTGAGAACCACGTGAAAATCCGGCCTATGCGGTCCGATAAAGCGCTCTACCTAGCCAGTGAGGACCCCGACCCCCGCGGAATGGAAGTTGTTGGCGCAGATGGGGATGTGGCCGGCAAAATCAGGGATATATGGGTCGACCACGCGGAGATGATTATCCGGTACTACGAGGTCCGGCTCGCGGGCAAACAACGTGATCGAGACAGATTGCTTCCGTCCAACTGCGTCGTGATCAAGAACGGCAAGGTGCATGTCAACTCGATCCTAGGCGAGCAGTTCGTGGACGTCCCGCGGACAGCCTCTCCAGACCAAGTGACCTTGCGCGAAGAAGACAAGATCATGGGCTACTATGCAGGTGGCCGGCTCTACGCAACGCCCTACCGTGCGGAGCCCTTGGCATGAGCGGCGACTTTGATTTTGAACCTATCCGCGGCTTGCCAGCCGTACCGCCGGACGGCGAACAGATCGTATGGCAGGGGGCGCCGTCGTGGCGTGCCTATGCTGTGGAAGTGTTTCATGTTCGTAAGTTGGCAATTTACTTTGCGGTTCTCATTGCTTGGTATGTGGTCACCTCAATGTATGACGGCAAGGCTTGGGCTGATATTGGATCGGGCCTGAGCTTCTTCTTTGCAGGTACCGCGATTTGTTTGGGGCTCGCGGCAGCTTTGGCTTGGGGGTACGCAAAGTCGACGGTCTTTACGATCACCACCAAGCGCGTCGTTCTCCGCCACGGTATCGCTTTGCCCATGTCGATCAATGTGCCCTTCAGCAAAATTGCTGCGGTGCAGATGGAGGCCCATAAGCCTGCCACCGGCACGATCGCTCTTACGCCGATCTCAGGCAACAGAATTGCCTGGCTGGCGCTGTGGCCAAACGTGCGTCCTTGGCAGTTCAGCAATCCCATGCCTGCTCTGCGCTGCGTGCCTGATCCTCATAAAGTGGCCAAGCTCCTGACAAACGCCATGCAGCATGCAGAGGGTGACGCAGTTGAACTCGCCCCGGTGGTTCGGCTCGTGCGGGAACCGGATGCGCAGTCAGTTGATCAGCCAGCTTCGGCAAAAGCCGCATAACGAGGGAAGTGCACCGCAGATGCAAAACTCATCTCCACACACCACAACGAACCGGGCCTTTGCCGCACTGGCTGGTGTGGTGGTGTTGGCCCTTGCTCTTGTTGCCGTAAGCCGGTTCACCGGCATCAAGGCAGATGTTGACGTGGCCCTGACGGCCCAGGACCGTGCGTCTTTCACCTTCAAAGATGCTCCCAGCGGTGCTGTTCTCGTTGTGAATGCGCAAACCGGCGCACTGGTGCGCGAACTCGAACCAGGAACAAACGGCTTTGTGCGCGCGACGCTGCGTGGCCTGGCCCGCAAGCGCAAGGCTGTCGGTATCGGATCAGATGTGCCTTTTCAGATCATTCAGTACACCACTGGGCATGTGGCCTTGGTGGATCCAGCTACAGGAACGCATGTGGCGCTCAACGCGTTTGGGCCCACCAATGTGTTGGCGTTCTCAAGATTGTTAAAGGAGCTCAAGTCATGACCCAACTTGCGACGTCCACCGCGGCCCAACAGTTCGATGTGGGCTGCACGATTGAGGTGGAGAACACATTTGAGAGCTTGCATGCGCATGTCGAGCTGGATGGCGATGTGATCATCGAGCCAGGCGATAGCGTGAGGGTCCACGGTGAACCGGTGGTGGTGCCCTATGGCGAGAAGCAAGTATTGCGCCGTACGGCCACGGTGATCCGCGCCGGCGCCCTCAATCGGGCTTGGACGCGGGCAACGGGTGATATTGAGTTTATGGAACTGCTTGAATTCAGTTTCTCTTCAGGGAGCGAGTTATGACAATAGAAAAACTCTCACTGTCTTCCAAAGACACGCAAGAAATGGCGATGGGCAACACGCTCCTATCGCCTCGGTTCTACACAACTGACTTCGAAGCACTTGATAGGATGGACGTCTCCAAAGTGCGGGGCGAATGGGATGAGCTCATCGCTGAAATGCGGTCCGATCCCAACAAAGGCCATTTCAAACGTCAGGACGCATGGGATGAGATCGATCTCGATGCGCTAGAGCCCAAGCTGCGCAAAGAATTCGTCGATTTCCTTGTGAGTTCCCTCACGGCCGAGTTCTCCGGCTGCGTCCTATATAAAGAGATGAAAAAGCGTGGGACGAACCCAGATATCTGTGAGCTGTTCGCCATGATGAGTCGTGACGAAGCGCGCCACGCCGGCTTCCTGAATGACACATTGAAGGATTTCGATATTGGCGTGAATCTAGGCTTTTTGACGAAGGAAAAGCAGTACACTTACTTCCGGCCGAAGTTCATCTTTTACGCCACCTATCTGTCCGAGAAGATTGGCTATGCCCGGTACATCACGATCTTCCGCCACCTTGAGCGCAACCCGGACAATCGCTTTCATCCGATTTTCAAATGGTTCGAAAAATGGTGCAATGATGAGTTCCGTCACGGCGAAGCTTTTGCGCTTCTGATGCGGGCCAACCCGGAATATCTGACCGGCGTGAATAGACTCTGGATCCGCTTCTTCCTGAATGCGGTTTTCGCCACCATGTACGTGCGCGACCATGCCCGACCTGAGTTCCACAAGGCGCTGGATGTGGACATCGATGAGTATGATCACCGGGTCTTCTTCATCACGTCGGAAATCTCAAAACAGGTTTTCCCATTCACGTTGGATATCGATAACCCAGCGTTCTACGCCCATTTGAAGCGGCTGCTTAAGATCAGCACGGACATGGAGAAAGCACGTCAACAGGGCGGTGTGCTCGGTAAGCTGAAACAGGCCGCTCTGGCCGCCCGTGCCGCGACCGCGTTCCTGCGGCTTTACATGGTGCCTGTGAAAGAAAACGAGCTGCCGGAGAGCAGCCGTCTCCAACCGGCCTACTGAGGGATTAGGGGAACAAATTGCCTATGGCAACTTATGCTTGGCCAGCCTTGTTTGCGATCGGTATCTGGTGGCTGTCTACCGTGGCCATCATGTACCTCAGCAATCTGTCGCCACGGACGTTTCGGTGGAGCTTGTCGGCCGTATCGGGGCTCGCGCTCATTGCGCTCGCGATGTCTGGTTCTATTGGCCAAAACAAAACGGAGGCGGGTGCCTACCTGGGCTTCGTGCTTGGTCTGACGGTTTGGGCTTGGCATGAGATGACCTTTCTCACAGGTCTGGTGACTGGTCCCCAAACGAGACTTTGCCCCCCGAACGCTGGTGGTCTTGACCGGCTGATGCGCGCCATTGGCGCCATCCTGTGGCATGAGCTGGCGATCATTGCGACCGCTGCGGCCCTTGCGGTATTGACCTGGCATAGCCCAAACAAAATGGCGCTTTGGACGTTCTGCTTACTATGGGGCATGCGCACCAGCGCCAAGCTCAACCTATTCCTTGGCGTGCGCAACCTTTCGGTGGATTTGCTG
The DNA here is from genome assembly GCA_028285595.1 of Hyphomicrobiales bacterium. Classification (GTDB taxonomy): domain Bacteria; phylum Pseudomonadota; class Alphaproteobacteria; order Rhizobiales; family CAJQND01; genus JAAEUE01. The sequence goes on from JANQOW010000088.1 coordinate 138,122, forward strand.
CCAGAACGCACTCGTTACATGGCGTCTCATTTCAAACAGGCGCCCTGCAATTGGTTCTTCCCATTCTCGATTATGGCTTCCACCGCGTTGGCCGGGACGCTCTTTGCAGCTGGCCAACCAGGCGCCTTCTCCGGAGCAGGTTATACGCTTCTGGGGGCCCTGCTTTGTCTGGGCATTCTCGAACACCTGATGTTAGTGCTGCCCGGTTCGCTCAATTGGATGTGGCGTTGGAGCCTGCGCGCCCGCCCGTTAACCGCACAATCAAAACAAGACACACCAAACAGTTTGCTGCCAGCGCAACCACGGCTTGTGCCGGCGAAGTATTCCGACTGAAGGAGGTCGTCCGATGAACTATGAAGAGCTTATGTCTGCCAAGCTGAACGCACTGCGCGATGACGGAAACTATCGCGTGTTCGCGGACCTGGAGCGCCAGCGTGGGAGTTTCCCGAGAGCCACGAGATATGACGACAAAGGCAAGACCAGCGAAGTCACGGTTTGGTGCTCAAATGACTACTTGGGCATGGGTCAGAATCCTGCGGTTCTTAAAGCCATGAAGGAAGCGATCGATAAGTGCGGAGCTGGTGCAGGCGGAACCCGAAATATTTCCGGAACCAATCATTACCACGTAGAGCTCGAAAGGGAGCTTGCCGATCTGCATGGGAAAGAATCTGCCCTGATCTTTACGTCAGGTTACGTGTCGAACTGGGCCTCACTGGGAACGCTTGCTTCCCGCTTGCCCAATTGCGTGGTGCTTTCGGATGCAGGAAACCACGCGTCTATGATCGAGGGGATCCGCCATTCGCGGGCGGAAAAACATGTTTTCAAGCACAATGACGTGGAGGACCTGAACCGCAAGCTTTCAGAGATTGAACCAGGCCGGCCGAAGATTATTGCCTTTGAGAGTGTTTACTCCATGGACGGAGACATCGGCCCAATCGCTGAATTCTGCGACGTGGCCAAAGCGCATGGAGCGCTGACCTACTTGGACGAAGTCCATGCCGTCGGCCTCTATGGACCTCGGGGAGGCGGCGTCGCCGAGCGCGAAGGACTGATGGACCGTGTCGATGTGATTGAAGGGACCTTAGGTAAGGCATTTGGTGTTCTAGGCGGTTACATCGCAGCCTCAGAAACATTGTGCGACTTCGTTCGCTCCTTTGCGTCCGGCTTTATCTTCACGACGGCGTTGCCGCCAGCCGTGGCGGCCGGAGCTATCACGTCCATCCGCCATTTGAAGCAATCAAACCAAGAGCGCTTGGCGCAGCGTGATCGAGTGGCTCTATTGCGCTCTAGATTGGACCAGTTTGGCATTCCTTACATGCGCAACGAAAGCCATATTGTACCGGTGGTTGTTGGTGATCCCGTTAAGTGCAAATGGATCACGGACTGGCTCTTGGAGAATGCTGGCATCTACGTGCAGCCGATCAACTATCCAACTGTGCCAAAGGGCACCGAGCGGCTGCGGATTACGCCATCACCGCTACACACAGATAAGGACATTGAGCACCTTGTGAGCTCGCTGAACTTCCTGTGGTCGCAATGTGCGCTTAGCCGCGCGGTGGCTTGAGGTACAACAGCGTCTTAATCAAACAATTCTACTGGGAATAAAAAGGAGGGAAGACCGGGAAGGTGGTCTTCCCTCCAAGTAGAGCTTCTTCTGTGGTGGAAAGAAGTCGCTCAGTCAGCTTTGGCTGCGCTTAGTTCGGTCAGATAGTCTTTCAACATCTGGATACCGCCCAAGGGCTTGGATTGACCCTCGTGGCACGTGGCGCAGTTCACTTTCAAAACATCTCCTTGCGGACCTTTGCGTTCAGGTGGGAACACGTCCACAAGCGGTTCCATGTACGTCTTGTTCACATCGCGCACCATGGCAAGACCATGATAAGCCGTAACGCGAGCAGGGCTGCTTTGCTCCCAGTTGGCAAAGTGGCGGGAGTTGTGACAGAAGGTGCAGTTCACGCCCAGCGCAGTCGATAAATGCATCATCAAGGCATAAGTCTTCTCAGTGTCTTTGATATGTGGCGTGTGACCATTTGGCAGCGCCGTAGGAGCTGTAACCCTGATCAGGCCTTTTTTATCGAGATTACCTGCAAACGGATCATATGGCAGCGAGGTGAGACCAACAGCCGGCGCACCCAGATTCTGGCCTGCACGGCTGGCAGCCATGCCTCCGGCTTGTCGTGAACCAGGGTCTAGGGCCCAAACGTTCTGGGGCACAGGTTTGCCGCGATGGCAGGTGTAGCACGTGACCCCAGTCTCAGCCACATGGTTGCTCCAGTTGGTGTTGATCGCTTTGGTCATCTGAAGCATGCGCCGGGCCACGATTTTAGTGTATTTGGAGTCTTCGGCCAGGTTCTCCTCATTGTGGCAATATCCGCATCCCTCATCCGGTGAGACCCAGTCGGTGATTGCAAACATAAGGCGGTCAAACTCGGCCTGATCCAGATCACCCAGCACTTTCAGGTTCTCGTAGACTTCAGAGGCTTTGGTGCCTTCCACTTCAGCTGGATCATAAGCTTCGGGGATTTCGATGGAGGCAGCCTGCTTTGCTTTGATCCTTGGGTTATCGATCTGCACCATGCCCGTACCCCGATAGCCCTGCTGCTTAGAATCCATCGGGGGACGTTCCCATTGCAGCATCATCGGGATGGACACCAACACCGTGATGGCGACGGCTGCAGGAATGATGATGTTCATTTCAGACCTCCCTCACTGTGTCGCCGGATCAACGACGCCCGGTGTCACATCGGGATAGGGCGGTACGATGCCGTGCTTGATGCCCCAGAGATACCAATTGTCCACCACGGTCCCGGTCAGCAGTATCCCGATCCCGCCGGTGAGCGGTGTGAGCACCGCAAACCACCATGCCCATCGGTGCACCGACTCCATTGTTGCGTTGAAACCCATGGTCCAGCGCCAGAACAATGCAGCGCGCTCCGATGCCGTGCCGCGATCTGTGATTTGTTCCAGCTCGCGCTCTCCACCAAGATGGCTAACCGCGAGAATGGTAGCCCCATGCATGGCAAACAAGAGAGCTGAGCCATACAGGAAGACAATCGAAAGCATATGGAATGGATTGTAGAACAAGTTGCCGTATCGGATAGAGAAAGCGGCGGTCCAGTCCAGATGCGGAAAGATTCCAAACGGCACCGCCTCAGACCAGCTTCCCATCATCAATGGGCGGATGAAGCCCAATACGAGATAGAGCCAGATGGCAGATGCAAAGGCCAGCGGCACATGCAATCCCATGCCGAGTTGGCGTGCCCTGGAGTACATCCGCACCCACCACATCAAAATTGAAGCTGTGAGAAAGAAACCCGCCAGAAGCCACCATCCGCCCTCGGACATTGGCGGAATTCTTAGGCCATACTCTGGCGCTGGCGGCTCGAGGGCCAACCAGGGCAGCTGGCGCACAAACTGAACCGGATCCCAGTTCACCGATGCCCACATGTTAAGACCAATGATCTCAAATGCGATGATCCCAAAAATCAGAGAAATCGTACCGGTCCAGCCCAAATAGATTGGGCCGAGCTGAGCATTGCCGATTTTGCCAACCCAGTAATTGAAGAATGGCTTTCCGTCGCGTGGCCATGCATCGCCGGCTGCCGGCACTCCCATCTCAGGCTCTCCGCGTACTTGAACGCGCGTGAGGATGTTTTGATATTCAGCCATTAGAGCCTCTCCTCAGTCACGACCATATCGGCAGGTTGAGCCACCAACCCCACCATTCCGGCCAGCCGCGTGACCAGAAGGGCCCTGAGATAACTATGCATACCGCACTCCAGAACACAGCCGAGAGCGCTAAGAAGACGCCAAGCCGATGGATACCAAGCGTGCCGATGGAATATCCGATCGTGTCACGGAAGAACGTGTCTTCATACTCAGGGGTCTTCATACGCTCGCCTTCACCGGGATTGGCGGCTGACAAAATAAGCCCGCCGTGCAATGCCAGAGCCAGGGCGTTGGTGAAAAAGAATGTAATGGCGATCATGTGCGCCGGGTTGTAGTGAAAGTGCAGGTACTGGTAGCCAACATTTGAAACCCAATCGAGGTGCGAAAGGATCCCGTATGGAAAACCGTGCCCCCAAGCACCGAGTAGAACTGGGCGAACGATCACCAGTGAAACATATGCCAGAATTGCAAAACTGAAGGCGAAGGGCACATGATAGCCGATGCCCAGCTTTCGGCAGATCTCCACTTCGCGCAAAGCCCAGGACACAAAGGCCCCGGTGGCACATATGGTTATGATCTGCCACAGACCCCCTTCCTTCATCGGCGCAAGCGCCAAGCCATAGCTTAGATCGGGCGGTGCAATGTTGATCTGCCATATGTTCCACGTCGGCCCGATCGCAGCACCATATATGATGAGGGCCGTCCCTAAGAACGAGAAGAAGGCAGTCGTGATTCCAAAGAACCCAACATAAAAAGGACCAACCCAGAAGTCGAAGAGATCCCCGCCAAGCAACGTACCGCCTCTCACGCGGTACTTCCTTTCAAAGCTCAGCATGGCCATTGCGCCAATCTCCCAACTGTTGGCGCGCTCAGCGCGCCTGAACTGATATTGTGGTTCTGCGGACGGGGTCTTTGGAGAGGGCCCCGTCCGCAGTTTTCTGTCCGGCGTTGAACCGGACCCTGTGACGGCTCGCTAGGTTGGGATCACTTTCGTGATTCCAGGCGTAGCGAGGCTTGACGTTTGTTGGCCTTCCAACCAGTTGTACTTGTTCGTGCTGAGCAGAATGAAATGAATCAAAATCGCCAGCGCAAACAAGAAGGTGAAAAGTGCAACCAACGCCCGGCGCGGATCAAAGAGTAACCAAACCTTCCACATGATGCTTCTCCCAACTCAATCAAAGCCAGGGGCGCCACATCCAGACCAAGATATGGGCTACGACTGCAACGGCCGTGAACCCAACAAAGCTGGATATGAAGATCCGGTGGAACTCTTGAGCCTCCGTATCCGTCAATCCCGAAAGGGATTCAGAACGATTAGGCATGGTAGTTGCCCTCCACAGGATTGGCCTTGCGGCCGTTACCGCGCGGACCCCGCGCGGCGGGGGTGGCATCTCGTCTCTGGTTAATCAGATTCCAGACACCTCTTCCAGGCAGCGGATGCTGCCAAGAACCGACAGATCCCTTCACGAAAATGCGAACGGGATCGAAGACCGTGTGGCCACGAGGGCCTCTTGCAACACTGACCTGCGAACACCATCAGGCACCAGCTGCGGGCGCCACCGATAGGGGATCAGACGGTGCGCAAGTGCTGCGCTAAAGAAGACGATGAAGACGAGCGCATAGACGATACGAAAATCCAGCTGCTTTGTTTGAGCTGTCTGCGTATGAGATCTTGCAGGAGCCACATGAGCACTCATTGTTTAGTCCTCCTTTTTCGTCCACAATTTCTAAGCGAATTTTTAGTCACGCTGCCCTCCCGAGGGTCTGTGCTGCCTGTTGCACAACGCTGGCGGTTACGGCCTGGTCACCTGAGTTGCGGGCCGTCTGTTCAGCGGCATCGCGCAGGCGTTTGGCAGCGGAAATCCTCACAAGCACGGGCTCTCGATCCACGAGCCGATCAAGCTCCAGCCGAGCGTCATTGTCCCAGGGCAACTGCTCGCTTAAGCGGGCAGGTGTGGTTTCGATCTTGTCGAGATCGGTACTGAGCGGAATGATGGAGAAGAGGGCATCGAACAGAGCGTTGCACACTTCCTGAACCAGGTAAGTTGCGCCCGCATAGCCCATGAAGGGCGTGCCCGTATGACGGCGAATGATGGCGCCAGGGAACGAAGCTGGGATGTAGACAGCCTTGGCCCCAATCTCGCTCAAATACATCCGTTCATTATAGGACCCAAACACGATCAGCGGCGTGTTGGCCTGGAGCGAGGTGCGTACTTCATCATTGTCGGGCTTTACGCCGGCGCTCCGTGCTTTGGAGTAAGTGCAGGGCAAACCCAGTTCGGTTTCAAGGAAGTGCCTAACGCCACGCTCGTAGGTCTCATTCGCCACGATCGCAAAGCTTGCGGTCCCAAAGAAGTCCTGGGTGACAGAGCGCCACAAGTCCCAAAGCGGTTTGATCGTGGTGTGTTTTTCTTTTTCGATGAAGGGTTCAGGGTCAAGTCCTGTCAGCTCGCCCAGCGTCCTCAGAAACTTGGTGGTTGAATGCAAGCCGATAGGCGCTTGCAGATAGGGCTTGTCCAGGTTCTCGCAGAGCTGGCGACCAAATTCCCGGTACATGCATACGTTCACGTCTGCGTCTACCAGGCGCGCCACGTCTGCAAGATGGCTCCCAAGCGGGAACACCATGTTGACTTCAGCGCCGATGCCTTCGATCAGACGTCTGATCTCTGCAAGGTCGGAAGGGGTGTTGAAGGTCCCATAGATCGGGCCGATGATGTTGACCTTTGGCGGCTCACCGTCTTTGCGTGGCCGCGCCTTGGGCATCTTGCCCTTCTTGGCGCCAAACTCTGTCCACAACCAATTGATGGCCCGATTGGCACTCTGCCATTGGTCTTCGTCTATTGTGCGTGGCAGGAACCGCTTGATGCTTGTGCCTTCTGGCGTTACGCCGCCTCCGATCATTTCGGCGATTGATCCGGTCACTACCACCGCCGGTAATTCAGGATCAAAGGTTTCCCACGCCCGACGCATGGCTTCCTCGGTGCCCTTCTGCCCCAGCTCTTCTTCGGCAAGGCCGGTGACCGTGATGGGCAGTTCGTGGGGCGGCAGCGCGTCGGTGTAATGGAGGACGGATGTGACCGGAAGATTCTCGCAGCCGACCGGACCGTCGATGATGACTTGCAGCCCCTTGATGGCGGTAAACGCATAAACCGAACCCCAGTATCCGCCGGCTCTGTCATGGTCGAGGATCAACATCCGGTCGAGCCCTCCACCACAGCTTTCTTAGGCGCACGGTTCTGTGCCGCAAATTTCTTTTTGAACGCGGGGCGATCTTCGGGAACGTCTTCCCAGATGCCTGCTGCATGGCCTGTCCCCACGCCTTCGAAGAACGCGGTCATAGCGTCAAAACGTGCTTTGTTCCCAATGGCGGCATTGATCACCTGGGCGAGAGAGCCTGCTCCAGCGACCCCGACCAGCGGACGGGCGGAAATAAGGTTGGTGAAGTAGAGCGCAGGGATCGAGCGCTGTTTGGCTGCCTGAACCACGGGAGTGGTCCCGATCGCCAAATCAGGCTCGAAAGCGTCCATCGCTGCCAGATCCTGTTGCAGCGATGCGCGGAACTGAACTTCGATACCCTTGGCTTCCAGCCAGGCACAGTCAGTTTCGGAGTATGGCGTCTTAGGGCAGGCCGTTCCCACATACTTAACGTCAGCGCCAGCCTCCACCAGCAGCCGTGCCACCAGCAATTCAGAGCCTTCGTAGCCGGACAGAGTGATCCGCCCGTTAATGGAGGTGCTGGCAAGAGCACCCTTAATCGCTGGCAAGACCGTGTCCTTGGCTTTAGCAACCATCTTCCGGGCGACCCCGCAAACCTCACCGATGGCTTCCAGCCATTCGGCCGTGCCTTCAAGACCCACCGGTGCTGAGCCAACGATGGGCCGGCCCGCTGTCTCGAACTCCCTGAAGGACGCGGTGTAGAACGGATGGATGGCTGCAACAGCTGCGCAATCCAAGGCGCTGTAGAGCTCGCGCCATTCGCGCGTCGGAACCACAGGGCCTGCAGACAAACCCAGCGGCTTTAAGAGCTGGTCAATGCCAACCGGGTCGGCCGGGAACATTTCACCCACCAGAGTGATTGTCGGGCGACCGTCCCCATCTTTACGCGGCGCGGTTACTGGACCTGATTCCGCCTCGCTGCGGGCGTAGGCCAACATTGCGCCCGCCAGCACATCCTTAGCTTCGGCGTGAGTGGGAATACCAAACCCAGGAACGTCAATACCAATGATTCTCACCCCATTGATCACTTTTGGGAGCAGCCGCAATGGCACACCAGACGCCGTCGGGACGCACAGGTTGGTTACGACGATTGCGTCATAGAGCTCCGGATCCGCCAGTTCATGGACGGCATCGCGGATGTCCTCGAACAGTTTGCCTGTGACCAGCGTTTCAGAGTTGAATGGCACGTAGCCGACGGTGCGTCGGGCTCCATAGAAGTGTGAGGTGAACGTCAAGCCATAGACACAACACGCAGAGCCGGACAGAACCGTTGCGGTGCGACGCATCCGTAGACCAACTCGCAAGGAGCCGAACGCGGGACACATGGATTGGGGCTGATCGTGTGGCCCGGTGGGGTAGTCTTCCGCAAACTGATCGAGAAGCTCACTTTGGCCCGCAGCCTTAGCCGCCGCCCGCAAAGTATCGCCGCCCCCATGACAGCCATCGGTCGTAGCTTGCGCAAACGCGTCTTCGGCCGTATCTGCCGATGCCGCATCTTGTTCGATGAGCCTTGCGTCTAAGCTATGATCTAAATCTTGTGTCATCTATTCTTGCGTCACACCTGATCGTAAATCACCTCAAGCGACGGCCGTTCCACATAGTCGACGCCGCACATGTCCTCGAACGTTGCCGGCTCCAACGAGAAGTTGCCGCCTACATCTTCGCTCTTGAACAGATTCAGAAGTTCATCGTGGCTGAGGGGTGTCGGGTGGCGTGGTGGCGCCTCGGCTACATTGGTGCCGAGCTCGGCGAACAACTCGCCCCACTTGCCGCCCGGTTTGCCGATGATTTCGTAGTTGGCGCTCTTTCGGCGAATGTCTTCATTGGCCGGGATGGACGCCAGCACTGGAATTTGCACTGCGTCGGCAAACGCTTGGGCTTCCCCAGTGCCGTCATCTTTGTTGATGACCATTCCGGCGACACCGACGTTCCCGCCCAGCTTGCGGAAATACTCCACCGCTGAACACACGTTATTGGCGACATAGAGCGATTGCAGATCGTTCGAACCAACCACAATCACCTTCTGACACATGTCCCGTGCGATCGGCAGTCCGAACCCGCCGCACACAACGTCACCCAGGAAATCCAAGAGCACGTAGTCGAAGTTCCAATCGTGGAAGCCCAGCTTTTCGAGTGTTTCAAAGCCATGGATGATGCCGCGACCGCCGCAGCCGCGCCCTACCTCCGGCCCGCCGAGTTCCATGGCGAAAACGCCATCACGCTTAAAGCAGACGTCGCCAATCGCGACTTCATCGCCGGCAAGTTTCTTCTCAGAGGATGTTGCAATGATCGTTGGCGTGGAACGGCCTCCGAACAGCAAAGATGTGGTATCACTTTTTGGGTCGCAGCCGATCAGGAGCGTCTTTTTGCCTTGCTGGGCCATCATGTAGGAGAGGTTGGCCAGTGTGAAACTCTTGCCGATGCCACCCTTTCCATAGATCGCAATGATTTGGGTTTCTTTAGTTGCCTCACCGCTAGGCACTGGATCGGGCTCAATCGCCGCCTCGTCTCGAAGGGTGCCCGCAATTTGCTGTTTGGACGTGACTTCCGCCGCCCGCGCCAGGTCGACCAAGCTCATGAAACTTCCCTCCAATCAAGCACCATCTTGAGACAAGACGGGTCTGAAAATGCGGTTTGATAGGCATCGGGAGCATCTGCTGCGGTTTGCCGATGCGTTATCAGATCACCCAATGAGAGCCGGCCCGAGCTCACCAGCCCGTTCACCTTCTCCAGGTCTTCAGGTTTCCACTCAGCTGCCACACGGATGCGCGCTTCGCGCATAAAGGCAGGTGGGAAGGCGAAACTTAAAGGACGCTCATAAAAACCCGCCAACGTAACTTCACCGCGCGGAGACAATCGTTCGATCAGGGCGTCCAGCAAATCTGAATCGCCGCTTGCATCGTAAATCGCCCGGTAGTTGGTGCGCTTGTCGTCGTCTGGATGGATTACTCTGTATCCGGCTGCGCCGGCTGCTCTATCGGGATCACGTTCCCAAACGGTGGGCGCCTTACCGCCGCGAATTGTTGCAAGACGGGCCAACAATCGACCAAGTACACCATGCCCGACGATGAGATCGGGGGAGCGGGCTCCCTCGGCATGGATAGCGTGATGCGCCGTTGCCGCCAGAGCCAATAAGGTCGCGCTGTCGCCTAACCTCTCGTCTACTGGAACGACCCTGTCTCCTGGACTGACCACACGCGAGGCCGCTCCGCCAAATAGGCACTGCACATCATTGAAACATCTTGCGCCCGGGACGAACACGCGCTCTCCGACGCTTCTTCCGGACTCTTCTCCTGCGTCAACCACGCGGCCCACGCACTCGTATCCTGGAACAAGCGGATACCCCATGCCCGGGAATGGCGGCATTTTTCCGGTGTACAACAACCGCTCTGTGCCTGTGCTAACGCCGCTCCATTCAACGTCAACCATGACGTCACCGGCGCCGGGTCCGCTAAGGTCAACCTCACGGACATGAAGCTGGCCGGGTTCATTCAGAACAACCGCGAGCGTGTTCATTGGGCACCTCGCTCTAGCTTGGATCGACCGGGATTGGCGATCTCAATTCCTATATGTAAATTTAACAAGACATATAAAAATGTCAATTATTATTGACACTTTTCGCAAAACCCTCAGGCCGTCGCTGACATGACTCTGAGAATCAGAGGATTGCGTGGTTTGTGTTCTCTGATCGCTCCAAATCCTGCTTCTTGGAGCAGCTCGGCGTTCTGTTTTGGAGACCGCGGTCGCCCTTGTGCCATTGCCAGGAGATAGACCCCGAAATAAGCATCTCCCACGAGTTCTGGTGAACTCTTTCCGGCCATAGGTTCAGCAACAACAAGGCGTTGCCCAGGCTGAAGGGCCGCCTTCGCAGATTTGAGGATCTGCAGTGCGTCCTCATCATTGTGGTCGTGCAAAATCCGCACGAGCAACATGCAGTCGTATTCTTCAGGGATCTCTCCACACATCAAATCCCCACTGTGTACCTTAATGCGTCCGCTCAGCCCTTCTTTCAGAATACGCGCGCGGGCCCGTGCGGCCACTGGAGGCAAATCGAACACGCCGAAATCGGGACCAGTGTCAGCACGCGCCAGCCTGATCGCACACTCTCCTTCCCCGCCGCCGAGATCCAAGACGCGTTTGTGGCGTTCGAGCGAGCAGGAAGCCAAAAGCTCATTGGCAATCATATGCTGTGTCGACGTCATGAGCTGCGAATAGGCGGTTACGTCCTCTCCGTCCAGCTCACCGGGTAGCTCGTTGCCCGAGTAGGACCAAAAACGCGAGAGTCTGCCGCTTTTCGTGGTTCCGCGGAACCAACTGACGGGATTACTGAGATCTTCATAAAGCAAACTATGGTGCCGGATCATGGCCACCAGTCCCGGGTCACCGGCGAGCACTGCACCGCGCGCGCCCAAGGCAAACATGTTCGCACGGCGCCGGTGAACCAGTTTTAGCGCAGCCGCACCATTCAGCAGGCGCCAAGCTGCATCTTCCTCCAGCTCTGCGTGTCTAGCGATTTGTGAAACGGACTTAGGGCCGGTCTTGAGCAGTTCAAAAAGCTCCAATTGAACGCAAGTTTGGAGAATCTGAGAGTAAACAAAGCCTGCAAGAACATCGAAGAGCTGTTCGGTCTGCCGCCGAGCGATAAATCGGCTGGGGTAGAACCATGCAGCCCACTCGCGAAATGCAGGCTTCATCACCAAGGCGTTGCGCATATCGAAAATGCGATCAAGCCATGATGGGCCCGGAAGTACTTCCAGCGATTGTGCCGCGTCCAAATGGTTGGACTGCGTGTCTTTGTCAGGCAGCATGCCCGATCAGCTCCGCGGGCAAGAAGCGGCGTGATTGCACTTCGATCTCAGTTTTGAGTTCTGCGCGTCCAGGACACTCCGGAATGGAGTCCATGGCTGTATCCACGAGCCTCTTCAGCCGTTGCTTAGCGCCCCCCACACCATACTGGGCAACGGCGCTCGGCCGGCCAAGCTCGGCATCGCGGCCAACAGGTTTGCCAAGTTCATCTGGATTACCTGTTACATCTCGAATGTCATCTGCCACCTGATAGGCTTCTCCCAGACTGTCGCCCAAAGTCCACCAAGCCTCAGCATCGTGTCCGGCAGCCGCAGCGCCGGCTTCGGATGCAGCGGCGAACAAAGAGCCAGTCTTCGCTCGCTGGTAGTCTCCAACTCCAACGGTCGGTTCGAGCTCCCAAGCCTGGCCAGCGGCTATACCTCGAGGCATGCCAGCAGAGCGGGCTACGATGCGAATGACATCAAGCGCGCGTCTACAATCGTCTGAGCGTTTGATGGCTTCACCTGGTACCTCGAAGGCACGCACAATAAGAGCATCGCCGACCAGAACCGCTAGGGGTTCACCATAAGCCAAATGAGTAGAGGGCTTGCCGCGTCTCATTGGGGCGTCATCAAAACAGGGAAGATCGTCATGCACCAAAGAGGCGCAATGCAAGAGCTCAATTGATGCGGCGGCTGCATCGGTGAGCCAGGGACGATCATCACCGCATGCGGTTGCAACTGCAAGGGCCAGTCGGGGCCGGATGCGTGCTCCTCCTGGAAATACCGCGTAGCGTGCGGCACTTGACATCAATGGAGGACAGTCGCCACACGCAACTTTGTCCACTGCGTTCTCAACAGCTGCTTCAATACGAGTTGTAACGTCCATTTCAGACCTCCTTGAGCTGGAATATTCCTCGGTGGTCTCGTAGATCGCTTCAATGTGTCAATTTTAATTGTCACACTGAGTGTAATTTATTATAGACATATATTGTGAAAAGAAGCCATCAAAAAATTTGCGTATCGCAGTCTTCGCGCCCCGTGCTGATTGTTGGCGGGGGAATTGGCGGCTTAAGTGCGGCGATCCACCTGGCAAGCAAAGGCCTGCCCGTCACTTTATTTGAGTCACGCGGTAAGCCAGGTGGAAAACTGCGTCAGGTGCCTGCGGAAGACAGCCTGGCTGATGCCGGGCCAACCGTGTTCACTCTGCGTGAAGTATTTGAAGCACTCTTTGCTGCAGGCGGCACCAGCCTGGCTTCAGAGCTCTCTCTTACTCGCGCCACACTTTTGGCGCGACATGCTTGGAACGACAATAGGTACCTAGATCTATTTGCTGACATAGACGCGTCTGCTGACGCGATTGGTCAGTTCGCCGGAGCAGCAGCGGCGCGAGGCTATCTAGACTTCTGCCAAGAGTCAGAGCAGGTGTACCGCGTGCTTGCAGAAAGGTTCATCAACGCTCAGCGGCCATCACCGTTGTCGCTAGCACTCTCAGGTGGGCTGTCCGGGATGCTCGAAATGGCCCAGATCAAGCCGTTCTCAACATTGTGGCAGGCGTTGGGAAAACACTTTGCAGATCCCCGATTGCGCCAGTTGTTCGCTCGCTACTCAACCTATGTGGGATCCTCACCTTTTCTATCTCCGGCGACCCTGATGCTGATCGCACACGTCGAACAAATGGGTGTCTGGTATCTGAAAGGTGGAATGTATGCGCTCTGCGAAGCACTTATGCGCACAGCCGAGCGTAATGGTGTTGAAGTGCGGTGCGGGCAAAGAGTCGATGAAATAGTGGTCGACCGTAATGGCGTATGTGGCGTTCGACTGGAGCATGGTGAGGAAGTCCGCGGTCAAGCCGTCATCTTTAATGGCGACACAAGTGCTTTGGCAGAGGGTCTGATGGGTGAAGCGGTTGTTGCGGCAGGCAATTCGGTGGCACCAAAAGACCGGTCCCTTTCGGCTCAAACTTGGGTGATGCAGGCGTCGATCGAGGGGTTTCCACTTGCACACCATACCGTCTTCTTTGGACCTGATTATAAAAGTGAATTTGAAGACCTGTTCACTTACCAGCGCTTGCCTGCGCAGCCCACAGTCTATGTTTGTGCCCAGGACAGAGACGATGAAGGCAAGGCCCCGATAGCGACCTCAGAGCGCTTACTCATTCTCGTCAATGCCGCTGCCCGCGGTGATCATCACCCCCCAGACGCAAAGGAGATCAGAAGATGCAGATCGACTGTATTCCATCGCTTACGCCAATGTGGATTAACCCTAACGCCACGCGGCCAGGAAACCGTCACTGGACCAGCAGAATTTTCAGCGATGTTTCCCGGCAGTGGGGGAGCCCTTTATGGTCGGGCATCTCACGGATGGATGGCCTCGTTTCGCCGACCGGGAGCACGTACCAAGATACCCCGACTGTATCTTGCGGGGGGAAGCGCCCACCCTGGAGCGGGCGTGCCAATGGCCGCCATCTCGGGTCGGTTGGCGGCGGAGAGCCTGGAGTGCGACCTAGGTTTGATTTCCGAGTCCAAAAGAACGGTTACTTATGGTGGTACATCGATGGCCTCAGCGACGACGGGCAGTACGGCTTCACAGTAATTGCCTTTATCGGTTCGGTGTTTTCGCCTTGGTACAAGTTTGCCAGGCGCTCAGGACCAAAAGATCCTCAAGAGTATAGCTGCTTTCACGTGGTGCTCTACGGGCGTGGCCATCGCCGCTGGGCAATGACCGAGCGAAAGGCGGCATACGTCTGTCGTTCTCTTGATCAATTGGGCATTGGTCCGAGTCGGCTTCAATGGACAGACGGCACGCTGAATATCGATTTCAACGAAGTTTCCGTGCCGATTCCAAAGCGTGTAAAGGGTCGGATTAGACTGCACACCGATTGGGTTTTCGACCGGACGGTGCACCTCGACAGCGCTGCACAACACCGATGGTGGCCCATAACACCGATTTGTCGTGTGGAAGTTGATCTCGATGAACCAAACTTAAGTTGGTCCGGCGATGGCTACTTTGACAGCAACGATGGCGATGTTCCGCTTGAAGATAGTTTCGACTATTGGAACTGGTCGCGAGCAGGTCTTTCATCAGGTGCGGCAATTCTCTACGACGTAGTTGAGCGCTCCGGCACGGAGAGGGGAGTGGCGTTGCGGTTTGACAAGAACGGGACAGTGACCGATTTCGTGCCACCTGCAGAGATGACAGACCTCGCTCAAACCGCTTGGCGCGCTGAACGCAAAACGCGCACAGACACCACCGCGCGTGTGAAAGAGACACTTGTTGATGCGCCTTTCTACAGTCGCTCGGTTATCGAATCTAACCTTTTGGGTGAGCCTGTTACGGCCATGCACGAATGTGTAGACATGAGACGCTTCGTGCACCCGGCCACACAGTTTATGTTGCCATTCAAGGTTCCGCGGCGCTGGAGATTCTTGTAGAATTCAGTCTGGTCGATCGGAATCCTGTTTGTCCTCGCGCTGCTTTCTTAGTTTACGCAGCTGATAGAGCTGCCAAAAGCAGAAGGCGAATACGACCGCCGCGCTTCCTATGAGCTCAATGAGGCCAAATGTGCGCCCGTCGATCAAGAAACACCGCCGTTCACGGCCTGGTTTCCTGTATTCAGCCGCCAAACTGTCCAATTCAAAACAAAGGCAAATGACACCCAAGCCAGATAGGGCAACATGAGCAGCGCAGCGTTGGTGCTGATGTCGAAGAAAGCGATGATGGTTAGCCCGATGGCTATCCAAAGCACCCCGCACTCGAACAATGCGAGATCCATTCGGCGCAATCCAAAGAACAACGCCGACCATCCCGCATTAAGAGCAAGCTGCACGCCCCAGAGCGCTAAGGCCAGAGTGCCGCTGCCGTCTGTCGATGCATGCCAGATCAGCCAGCCCGCAATTGCGATCATGCCGTAGAGGATTGTCCAGGCAGGCCCGAAAAGCCAATTGGGGGGCTGCCATGATGGCTTGTTCAGTTTGTAATACCATTCGCTGGGTCCAAATATCACTCCACTGGAGGCCGCCAATGCGCATAATCCTATGAAGACCCAAAGAGCTAAATCGGTCATTTTGTTCGCTTACATATAAGAATGAACCGTTCCTAAGAAGAATGCATACCGGCTTGGCTGCGCTCACGCATACCCAACCGGTTAAACGTGTCCAGAACATTGCGAAAATCGGACTCTGCCTCCCACGCGTCATCAGATGTTGCGTGCCTGGTCCGCTCCACGGCATCCACCAGGAACTTTGTCTGAGGTGCCGGGTCCTTGCATTGAACCGATTTTCGCCTTTTCGCCAGTACCCACGCACGCATCAACAAATAGAGCTTGCGAGAGTGTCGCGTGCGGGCGCGCTGTGCGATGGAATTGTAGCCGTTTGCCGCGACCACCCGGCCAATGTCACCGTAAACCATGCTAGCTGCTAGAATGCCGGTGCGGCACGCGCTTGGTAATCTGTCGATACCCGGGTTGGCGCGAGCATAGAGTTCGTCCGCCACAAGCAGAAGGCGGGACACTACATTTGCAAGAGCCCTTGAGTGGTCAGGCGTTGCCAGAAACGCGTCGGGATCAAGGCCTTCTTGACGCATCCAATCCGTTGGCAAATACAGTCTTCCTGCAAACGCATCTTCGCCCACATCGCGAGCAATGTTCGTGAGCTGCATGGCTAAGCCCAAATCACACCCCCGCGCGACCGTCTCTTTATCGTTGCGACCCATGATTAAGCACATCATCGCACCAACAGTGCCAGCGACGCGGGTCGCATAATCCAAGAGCTCGCCTATAGAGTCATATCGGCGTCCCGCAATATCCCAATGGAACCCCTCCAACAAGGCAGCGGGCAGTTCCTTAGGTATTCCATATCGATGGACAATATCCGCGAACGCTCGGTCCGATGCGTGATCATGGGGCCGGCCGGCATAGATCGCGTCGAGGCGTGATTGGAGATCTTCAATAGCCTGCTCCGGAGCAGCGCCGAGATCAACTGCGTCATCCGCATCTCGGCAGAACGCATAGAGCAGGTAAATGGGCTCTCTAAACCTCATCGGCAGCAACAGAGATGCGGTCATGAAAGACAGTGAACCGTGTTTGATCGCGGCGCGGCAGGCCGCCGTATCGGCTGTGTAAGCAAATTGTGGGCTAGCCATAGCCATGGGGCACCACCTCATCAAGAATGCGAGCAGAGGAGAGGACGCCGGGAACTCCGGCGCCGGGGTGGGTGCCAGCACCCACCAGGTAAAGGCCATTAATTTCTTCGCTAACATTGTGTGGCCGGAACCAAGCACTTTGCGTCAGAATTGGCTCAAGGCTAAATCCCGAACCGTTCACCGAGCAGTACCGGTCCAGGAAATCTTCTGGCGTGACAGTGCGGCTTGAGACAACGTGCCCGGCAAGTTCAGGCAACACGGTGTCAATGAGCCGAGCTTCGAGCGCTTGGCGGAACGGTTCCCTCGACGCTTGCCAGTTCACCTCATCGTTAAGGTGCGGCACCGGCGCGAGCGCATAGAAGGCATCGCACCCTTCCGGGGCGAGTGTGGGATCTGTTGCGGTGGGGCGGTGCAAGTATATGCTGAAATCCTTCGGCAATCCTTGGCCTGAAAAGATCTCATTGAGAAGCTCACGATACCGGGGGCCTAGAAGGATCGAATGGTGCGGCACATCCTCAAAGCGGCGATCGGTGCCGAAATACCAAACGAAAAGACCCATTGAATAGCGCGCCTTAGCAAGGCGCCGATCGGTCCAGCGGCGCCTGCAATTTGCCGGGAGTAGTTTCTCGTATGTCCATGCTGCATCAGCATTCGACACCACGATGTCGGCCTCAATGTGCTCGCCACTTTTCAGCACGACGCCTGACGCGCCGCCATTTTTGACGAGTATCTCGTTAACTTGAGCGTTGCAGACGACTTGATTGCCTTGCTCGTGAATGAGATCAACCAAGCCCGTC
>JANQOW010000089.1 GCA_028285595.1 Hyphomicrobiales bacterium
GGTGGAATACCGCCATGCCGACGGGCGCAGTGTGGTGCTGAAACTGAAGACCGCGCCGGATGTGGCGGCCGGCATTCTCGATCAATATGAGCTGGGACCTTACAATCTGATCATTCTGGGCGAGCCATCAAGGTGGCGCGGCGAGCTGCGCTCGGTGTTCGATGCCGGGGTGGATCAGAAGATCATGACCCTGGCCCCGTGTTCAGTGATGATTGCCCGGCCGGGCGATCGCAAGAAGGGCTTTTTCATTTGTACGGACGGCACAGCGATGGCCACCGATTCGGTGAAACAGGCCGGCGTCCTGGCGCACTTTGCCAAAGAGCCGATCACCATCTTTTCGGTTGCGCGCACAAAGGAAGAAAAAGGTCTCGCTGAAGAACGCGTGGCCAATGCGGCGGCTGCCTTGAAAGCGCTGAAGATAAAGGTTGACGCCACCAAGGTCGGGGTGGGTGATCCGGCCGAACAGATCATCCGCCACGGCAGCAGTTCGCGGCTCATTGTGGTGACGAACCATCATCTTACGAAACTTCAACGATTGTTTTATGGTTCGGTGACCAACGCGGTGGTCCGGGGTGCACGCACATCTGTGCTGAACGTCCGCTGATCCGGCATCATCCACCTTGTGATCGAAAAAGGAGACCGGCCCATGGCTGAGTACGAACTCTACTGTTTCAAAGAATCCGGCAATGCGTACAAAGCGGCCATCATGCTGCAGCTTACAGGCTGCGACTGGTCGGCCCATTGGGTCGACTTCTTCAATGGCGAAACGCGCTCTGAGGACTATCGGCAGAATGTCAACGTGATGGGTGAGGTGCCGGTGCTCAACCACGGCGATGTGCATTTGACCCAGACCGGTGTGATTTTGAACTACCTTGCCGAGCAGACCGGGCAGTTCGGCGCTCAAAGCGCTGAGGAAACCCGGGAGATCCTGCGGTGGATCCTGTTCGACAACCACAAGCTGACCAGCTACGTGGCAACCTATCGCTTCC
Organism: Hyphomicrobiales bacterium; assembly: GCA_028285595.1. Taxonomy (GTDB): domain Bacteria; phylum Pseudomonadota; class Alphaproteobacteria; order Rhizobiales; family CAJQND01; genus JAAEUE01. The sequence continues at coordinate 990 of JANQOW010000089.1, forward strand.
TCACCAACTTCGTGAAGGATGCAGACCCTGCCGTCACCGGATTTCTCAACGCGCGGATGACCGGGGCCTTAAAGGTGTTGAATGCGCATCTGGACGGGCGGGCGTTTGTGGCCGCGGACCGGGCGACCATCGCTGACCTTTCTTTGTGCGGCTACCTGTTCTGGCCGGATGAGTTCGGGACCTCTTGGGATGACTATCCAAACATCGCTGCCTGGCTCGGCAGAGTATCCTCGCTGCCGGGCTGGGTCGCGCCCTACGATCTGATGCCGGGCGGGCCAGATTAGGTGCGGTAACATCCGGTCACGGACAATTCAGACAGCATGATTGGCGTTTTGAGGGACTTGCTCCTAGGTTCTGCGCAAACCGAAACCTAGAGCACCCCCGGCCAGCCGAAACCCGCTGAGCGGGGTTACGTTGCTCGCATTATAGGAAAACGGGGCGATCTTCGCTCGATGTGCGCGGAGTACGCCCTGGGAGACGCTAACATGACAACCCAAGCCGTCAATCTGACGCTGTATCGATGGGCCGGAGCGTGGGGCCCTTTTAAGGTGAACATTCCGTGCGGCGAGTGCGCCCTCACGGTGGATGTGATCACTGACACGCTGGAAACCGAACTGGCCGGCATTCCGGTCAATCTGGAGATCCGCGATTGGCTGAGCGAGTGGTGGAAGCCCTTACCGAAGGGTGGCTGGCACGCGCCGATTGTGATGGTGGACGGCAAACTGGTGAGCCAGGGCCATGCGCTGAACCGGGGTGTGTTGACCGAACCCGTCATCGCGGCCCACGTTGAGCGCACCGGTGTCAGCGGCACCCACCTCTACGGAAAGGCAACCTGTCCGCATTGCGTGCGGGCAAAAGGCTATTTTGAGAAGGCGGGTGTGGACTACACCTATCACGACGTGGTCAAGGACCCTCGGGCGCTTTACGAGATGATCGGGCGCGTGAAACCTATCGTGGGGCCGAAGACGCCCATTACGGTGCCTCAGATCTGGATTGACGGCGCTTATGTGGGCGGGGCCGATCAGCTCGGTGAAACGCTTGGCATGAAAGTGGAGGCGAACCCGGACCGGGGCCAAAACTCGTTAAGCGCAAAGCCGAGCCTGGCGGCCAGCTAAGCTCCAAACTTATCCGTTGGACAGCTCAAGCTCGCGCTGGAAGGTTTCCAGGCTTTCAAACTGCATGGGACCTTCCGCCGTGTGCACATCGACCTTGCCGTTCGACAGCTTGTCGATCATGTAGCCGCGATACTCAAGCTGCTCCACAATCGTGGTCTCTACTTCAGCGTTTGCGGCCGGGGCAGGGTCGGCTGCTGCCGGCTCGATAATGGTCGGCTCAGTTGCAGCGGGCTCCGCTGCTTCTGTCGTCTCGCTTGCCTCTGCGGGCGTTTCTTCACCAGCCGGTGCCGGCGCCGGTTCCGCCGGGGCTGCCTCAGCAGCCGGCGTTTCGGCAGCCACCGGTTCCGGAGCCGCGGGCGCGGCGGCCTCAACGGGCGCCGGCGTTGCGGCAGGCTCAGGCTTGGCCGGGGCCTCAACTTTCGGCTCGGCCTTAACTTCCTGTGCGGCAACCGCGGTTGCGGCCGTCACCGCTGTGGCAGAACCGGGGTTCTGCAGAACCTGCTGGTAAAACTTTTCCGTATTCCGTGCTGTGGCAGCCGCATGCTGCAGAAGGCGGGCCATGACAAAAAGCAGTACACCCCCCACAATCGCCTGGTAGGCCACGCTGACGCTTAGCCCCAAGCTGTATGTGTCAACAAACGGATCCGCTGCAACGATTGCGCCCAGCACAATCGAGATCAGACCCAGTAAATAAAGCACCGCCGCCATGGAACTTTCCCTATCACAGACATACGCATCCACCCTAATCCTCTGTTTCTGCACAGTCTTGGGGGGAAGGCCAGTGCAAAGTTAATGTTTGGTTAACCGTAAATCCCTTCTCATTCAACCACAATGGCAGGTGCGGCCCTCCGGCCTCCCTCACCATCCTGCAATTGGCCGTACACGTTGGCTGCAATTTGCCGGTAGATTTCAGCATGTTCGCTGTCTGGCTTTGTGGCCACAATGGGCAAGCCGGCATCAGACCGTTCGCGGACCTCCATGTGCAGAGGGACCTCGCCCAGGAAGGTCACGCCGATCTTCTCCGCCTCGGCCCGCGCACCGCCATTGCCGAAGATCGCTGAGCGCTCGCCACAACTCGGACAGACGAAATAGCTCATGTTCTCCACTATGCCGAGCACCGGCACGTCCACCTTGCGGAACATGTTCAGGCCTTTGCGCGCATCAATCAGGGCGAGATCCTGGGGCGTGGATACAATCACCGCGCCCGCCAGCGGCACCTGCTGCGCCATGGTGAGCTGTGCATCGCCGGTGCCCGGCGGCATATCCACCACCATAACGTCAAGCTCACCCCAATTGACGTCGCGCATCATCTGAGTGAGCGCGGACATGACCATCGGCCCGCGCCAGATCATGGGGGTGTCTTCTTCCACCAGGAAGCCCATGGACATGACTTTCAGTCCATACCCTTCCATCGCCTGCAGCGCACCGCCTTCGCCGGGTTGGGGCTGGCCGGTGATGCCAAGCAGCCTTGGCATGGAAGGGCCATAAATGTCCGCATCCAGAATACCCACTTTGGCGCCGGCGGCGATGAGGCCCAGGGCCAGATTGCAGGCGGTCGTGGATTTGCCGACACCGCCCTTGCCTGAGGCCACGGCGATAATGTGCTTTACGCCGGGAATGCCCGCCATCTGGCGCGGGGCGCCTTGTTGGCCGGGACCGCCGCCTGCCATGGGCGGAGGCGGGGCGCCTGGCCCTTTACGCGGGCCGGAGCTCTTAACAACCGGCGGCATGTCTGAAGGGGCGGCGCCGTTGCCGGCTCCGTTCTGGCGCTCCGCCGTCAGGGTCACCAGCACCTTGCCGATACCGCTCAGTTGTTCCACCGACTGGACCGCGGCTTTGCGCATAGGCTCAAGGCGTTCTGCTTCGGCAGGGTCAACCGTCAGGGAAAAGAACACATCGTTGCCGGAGATTGTGATCTCGGAGACCAGTCCGGCATCCACGAGGTTCTGTTTCAAATCCGGTCCGTGAACCTTTGTGAGCTGCTCAAGAACGCGCTCGCGGGTGATTTCGCTCATGATAAACGGTCTCTCTCGTATGGTCTTATGAAGTCTTCAGCCCAACGCCGCGTGCCCACACCGGCCCGGCTCAAACGGATATATGGTACTATCCGCGCGCGCGGGCAAGCGGCTGACCGCCGATTGCCGCAGTAATCTCGCGCGCCACTTGCGAGACCGCCGCACCCAGGGCGGGTATGCGGGCATCGGTCACCCGTGCTGCGGGTCCGGACAAGGAGAGCCCGGCCATGGGGCTGGCGTACTCGTCGAATATGACCGCGGCCACGCAGCGCAAGCCCACCGCATTTTCTTCATCATCCACCGCATAGCCCCGGGTCTTGATCACATCCAGATCTCGCTGCAGGTCTTCCGCGCTCGCCAGGGTGTTTTCGGTTTCAGGATAAAACGTGATGTGTTGCAGAAGTTGAGATGCATCAGCCTCGGGCATGAACGCCAAAAGGGCCTTGCCCACGCCTGAGGAAAAAATCTCGGCCCGTCCGCCGGGCTTGGCGATGGCGCGCATCATCTTGTGGGTTTCGGTCTGCGCGAGGTAGATGACCTCACCGCGGTCCATGACGGCCAAGTTGACCGTCTCTCCGGACTGTTCCATGAGCCGGCGCATATAGGGCCGAGCCGTGGTGACCAGATCTCTGGAGCGCAAAAAGGCCGACCCGGCCCGGAAAGCCTGAACCCCCACCAGCCATGCTGAATGGTTGGGGTCAAACCGCACATAGCGCTCGTTCTGCAGTGTGGTCAAAAGCCTGTGGGCCGTGGAGGTGGGCAGTCCCACCTCGTGCGCCACCGCCGACAGGGACAGACCCTGATCATGTTCCGACAGTGCATTCAAAAGGCTCAAGGCGCGCGATAAGGATTGAACATGTCCTGACGCGCGGCTGCTGGACGCCTGTTTGTTTTCCTGGCTTGAAGCTGGCACCGTATTACCTCCCTATCCCAAAGCCCGGCGGCTTATCCCACAATATGGGCAGCCGTTCCATTATTCTAAAGATGGGCAGGATGTCACATTTGCGCGAGCGTAACCTGCCCGCCCATTACTCGGGCCGGGCGAGGCTTTCATCGGCCAGATGCTGGCGCAAAAAGTCCTGGAATTCGCCGGTCATCCGTTTGACGTAGTCCTCATGATCTTCCACATCCAACACGGTCTTGCCCACATAGGCGCTGTAGCGCGCGGCGGCGAACAGCATGGCCATGTGCAACTGTGTGGCATTCACAGTACGGTTGTGACGGTTCGCCAGATCAATAAAACTGTCAGCGATGCGCAGAAAGCCGCTGGTGTCCAATGTGCCTTCTGCTCGCGCGGCGCGGCGCTGCTTTCGATTTGGTTTGTTATCTTCGCTCATCGCTAGGGGTCCGGGGTGTTGTTGCGCGCTGTTCATAGCGCCAGTAACGAGAAGGTTCAAATCCAACTGCCAACGGAAGCGCGCCTGATCCCCGTCCGGATGATTAGAGTTTTCATAAAGGTTGCCTAAAATTGTTCCGAACCACTTATCCAATTATTTCCGGTAGCATGTGATTGTGGCCCTCGAAATCGCCCCAAAAGGGTGAAGTTAAGATCCTGTTAAGACAACTCGCGCCTAGTGATAGGCCAAATAAACGGGCGAATAGTCCGGATTATCCGTCTTACCGGGGGACGGATGCCAGATGAACCGTTCGAGAGCAATAATAATCCCGAACGGGTGTCTGAGTAGAGTTTGTAAGCGTCAGAGGTGACCAAGGTCATGTTGAAGAGTATGAAGAGTTTCCGGAAAGACGAGAACGGCAACGTCGCCATTATGTTCGGTCTTGCCATCGTTCCCTTTATGATGGCAGCCGGAATGGCCGTGGACTATGGCCGCGGTGTTGTGGCCAAGCATGAATTGCAGGTGGCCCTCGATAGCGCTGTGCTGGCAGCCGGCTCCCTGCGGGTTGCAGACGATGCGGATCGCAAAGCTTTGGGTAAGGCCTTCTTCGAAGCGAACTTCGATGCGGCCGAGTATAACCTGAACGTGCCCAACGATCTCATCAACATCAACAACAACGTCATCAGCGCCGACCAGTCCGTGAAGGTGAAGACCGCGTTCATGCAGATTGCCAACGTGCTTGCCGGCAATGGCGGGCAGCCGCGTGAAATGAACCTGTCGACCGATGCCACCGCTTTGGTGCCGCAAGTTGGTAAGGCTGAAATTTCCCTGGTGCTCGATTACTCCGGTTCCATGGATGATCACCTGAGCGGTGCGCAGAAGTACATCACCATGCGCAACTCGGCAAAAGACCTGATCAACGCCCTGCATGGCGGTGCGGCGAACGTGGGCGACATTGAGTTTGCTCTGGTGCCATTCTCTTATGGTGTGAAAGCCTCTCTCATGGGCAAGCACCAAACGAATGCGGCCTACGACAAATTGAGCGGTGAGACACGCTCGGAAAGCTGTTTCTCAGGCCGCAAGAAAAACAACACGACCGACACAGAGCCGACTGACGGTAAGCGTCATCGCTGGCAGCAGCTTGATCTGTGGTACGACTTGGGCAGCGAAAACGGTGACCGCTCGCATCTGTGCCACACCATGCTGCCCATGCGTCAGCTGACCAGCACCACCGGTGTTCTGCTCACCGACCTGAACGATTGGGAGCCCTATGGCGGTACGCACATTTCCTCCGGCTTCCAGTTCGGTTGGCACGCGATTTCGCCGAACAGTGTGTTTCCCGGTGGCGCGACCTATGACAAGATCACGCATGAAGATCCTGAGCAGAAGGTCCTGAAAGCCATCGTGCTGCTGACAGACGGTGCGCAGACTGTTCCTGCCTATCGCAAGAACGGCAACGGCCAAGACAACGAGGAAACCAGCGATCCGAGCTGGCCGATGGACAAGTCCAATGGCGAGTACAACCTGGAACAGCAGTGCATTAATGCCAAGGATGAAGGCATTGTCGTTGTCACCGTGGCCTTCGACTTGAGCGATCAGGACACGATCGACCGTCTGGAAGCGTGCGCTACCCTGAAGGACGGTTCAGATCCCTCCAAAGGCAGGTACGCCTTCTCGGCAAACTCGGCCGGTCAGCTTGAGACCGCGTTTAAGGAGATTGGCGACATCCTGGCGGAGATGGTTTACCTCTCCAACTAAGCCAAACCTAATCTGACGACATTGAAGCCGGGCTTCCCTCAAGCGAGGGGAGCCCGGTTTGCTTTTGGCGGGGCGTTGTTCAAAGGTGCCGGCTGGAGTTTCGGCAGGTGGCGCGCGAAGCGTGTCGGCGGGTGACACCTGATGGTCGTCTTTGGCCAATCTGCCGTGCCGGAGCGTGGGGAATACTCAATGCTGCGACGGGGGGCCGCGCTGCATGAGGGTTTGCACTGAGGGTTGACTTTCGACTAAGGTATGAGAGGGAAGAACGAGGCTGGCACTCAAAGTCGGCCTGTTAAGTGAGGTTAGGGGCGTTTGCATGGCGAATAATGCTGCCAACGGTAAACACATGGTCCGGTTTACCGGTGTTCAGAAAAGCTATGACGGGGAATCTCTCGTTGTTAAGGACCTGAATTTGGACATTGCTGAAGGTGAGTTCCTGACGATGCTCGGGCCATCTGGGTCCGGCAAGACCACCTGTCTGATGATGCTGGCAGGATTTGAGCCGGCAACCCACGGCGAAATTTTCCTGAATGATCAGCCGATCAACAACGTCGCCCCTCATAAGCGTGGGATCGGCATGGTGTTCCAGAACTATGCGCTGTTCCCGCATATGACGGTGGCAGAGAACCTGGCGTTCCCGCTTCAAGTCCGCAAGATGGGCAAGGCTGAGGTGGAGGAGCGTGTTCAAAACGTGCTCAACCTTGTGGAACTGGGCTCTTTCGGTAACCGGCGGCCGGCGCAACTGTCCGGCGGCCAGCAGCAACGCATCGCGGTGGCCCGCGCGTTGGTGTTTGAGCCGGATCTGGTGTTGATGGATGAGCCGCTCGGCGCCCTCGACAAGCAACTGCGCGAGCAGATGCAGTATGAGATTAAACACATTCACGAGAACCTCGGCGTGACGGTGGTTTACGTGACCCACGACCAGTCCGAAGCGCTCACCATGTCCGACCGCATCGCGGTGTTCAACGATGGGGTAATCCAGCAGCTCTCCTCGCCGGACGATCTGTACGAGCGTCCGCTCAACAGCTTCGTGGCGCAGTTTATCGGCGAGAACAACAAGCTGAGCGGGAAAGTTGTGAGTGTGGGCAAGGACGGCAATTGCAAGGTCAAGCTGGACAGCGGCGAGACCGTGAATGCGCTCAACGTCGCGACCGATGGCAAGGATGCAAAGACCATGCTGTCGCTCAGGCCGGAACGGGTGATGGTGAACCCCAAGCGGGGCGAAGTGCCAAACACGCTGAAAGGCGAGATAAAGGAACTGATCTATCTGGGTGACCACATCCGCACGCGCATGGAAGTTGCCGGTCATGACGACTTTATCGTGAAGGTTCCGAACACCTACGGCCATGCGGCACTGGCTGAGGGCACGAAAGCAACGATCGGCTGGCACACCGAAGACTGCCGGGCACTCGATCCGATGCACCTGGCGTAATATGTGGGAGTATGAACGGAGCTGATGGGCAGCAGCGTTTCGTTCAAGGGTTTGGCGGTTTGGTGCCGCCAAGGGAGGTGGCGCAAGCCACATGCACTTACAGGGAGTACTATTGATGACATTTAAATCACTGGCGCTGGCCACCGCGAGCGTGTTCGCTCTGGGTGTTGGTGCTGCTTCTGCGGCTGATCTGACGATCACGTCGTGGGGTGGTGCTTACACG
>JANQOW010000090.1 GCA_028285595.1 Hyphomicrobiales bacterium
GCATCGGACAAGCTTCGCAACGCAGGAGATGGGCTGATTTGGCCCACCGAAGGCCGGGTTTTCGCGCCTGCTGAGCGTCGTTGCGGGTCGCTTGTGGTCGGCCAGACCAAGGCGCGCCCCGCGCCTCGTCAGCAGACGCGAAAACCCGGTCAAGCGATTCCATATGACAAAGAACTGCTCTAAGGCAGCCTCGGCGCTGATCAGGCGCGGCTGAACATCCTGGAAAATAGACGCTTCAATGGGCCGGGCTCCGGCTCGCGCCTGAGGTAGTCGGGAATCACGGGGTCCACCGGCGCTTTGTTCATGGCCTCTGCGGCCAGGTGGTCCGGCAGGTGAAGCTCGATGATCTCGGGGCGTCCCAGCTGTGTTTCTTTCGCGTCAACCCGTCCGTAATCGGGTTGAGGCGGCGTGCTCACCTTTCCAAAGTCGAAGTCGATCCGCCGGATGCTGTGCTGATCGCGCTCGTGTCTCAGGTGATAGATCAGGCCGATCTTGTAGGTCTGTTTCAGATCCTCAAACATTTGGATATTGAGAATGCTGTCCATGTGGGTGTTCGAAAACGCCAGATCTTCCCGGTAGCCGCCCAGGCGGTGGAAGACGTGCTTGTGACACAGGATGAAGTCGCCCGCCGCGCCGCCATAGGGTGGCTTGGAGTCCGGGGAGGGATCAACAAGGTCCGGCCGGCCAACATCCTCAAAGCCGTCAATCTGAACACGCGCGGCCCGATAGAAGGCACGGGGGTCGAGCTCGCCCTTCTGTAAAAAGTCGAACACATCGCTGCCGAAGAAGTTGTCCGGATTGGTGAACAACAGCCAATCGCCCCGCGCCCGTCTGGCCCCGGCATTCTTGGCGTGGAACTCAAACACGCTGATGTGCCGGTTCTCGCTGACGAGCCGGTGGATCAGCTCTCCCATCACAAAACAGCGTGCCTCGGGGTAGCGCTCGGCGATTTCATCAGACAGAAGCGGCGTGCCCTCAACCGGATTCCACTCCACAAAGATCAGCTCGCAGGCAATCTCACGGCGGCGGAACTCGGCGAGGTTATAGCTCACCGTGGAGAACAGCCTGTCGTTGAAGTTGCCCCCATAATTGTCGTTGCGCCCGCAAATGATGATCGAGATCATGGTGTCACCTCTCGCAGGTAGGCCTGGTAGGCCGCCACGGTGCGCTCGGGCCAGAAATCGTGGTGGGCATAGGTCCCCGCGTTGATCGCTTCAACCATGGCGGCGTTTTGCTGATAGCCCAGGACTTCGTCTGTGAGGTTTTGAGTAAGATCGTGCGCATTGCGGTCCTGATATACGCTCGGCGCGCCGTAGGCCACCTTAAAACCTTGCGATTGGAGGTGAAACGCCGCCCAGATATCATCCATCCGTCCAACGCCCGGGAGCACGAAATAGTGCTCCAGGGCCGCGCGGCTGAGGAACGTGTTCTGAGAGTTGAACGGGCTGATGGCGCGTGATGTAAACGGAAAGACGTCGGGGCTGAAGTCCGCGTTGGGCCCATGTTCCAGGCGGCAGATGGCATCCACATCGGGATCTCCGTTCCAGAAATCGGCTTGAACATCCACAAACACAGATTCTGAGGCGTAGGCGGAATAGTCTCTGCTCTGGAGCAGTTGCAGCGGATAGCCCCGGTGCCACAGATGGCCGTGCTCGGTGGCGCCGACCGGGTCAAAGCAGCCATTGGCCGCCTCATAGCTCTTCAGCTCCACCTCGCGGCCGACCATCAGGCTCTGGCCCCAATCCTCAAGGGGAATGTTGTCGTCATCTACGCTCGCGATGATCTCGGCCCCAAGGCTGAGCGCAAGGACGAACCCGAGATTGCGGCGCTGGATGCAGTTCCAGCCGATCAGGTCGGACAGCTCAGGGGCCAGCTTTTCCTGATCGGCAGGAGACAGGTAGACACCGTTCTGAAGCCCATAGTCGCTTGGCGTGCGCTGATCGCCCACCACGATCAAGGTCCAGTTGGCCAATCCGTCAAATCGCCTGATGGCCTCCGTCGGTGCGTGGATCGTGGTGGTCACGATAAACTGCTTTGACGCACTCATGGGCTTCCCCCGTTACGGCACTCCAAACCCGGCCTAACCAAAACTTAACCTTAGCCAAACCGTGGCAAAATTTCTGCCCTTTACCACATGCTCAACCGGCTCGCGCGCAGAGCAATGGCCGGGGTCAACGCGGACATATCTCAATCACTTAAAGGAACACTTCAATGAACAAGTTTGCCAAGATTGCCCTCTTGTCAGCCGCAGTCTTTGCCCTGCCGGTCACCAGCGCTCTGGCGGTCGATGAGCATTACGTCGCGGATGAAGCCGTCGTCGGCGGCTACGATGTTGTGGCCTACCACACCGTGGGCAAGCCGACCAAAGGGTCTGCAGACTTCAAAGCCACATACCAAGGCGCCACCTGGCACTTTGCGTCGGCAGAAAATCAGGCCAAGTTCCAGGCCGATCCGGCAAAATATGCCCCGGCCTATGGCGGATGGTGCTCAGCGGGCGCCAGCAAAGGCAAAAAGGTTCCCACCAAACCGGAGCTTTGGGCGATTGTTGACGGTCAGCTCTATCTCAACAGCAGCGATGCGGCCCACAACAAGCTCTTCTTAGGCAACACCGAAGCGGTGATCCGCAAAGGCGAAGCCAACTGGAAGACCATCTTCGCCACCTCCAGAGAAGATCTTCTGAAGCAGTAATGCTTGCGCCGGTTCCGCGCCGCCCCGACCTCCCGAACGGGGCGGCGCGTCCGGCAGGCTCATCTGGCGATTTGTGCCGAGCTGCAGTAGGATTGTGCTCCCCTTCGGGAGACGTATGCTTTGGGGCCTAGAGACATCGCACCGTCCACATCGATACTCGTGGTTGAAGATGACGAGAACATCCTCAACCTTCTCAGCGCTTATTTGGAAAGCGCAGGCCACCATGTGGTCACCGCAAGCGATGGCGAGGCGGGCCTCAGCCAGGCGCTTAAGGGCGCGTTCGACATCTGCATCCTGGATGTGATGCTGCCGCATAAATCGGGAACCGAGATTGCGGCGGCCCTGCGCGATGCGGGCAGCGCCACGCCCATCCTCTTTCTGTCCGCCCTGGGCAACGAAACCGACATCCTGCGCGGTTTTGGCGTGGGGGCGGACGATTATATGGTGAAGCCGTTTTCCCCGCGCGAGCTTCTGGTGCGGATCGAAGCGATCTTGCGGCGCGGCCCGGCGCGGCAGGCAGCCTCTGAGCAGACGCTTGAATTCGGTCCCATCGCGCTTGATGGGGTCCAGCCCACCTGCCGGGTGAAGGGCGTTACGGTTGAGCTGACGCCGCACGAATACAAGATTTTACGGCAATTGCTCGGGCGCCCGGACCGGGTGTTTGAGCGCAGTTCCCTGATCGCCAGCCTCTACGGCAATGAACACGCGGTCAGCCCGAAGGCGATTGATGTGCATGTGCACCACCTGCGCGCCAAGCTGGGGGAGGATGTGGGAGAGATGATACAAACCGTCCGCGGCTTCGGATACAAGTTTGCCCCCAAACCAGATGAGCGCACCTGAGATGAGCGTGCTGAACCGTCTGCGCAACTGGCCCTGGCTCACGCTTCAGATCGTTGCCGCCAACGTGGCCATCATCCTGGCTCTGGCGGCGGCCTGGTATCTGGTGTTCATGCAGCAGAGCGCGGTTTATTCAGACCGTTTGATGTCCACCTTCAACATCCAGCCGGGCAGCCTGCATGCCATGTATGTGGATGATGTGGAGCGCCAGCTCTGGACCAGCGTGATTGTGGGGCTCGCGGCGGCCATTTTGGCGACGGTGGGCCTGGCCTTTTTGATCCTGCGCCCCTTGCGCACGCTGGCCAGAGCCACGGAGCGGTTGCGCCATGGGGATTATGGTGTGCGCTCTCCCATCGCCAAGGGGGAGGTGGGCCAACTGGCGGAGAACTTCAACTCTCTGGCCTCCACGCTGGAGCAGGAGGAGCGCCGCCGCGCCCAGTATATGGCTGACTTGAGCCACGAGCTGCGCACACCGATCACCAGCCTGCGCGGCTATACCGAAGGGCTGGAAGACGGTGTTTTCAAGGCCGATGAGCGGTATTTCAAGCTCATGGCGGGCGAGCTCCGCCAGCTCTCCTCTCTGACCCACACCATAGAAGCCATGCAGCTTGAGGCCGGGAACGAGGAGACCGATGCGCTGCTCACGGTGGAGGAGGTGCTGAAAGATGCCCAAAGCGGATGGGAAGCGCGGCTGAAGGATCGCGGTCTGGAGCTTGGCCTTGAGATCGCAACGGCGGTTAAAGCCAGGCGCCTCGCCGTCTCCCCCAACGTTCTGAAGCAGATCGTGGATAATCTGCTCTCCAACATGCTCCGGTATGCCTCTGATACCGGCCCGTGCCGCATCAAAGCGGCGAAGACCAAGCGTGCGGGGTTTGTGGAGGTGGCGTTCAGCAACGCCGCGCCGGATGTGAGCGCGGACGCATTGCCCTTCCTGTTTGACCGGTTCTACCGCGGCTCAGACAGCCGCACCCGCGCCCATGACGAGCATGCAAACGGGTTGGGTCTGTCCATCGTCAAGCAGCTCTGTCTTTCCAACCAGGGCAATGTTACCGCGGCGCTGGACGGGGAAAGGTTAGTCATTACGGTTGAGCTGCCGCTGAAGAAGCGCGGTGCTTGATTGCCACTTTTTAGTTGTCTTTTGCCACAAAATGGTGGTGTATCCGAACGAACCCAATTTCGCGTAAAGTGCTGTTTAAGTTGGGAAATCAGCTCTATTTGGCCTTGAAGGGTGACTTTGTTTTTGCCGCCAAAAGTGTAACTCTGCGAAACGAACCCAATTTCGCGTAAGGCTCTGTTTTGAATAGCAAACTGGCGCTATTTGGCCCTGATGGGTGAGTTTGCTGCATAACCCGTCATCCCGGAATTTCGCGAACGCAAAATATCCGGGACCCAGAGCCGCACGCTCAAACCAATCGGCCCTAGATCCCCGCGTTCGCGGGGATGACGGAGGTGGGTGCGGGGATGACGGAGAGGGCGCGGGGCTGACGATGGGCGGGCGCGGGTGATCAACATCGAACCCCAACCGTCATCCCGGAATTTCGCGAACGCGAAATATCCGGGACCCAGAGCCGCACGCTCAAACCAATCGGCCCCTAGATCCCCGCGGTCGCGGGGATGACGGAGGTGGGTGTGGGGGATGACGGAGAGGGCGTGGGGATGACGATGGGCGGGCGCGTGTGATCAACATCAAGCTTCAACCGTCATCCCGGAATTTTGCGAACGCAAAATATCCGGGGCCCAGGGCCGCACACTCAAACCAATGGGCGCTAGATCCCCGCGTTCGCGGGGATGACGGAGGTGGGTGCGGGGGATGGCGGAGAGGGCGCGGGGATGACGATGGGCGGGCGCGGGTGATCAACATTAAGCTTCAACCGTCATCCCGGAATTTTGCGAACGCAAAATATCCGGGACCCAGAGCCGCACGCTCAAACCAATCGGCCCTAG
>JANQOW010000105.1 GCA_028285595.1 Hyphomicrobiales bacterium
CTCCTACGTTGCGAAGCTTGTCCGATGCACCACATCGCACCGCGCTTCGCGCCTTGGATATGGGCTGATTTGACTCCATCAAGCGTTTCCATATGACAATGAACTGCTCTAGAGCAGTTCTTACTCGGCTGCCCTGGCACGGGTGGTCTGCCGCGGCTCAATAGTGATCTCACCGTCTTCAAGGGCCACGGCCAGCTTGCCGTGCTTCACGTCCAGGGCGATCTCGCCGAACAGCTTGCGTCTCCAGCCTTTCAGGGCATTGACGTTGGCCTGATCGTTGAGCGCAATGGCCTCTAGGTCCGCCACGTTGGCTATGAGTTTGGAGGCGACCCCGTGGCTCTCGCACACATACTTCAAGGTCACCTTCAGAAGATCCACCACGGAGGCAGGCGCCGGCACGGGCGGCTTGTTGTTGTGCTTGACCGAAGGCACATCCTCCGGGTCCATGTTGCGGCCGTCAGCAACCGCCTGCAGCAGGCTCTTGGCTTGCCTCGACTGGGCAAAGCCGCGGGGCAGGGCCCGCAAGCGGGCAAGACCTTCAACGGAATCTGGCGCTTGAACGGCCAATTCACCCAGAGCATCTTCCTTCAGCACCCGGTTGCGCGGAACGTCCCGTTCCTGTGCCTCGCGCTCGCGCCACGCGGCCACGTGCATGAACACGGCCAAGGACTTCTTGTTGCGCGCCTTGAACTTCAGCCGCTTCCAGGCTTCTTCAGGCTGTGCTGAATAAGTGTTGGGCGAGGTGAGAATCGCCATTTCCTCTGTCAGCCAGCTTTCCCGGTTCGACTTGTTCAGAGACTTTCTGAGCTTGCGATAGACCAGGCGCAAATGGGTCACATCGGACAGCGCATAGGAGAGTTGTTTGTCAGACAGTGGGCGCCGGCTCCAGTCGGTGAAGCGTGAGGACTTGTCGATCGAGTTCCCCGTCAACTGACGGACGATGTTCTCGTATCCGATGGAATCGCCAAACCCACACACCATGGCCGCCACCTGGGTGTCGAACATCGGGGTTGGGACAATGCCGCCAAGGTGATGGATAATCTCCACATCCTGCCGGGCGGCGTGGAACACCTTCATCACGGAGCTGTTGGCCATGAGCTCCATAAACGGCTCTAAGGAGAGGTCTTCACTCAGCGGATCAACGATCACCTCATCGTGCTCGCCGGCGATTTGGATCAGGCACAGGAGAGGCCAATACGTGGTCTCGCGCATAAACTCCGTATCGACCGTGACGAATTTCTCCGACGCCAGGCGATCGCACACGGACTGAAGTTCTTCTGTGGTTGTTATAATATGCATCAAATGTGTATAGCCCCTGCCGCCTTGAGTCGCTGAGCGGGCAGACAGTTTTACCAGGGTTTGTTAGGCTTTTTGCTGTTGGCCGTTGGTTTGTCGTTTTTTCCGCTGCGCTGCTTTTGCGCGCCGTGCCATTCTGTAAACGATTGGTGAGGTTTTTAACAGGGCAACGAAGGGCCTTGTGACCTCGACGCCGGGATTTGCGATCTTCCGCCACACCACGAACAACACCAAAGAGCCGTGAATTGCGCTGGTATAGCTGAAAAAGGCCGCAGCACCGAACTGCTGGATCATCCAAGATGCCACCAATGGGCCAACCAAACCGCCCACGGAGAAGAAGAACGTGAGGCCGGCTGAAATGATCACGAACTGGCCTTTCTTGGCCTGGTCATTGGCATGTGCAGCCGACAGGGAGTAGAGCGGCAGGCTAAATCCGCCGAAGAGGAATATCCCGAGGTACACCAGCCAAGGTGTGGCTCCGGTGAGTGTGCTCAAGAAGAAACCGGAGGCCGCCGCCAAGGCAGTGGCCACCATGAGGACCCATCGCCGGCCCATGCGGTCCGACATGGCGCCAAGCGGATACTGGAACAGGGCACCACCTACGATGCCCAGGCTCATAAATATGGCAACGCCAGCCACATCCAGCCCGATATCGGTCGCGTAAAGCGGCGCGACCATTCGGAATGCGGAGCTGGTGAGCCCGATGGCAAACGAGCCCACACAGGCCATCTGGGAAATGGCCCAGATGGCGCGCAGGTCCAGTCTGATGTCTTCGGGAGGATTGGGCCGGGAGCGGTCCGATAGGGAAATCGGCACCAACGACAGACAGAGCAACATGCCGGTGATGATAAACAGCGCAAAGCCCTCGGTTCCCACCAGCGGAATGAGAAACTGCATGCCTGTCACCGCCGTCAAATCGACGATCCGGTAGATCGACATAAGGCGGCCGCGGTCTTCATTGTGAGCGCTCTCATTGAGCCAGCTGTCCACCACCAGGAACAGCCCGGAAAAGCAGAACCCCATGACGAAGCGGATAATGATCCACGAGATCGGGTTGAGCGCCAGCAGCATGGCGAGCGTGGCGGCCGATGTGATAGCGGCCAGCGCGGCAAAGACCCGGATGTGGCCCACGGCGCGGATGAAATGCGCTGCGGTGAAACATGCGAGGATAAAACCGGCAAAGTAGGCTGTGCCCATGAGGCCGATGATGATGCGCGAAAAACCTTCTTGGTCGGCCCTGAGCGTGATCATCGTGCCCAAGACGCCGTTGCCCGCAAGCAAGATGCCAGCGGCCGTGAGCAACGGGATAAGCGGGGCCAGTCGTTTCATTCAGACATGTCGCAGGGCCAAGATAGCAAACAGCCTACCCCAAATGCGGGCAGGGGAGGTGAGTTATCTCAGAAGGGCAGCCCTTCGCTCAGTGCATGGCGGTCACACTCTCCGCGAAAGCCACGCCGGCTAGTCAATAGCTGCTTGACAAGATGAACCGTTGTCTAGTGAAGTGAATTTGTGAGGATTATGGGGTTTCGTGTCATGAAGACGATAAGTGTATCGACCGCGACATTTGCCGCAATTTGGGCTGCCCGCAAGGAGGGTGAGGAGAGCGAGGACGCGATCCTGTCCCGTCTGCTCGCCGGAGGCGGGGCCTCTGCATCGGCACCGAAAGCCAGTGCCGAGCTGACGCCGCAACAAAAGGCGACTATGCAGAAGCAGAAGATGATTAAGCCCACGCCGCCGGCAGCCACCAAGGCCAAGCCGGCCGAAGAGAAGAAGCCGTGCGGCCCCAAGCTGTCGACGACGGATTTGGATCTGCTGTCCTAATGCAGCGGACTGGCGCCCGCTAATACGTGGCGCGACCGCCTGACAGATCGAACACTGCGCCGGTGGTGTAGCTGTTGGCGGGTGAAACCATCCAGCTGATCATGTCGGCCACCTCTTCCACCTTCACAAACCGTCCCCGCGGGATTTTGGAGAGCATGTAGTTGATATGCTCTTCTGTCATCTGATCAAAGATCCGCGTTCGTGCTGCGGCGGGGGTGATGCAGTTCACCGCAATATTGAAATCGGACAGCTCCTTGCCGAGGGACTTGGTCAGGGCGATCACCCCGGCTTTGGAGGCGCTGTAGGCTGACGCGTTTGGGTTGCCTTCTTTGCCGGCGATCGACGCGATGTTGGCAATGCGCCCGTAATTGCGCTCCTGCATGCCCGGGACCACCGTGCGGTTCACGTGGAATGTGCCGTTCAGGTTGATATCGATGACGCGCTTCCAGTCATCCTCGGCATACTCGCTCACCGGCATGTTGGGTCCGGCAATGCCGGCGCTGTTGACCGCGATGCTCACCGGGCCAATCTGGCTCTCGGTTTCGGCGAGCGCGGCCTCCACGGAGGCCAATTGCGTAATGTCCGTGGCCACCGCCACGGCGCCGATCGTGCTCGCGGCTTCGGTGGCCAAGTCTGCATCCATGTCCCACAGGGCCACTGATGCGCCTTGGGCGATGAGTTTTTGCGCAACCGCATAGCCGATACCCTGCGCCCCGCCTGTTACAATGGCCACGTGATCTTTGAGAGGTGTGTCGCCCACGTTCTTATCCTTGATTCAGTTTATGCTGTTTTGAGTGTAAGCCTCTGTTTTTAAGCGGCTTCGTCTTTGCTTGCGGCGCTGAGCCATGCGTTGAAATCCTGCAGGGCCCGGGCGGCTTGAAGCTGCTTGCGCGCAAGGCTCCGCTGCTTTCCGCGCAGCCGCTTTCCGTCTTGGGTTTTCGGCGCGGGGATCTCCGGGAACAGCCCGAAGTTCACATTCATGGGCTGAAACGACCGCGACTTGCTGCTGCTCTCTTCGCTCAGGTGCCCTCCCGTGATGTGGCCGATCAGGGCGCCATGGGCGCTTGTTGCCGGCGGCAACTGCTGCGCAATCCCCAACGCGTCCGCCGCCGCCAGCTTGCCGGCGATGAGCCCGGTCGCGGCGCTTTCCACGTAGCCTTCCACGCCTGTGATCTGACCGGCGAAGCGCAGGGCTGGTCGCTGCTTCAGCTGCAGGCGTTCGTTGATCAGCCGCGGCGAGTTCAGGAAGGTGTTGCGATGGATGCCGCCCAACCGGGCAAACTCTGCGTCCTGCAATCCGGGGATCGTGCGGAAAATGCGGGCCTGTTCGCCATATTTCAGCTTGGTCTGGAAGCCCACAATGTTGAACAGCGTGCCGAGCGCATTGTCCTGGCGCAATTGGATCACGGCGTAGGGCTTTTCATCGGCATGGGGGTTGGTCAGCCCCACCGGCTTCAAGGGGCCAAACCGCAAGGTCTCCCGTCCCCGCTCAGCCATCACCTCGATGGGCAGGCAACCCTCAAAATAGGGCGTGTCCTTCTCCCAGTCCTTGAATTCGGTTTTATCGCCGTCCAGTAGAGCATCGATGAAGGCGTTGTACTGCTCTTCGCTCAGCGCACAGTTGATGTAGTCCGCGCCCGTGCCACCAGGGCCCGCCTTGTCGTAACGCGACTGGAACCACGCCTTGGACATGTCAATGCTGTCACGGTGCACGATGGGCGCTATGGCATCAAAGAAGGCCAGATCCTCTTCCCCCGTCAGCGCCGAGAGGGCATCGCTCAGGGCAGGTGAGGTGAGTGGGCCTGTGGCAATGATAACGTTTGTCCAGTCTTCGGGCGGCAGACCCTTCACCTCGCCAAGCTCCACTTGGATGCGCGGGTGATCGTTGATGCGCCGGGTCACCTCTTCAGAGAACCCCTCCCGATCCACGGCCAAAGCCCCGCCGGCCGGCAGTTTGTGTGCATCGCCTGCACTCATAATCAACGAGCCCGCAAGCCGCATCTCCTGGTGCAGGACCCCCACCGCATTGCTCTCATGATCGTCGGAGCGGAACGAATTGGAGCATACCAGCTCGGCATACTTGCCGGTGTGGTGCGCATCGGTGCCGCGCTCGGGGCGCATTTCGTGCAAGATCACCTCAGCGCCGGCCTCGGCTGCCTGCCAGGCCGCCTCAGATCCGGCAAGCCCGGCCCCAATCACGTGTATAGGCTTCATCATCGCGTTCCATTGCTGATAAGGCCGTTTGCATAGCGCAAGATGGGCCGCACTAGAAGGGAAACCTTATCCGTTGCACCAACCGGAGGGAGGGGCTAAGCAAAGCTCATGTCCAAACCCAACAGCACAGTGAAGGTTGGCGACAACGGCCAGGTGGTCATCGCCAACGATCAGCCGCTTACCTTGATCACCGGCCCTTGCGCCATGGAAACCCGCGACCACGCCTTTGATATGGCCGGCGCGTTAAAGGAAATCTGTGCCAGGCATGGCGCGGGCTTCATCTACAAAAGCTCGTTTGACAAGGCCAACCGAACCTCACTGAGCTCCGGCCGGGGACCGGGCGTGGAGGCCGCCCTGGCGATTTTCAAGGATCTGCGCGCGGAGCTTCAGGTCCCGGTTCTCACCGATGTGCACGAACGCGACCACTGCGCCGAGGTGGCCGAGGTGGTGGACGTGCTCCAGATCCCGGCCTTCTTGTGCCGCCAGACCGATCTGCTGGTGGCTGCGGCGGCAACCGGCCGGCCCGTGAACGTCAAGAAGGGGCAGTTCCTGGCCCCCTGGGACATGGCGAACGTGGTGGCCAAGCTCACCGGTTCGGGCTGCTCGGACGTGCTCTTGACCGAACGCGGCGTGAGCTTCGGCTACAACACCCTCGTCACAGATATGCGCGCCCTGCCGCAAATGGCTGAAACCGGTTGCCCGGTGGTGTTCGACGCCACCCATTCGGTGCAGCAGCCCGGCGGCAAGGGAACCACGTCCGGCGGTCAACGCGAGTTTGTGCCGGTGCTCGCCCGGGCGGCGGTGGCGGTCGGTGTGGCGGCGGTGTTTATGGAATCGCACCAAGAGCCGGAGACGGCCCCGTCCGACGGTCCCAATATGGTTCCGCTGGATGAGATGGACAGCCTGGTTGAACGGCTCATGGCATTCGACCGGCTCGCCAAAGGCGGCTAGAGCAGTTCTTAGTCATATGGAATCGCTTGACCGGGTTTTCGCGTCTGCTGACGAGGCGCGGGTCGCGCCTTGGTCTGGCCGACCACAAGCGGCCCGCAACGACGCTCAGCGGGCGCGAAAACCCGGCCTCCGGTGGGCTAAATCAGCCCATCTCCTGCGTTGCGAAGCTTGTCCGATGCACCACATCGCACTGCGCTTCGCGCCTTGGATATGGGCTGATTTGACTCCATCAAGTGTTTCCATATGACAAAGAACTGCTCTAGGCTCAGGATTTCTCACCATCTCGCCAATAAAAAACGCCCCACCGAAAGGCGGGGCGCGCGATAAGATGTGGGAGGCTGAAGGTTAGGCGGCCAGAGCGCTTTGCTCGCCCAATTGTTCGGTTTCCAGCAGATGCGCGGCCAGCTCGCGCGTGCGCGGCGAGCCGTAAGACTGAACCAGTTGTAACAGCTCAGTGCGCTTCTCCGGCGAGAAGCTCTCATACTTCGTCACAATAGCTTCAACGACCTGCTTGCCGAAATGGTCCTGCGAAAGCTGTTTGTTGTCCGCTTGGCGCTGGCGTTCCACATCACAGGCAATGCGCAGCGGATCAAACAGCACCCGTGGGAGATTGGCCCGCGAATGGACCGCGCGCAAGGACATGGCCCCTTGGGTATACATCAGGTTGCGCACCCGCAAGATAGGCAGGCCGGAGAGCAGAGAGAGGGCGCTCTCCACAAAGGCCATCTCGCCGCTGCACGCGGCACGCAACAGCAGCGAGGGGGTCAGCAGTTGCCGATCGCACAGATAGCTGACCAGCCGCGCCCGCTCCACCGGCTTGGTGGTCGCGGAGATCTTCAGGATTGCCTCTTCCTCGGCAATATCGATCATGCGCTGGGATTTTAAGGTTGAGGCCATGTCGGTGGTTTCCACCTTTGTCCGCATTTCCTCAGACACGGCACGGGCCATCATCACCTTCATTTGGGCCGGCAGATCGGTGCGCTTGGCCAATTGGGCACAGACGGGACGATCAGAGCCATGGCGCTCTATGATCTTTTCGTATTGGCCCGCATTCAGCTGAATTTCCAGGTTGGAGAGAAGCTCCACGACAATCTCAGCCGGGGCGTTGGCGATCAGAATATCGGCCGCCTCAGCCGGGCAGTCACCTCTGGCGGCAATTACGGTTTTACGCGCTGCATCGCCCACTTTGGCAATCGCCACCATCATCCGCTTGTTGAGCGACTTGGTCACGGCCAGAAAGGGCAGGGCCAGTTCGTCGTCGTCGGAGATGATCGAAAACACCAGGTCTTCTGAAAGACCGCGCAAGTTCTTGATGGCATCCACCATTTCCTTGCGAACAGCCCTGACCGGATCAACGGTGAGCTTCAAAAGCAGGTTGGATAAAACCACATGGCCGTCATCTGGAAGGTTTGAGGATTGCAGCAAGGAGACAATGGCCTTACCCGCAGCGATCCGCTGTTGCGGCGATGCGTTTTCAATGCCCACTTCCAGACAGGCAATTTCGTAGGCATCAATGGACTCAGCTGACATGCGGCACCTTCAAACTATACGCTCAAACCGAAACGGGTCTCGTAAGCCAAGACCTTAACGGTGTGAAGGTGCCACGGGATTGCTTAAATCCCGGTTAACCATAAATGTCGGCGGGCGCCTAATTTGAGGGTTTTTCCTCGTCCCAGCCTTCTGAAGTTTCAATTGCGATAGCGGTTGCCGCAATGGATGTGGTCTGGTTGGACACCAGAACAAAATCACCTTGCTCATCGAGCGGCACTGCAGCGCGTCGTGTCATGCGGTAAACCGCGAAGACACCGATCAATCCATAGACGGTGCCGAGGAACACGAAGAAGGCATGCTCCCCGAAGCGGTCCATCAGGTCGCCGGCAATGATCGGCCCCGCGATCGCTCCAACACCGAACAGCAGCACCAGTTTCCCGGCCGCTCCCAGCATCTGATCGCTCTCCAAATAGTCGTTCGCATGGGCAAGCGCCAGGGAATAGAGCGGGAGGCTCAAAGCCCCGAACAGGGCGAAAAGGCCGGTGATATAGAGGAAGGGCAGATCGCCGGAAAACACGGCGGTGAAGGCAACAGCCGCCGTCAGGGCGGAGATCACCGTCATCACCTGGCGCCGGTCAAAGCGGTCCGACACCATGCCCACAGGAAACTGAGAGGCAATGACGCCGAGCATGGGCAGAGCCATCAGGATCGATACCTGCGCCACGTTCATGCCAATCGCATCGCCGTAGACGGCGCCAAGCATAAAGAATACACTTTGGCCCAAGCCATTGAAAAAACAGGCAATAACGGCCAGAGGCGAAAGCCGGTAGATCTCTGCGATGGTCACCGGGCGCGGATTGACGATCTCTGGCGCCGGTGTGCGGGCCAGCGACATGGGCACCAGCGCCACCGACATCAGCGCGGAGACGATGATAAACTGAATGTAACCGTTGTGATCGGGCACGTTGAGGAGCAGTTGGCCCACACCCATGGCGGCGAAGATGATCAGCATATAGGCCGACAGCATCTTGCCCCGGGTTTCATTGGTGGCCGCTGAGTTCACCCAGCTTTCCGACACAATGTAAAGCCCGGCAATGCACAGGCCCGTAACAGCCCGGAACATGAACCAGGCAATGGGATCCACAAACACCGCATGCAGAAGTGCGCTGGTGGAGATAACTGAGGCAAAAGCGGCAAACACGCGGATGTGGCCGACTTGCTCGATCAGCTTGGGCGTCACAACCGAGCCCACAAGGGAGCCCACAAAGTAACCGGCCATCACATAGCCGGTGACAGTTGCCCCGAAATCGGCATCAACCGCGCGCACGCCAAGGAGCGTGCTCTGCAGGCCATTGCCCAGAGCAAGCACGGCAACCCCGATAAACAGGGCCCAAACCGAGCGCACGCCAGCTCCCACGAAAGGTCTCCATCAGATCGTAACAACAGCCATCAACTTGGCGCTGCATATCGCGCCATATAACCGTTCAGTGTCAGAGTTGCGACACTTAAAGTGTTATGAGCGCCAATTGGTTAGGCCGTGTTACTCTGTGCGCCGAACCGTCGTCGCAGCGGCCGGGTCAAGCTCCAGGCGGGCACGGGGAATGGGCTCTCCTGAAGAGATGCAGTAGCCATATTCGCCCTCTTCAATGCGCTTCAGGGCCGCCTCAATCCGGCGCAGATCACTATGGCGCCGCCGCTCGGTTTCCTGCGCCATGGCCTGGCGTTGCATCGCGTCCATGCGGGAGAGCCTGCCGACGCTGGTTTGGTCCAGTTGCACCGGCCCGGTTTCATCATCGCCTGTCTCCAAAAGAGCGGTCAGCTCTTCGCGCATCGCCAGCAGGCGGTCCTTGAAGTAGGAGATATCGTCATCGTTGAGGTCAGGCATTGTCGTCAGCCTAGCACGCGTTCCGCGATGGATGAGGAAAACCTTCAGGTCAGTCCCAGCTGTTTCAGCTTGCCATCCAAGATGGCACTGTCAAAGGGCTTCACGAGAAACTCATCAGCACCGTGGACGATCGCGGCCCCGATCCGGCGAGGGTCTGGATCGCGGTCACACACCAAGATCACGGGCGTGCGTCCCAGCCGCCGTGCCGCGGCCTGCAGGTTCATCAGCAGGGTAGGGGTCTCCCGGGGCTCTTCTGAATTGGCAACCACGATCATGTCAGGCATCTCGGTGCGGCAGGCTGATAAGGCTTGCTCGCTGGTCTCTGCCCTAAAGACGTCGAAGCCGAAATCTTGCAGTAGAGCTGTCGTCCATTCGCGATCTTCACCGCAGGCATCAACCACCAGACATCGGGTCATATTCATGACTTTGCCGAACATTCGTGTTCGCTCCTATGGTTCGCTCTATGCGAGTCCTATGAAGCAGGCGCTTAATGAACGGTTAATAAGGTTTCCATTCTGGGGGAGTGATGAAATATCGTTCAAAAACAGTTAGTTAAAAAGATTATCCACACTTGTCCCCAAGATATCCACAAGGCCCCGTTGATGAAATACGGGACTCGCATAACGACTCACCCAGATTCAACAACACGCAATGCGTGCATCAAAGTTGGAACATCTCGTAAACGAGAGTCCTTGAGCGGAGACCTGCTTCTTTCTTCAAGAATCGCGCGAAAACGAAGATAGTCCGGCTCAGAAATTTCAGTTCCAGGAGGGTCTCTTGGCCGGGCTTTACTTTGAAGATTTCGAGATTGGCAAAGTGCATGTCCATGAATTGAGCCGCACGGTGACAGAGATGGACAACATGCTCTTCTCCAACCTCACCCTCAATCCCCAACCTCTGCACATTGACCGACACTTCTGCGAGCGCCATACCGAATGGGGCCAACCCATAATGAACTCCATATTCACCTTGGGTCTGCTCATTGGCATGACCGTGGGTGATCTCACCTTGGGAACGACAATTGCCAATCTCGGCATGACCGACGTTCGCTTTCCCAAGCCCATGTTCCAGGGCGATAGCCTGAGGGCGGAGACCGAGGTGATTTCAAAACGCACGAGCAAGTCCCGGCCCGATGCTGGCATCGTTGAGTTTGAGCACCGGGGCTTTAACCAGGATGATGAGCTGGTGGCCATCTGCCGCCGGCAGGCCTTTATGCGCATGCGGCCGGAAGCTGCGTGAGATTGGACGTCTAGGGAATGCGGTCATATTTGTTTGTTCCAGGCAATGACGAAGGCAAGATCGTCAAGGCTTTTGACACGGGGGCGGATGCGATTGTCCTGGATCTGGAGGACTCCGTTGCCCCCCAGGACCGCAACAAGGCGCGCTCTGTCGTGCGCGACGCCCTGGAGGCGCGCACGTCTGAAATGCGCAAATCCGGCCCCAAGGCATTCGTTCGGGTTAACCCGCTGGGAGACGGCGAGGCGTTCCGTGATCTTGACAGTGTGATGCCCGGGCGTCCGGACGGCATCGTGCTGCCCAAATGCCGCGATGGGGAAAACGCCAAGAAGCTCTCTGAGATGCTTGTGGCCAAGGAAAGCGAGCTGGCGATCACCACGGGGACGGTGAAACTGATCGCCATTGCCACTGAAACTGCGCGGTCTGTCTTTGGCCTGGGGTCCTATGGAGGCTCCACCCCACGCCTATTGGGGCTGGGCTGGGGTGCGGAAGATCTGAGTGCCGATATGGGCGCCCTCGCCAACCGTGACGAGGCCGGTCAGTTTCTGCCTCCCTACCAATTGGTGCGCAATCTTTGCCTGATCGCAGCCCATGCGGCGCGGGTCGAGGCGATCGACACGGTTCATATCGATTTCAAAGATGAGGCGGGCCTGAAACGGGAGTGCGATGCGGCGCTTCGGGACGGATTTACCGCAAAAATGGCGATACACCCGGCTCAGATTGCCATCATCAACGAGGCATTTACGCCGTTTAAGTCGGATGTGGAACAGTCAAAGGCCTTGGTGGAAGCCTTTGCGAACGCTGGTAATCCGGGCGTTCTGGGCATCGACGGCAAGATGTATGACCGCCCCCATCTGATGCGCGCAGAAAAGATCGTGCTGAGGGCAGAGACCTATGGCATGAAGGACGACCCGCCGCCGCCCCGCAAGAAGCGGGCGCCCGCAAAACCGCGCGCCAAGCGCGCCACAAAAAAGAAGTAGGTTCGCGAGATCTTCTAAAACAGAAGGTCAGGTCTTGGATGGAGGGGTGTCGTAATTCCTGAGATCATCGGGCGCCTGCAGCAATGTGCCCTCATACTTCGGCAGATCATCGGTGATCTGAAGCCAAGGCAGTTTGCTTTCATAGTTCACATGGAACGTCGGCTCAAAATCGCTGGGATCTTCCAACGTTGCTGCGTAAAGGTGCATGCCGCCGGGATAATGATCGGCCTCAAAGCCCATAGGTGTTCCGCAGGTTTTGCAGAAGTGGCGCCGAACCCCCTTGGCGCTGTTTAGGGTTTGTGGCGCATCGCCTTGCCAACGGAAGTTTTTCACGGGCACACCGAGCCACGCAACAAGCGGAGCTGCGCAGTTGCGCCGGCAATCATCGCAGTGGCAATAACAGGCCCAAGTAACGGGACCTTCGTACTCCCAACGCGTTCTCCTACAAAAGCAATGTCCGCGCGTTGTCATCTCGCAGCACTTCACGTTTGGCTATACCGCCAGATCTATCCAGACCGGAATATGATCGGAGGGCTTCTCCCATCCGCGCACATGGGCAACCGTTTCACACGACTTAAGCCGATCCGCCGCCTGCGGCGAAAGAAGCAGATGGTCGATGCGGATCCCATTGTTGCGCTGCCAGGCGCCGGCCTGATAGTCCCAGAAGGTGTAGATACCGTCTTCAGGGGTGACCGCGCGCAATGCGTCCGTGAAACCAAGACCCAGCAGCGTGCGGAACTTGTTTCTGGTTTGCGGCAGGGCAAGGGCGTCCTGCGCCCAAGCGTCGGCCGAATAGCAGTCACCGTCCTGAGGGATAACGTTATAGTCACCCGCCAGCACCAACGGTTCCTCATCGGCCAACCGGTTCTGGGCATGGGCGATCAGGCGGTCCATCCAGGAGAGTTTGTAAGGGTACTTCTCCGTGTCCACCGGATTGCCGTTGGGCAGGTAAATGGAGGCCACGCGCACCGCGCCCTCATCTCCGCTGATGACGGCTTCCAGATAGCGGGCCTGTTCATCGCTGTCGTCGCCGGGAAGGCGGGCGATCAACTCATCAAACGGACGTTTGGACAGAATGGCCACCCCATTGAAGCCTTTCTGACCATGGGTGGCCACGTTATAGCCGAGCTCTTCTATGGCCGCTGCGGGGAAGTTCTCGTCAATCGACTTGATTTCCTGCAGGCACACCACGTCCGGGTTTGCCTCCTTGAGCCAAGCTTTCAACACCTCAAGGCGCGCCTTGATGCCGTTTATGTTCCAGGTCGCAATGATCATGCGCTATCAGTTGCACGCGCGCCCGCGCCTGCGCAAGCAGGCAGATGCGCTTGGCTGTGGACGGTTAGGGCGAAAAGCCTGCACAGGCTGCCACGGCGCTCGCCAGCACCTCGGCCCCCACCACGAGATCATCGCGCGCGGTGTCCTCTTGAAAGCTGTGGCTGATACCGCCGATGGAGGGCACGAACATCATGGCCACCGGCAGGACGCTTGCAACGTTTGTGGCATCATGCAGCGCTCCTGAAGGCATGCGGCGCCAGCGGCCCGGCGCATGGGCTTGCGCAGCGTCCGCCACGTGATCGGCGAGCGCTGCATCCATCGGCACCGGTTCCAGGCCATGGAAGTTGGAAAGCTCCATCTCCAGGTTCATGGCCTCGGCAGTTTCAGCCACCAAGTCCCGGATAATCCGGTCCATGCGAGCCAAACGGTCACTGTCCCCATCGCGCCACTGCATGGAGAAGGACACCTTGCCAGGCACAATGGAAGAGGCGTTGGGCTCAACGCTGACGCGTCCGATAGTCCATACGGTTGAGGGCACCACCACATTGCGCAGGCGCTCGTCCAGCTTGCTGGCAAAGGCAGCCATGCCTTGCACCGCATCGCGCCGGTTGGTCATGGGCGTTGTGCCCGCATGGTTGGTTTCGCCGCGATAAGTGACCGTGAACTCGCGGGTGCCCACAATCATCTCCACCACACCAATGGCTTCTTTGGCCAGATCAAGATTAGGCCCTTGTTCGATATGGGCCTCCAGGAAGCCGGTGAACAGGGAAGGGGGCAAGAGGGTTCCTGAGTGCCAGCCTTCAATGTCTTTTCGTGCCTCCGAGAAGGTCACTCCGTTCGCGTCGGTAAGCGCGTCGGCCTCATCCATCGTGATCAAACCGGACCAGACCTGGCTGCCGGTGATCATGCCGAACCGGCCTTCCTCGTCTTGAAACGACACCACGGCCACAGGCGGTCCGCCGGCCTCAGCTATGGCCCGGGCAGCCTCCAGCCCGGCAATAACCCCATAGGCGCCGTCCAGCCAGCCGCCCTCCGGTTGACTGTCGGTGTGGGAGCCGGTGAGGAAGAACGGGCCATCGCCGTCAGGCAGCCCAAACAGATTGCCCGCAGGATCGAATACCGGATTGAGCCCCGCATCGGCCATGCGGCGGGCCACCCACTGGCGCGCCTCCAAATCAGGCTTTGTAAACGCAGGCCGCACCACACCCGTTCCTGTGCGGCCGAACCCCCGCAATGTGTCCAGATCGGACAGCAGGCGTTCGGGATTGATTTTCACCACGGCCATGTACCCTAACTGTCTCCCGGTTGCGGGCCGTCATAGCCCTCAATGACCACCAGGTCGCCATCGCTGACAGGGGTGCGGACGCCGATGGCCTCCTGGTAAGCGGGGGAGTTGTAGCAATCCAGGGCCTTCTGGTAGCTATCGAACTCGATCACCACATTGCGCTGGCGATGCGTCCCTTCCATTCCCTGGAAATCGCCGGCACGCACCAGGAACCTGCCGCCATACTCGGCCAACGGCCCGGCATTGGCCGCGATGTACTTCTTGTAACCCTCTGCATCATGCACATCCACGCGTCCTATCCAGTATCCCTTGGCCATTTGGATTTCCTCCCTTATGCAGGCGCTCATAGTGTTCGTTGAAGGCGATGAAATCAGACCCGCTCGGAAAGATCAAACGCCGTTTTCAAAAGGAGGCGCACATGAAGCGCATTGGCCGCATCTTGCTCGGCCTTCTGGTGGCTGTGATGTGTGCTGCCGGTGTGTTGCTCGTGTCGCGCTACTCAGGAGGCGACACAGAATATGCCAGGTTCACCAGCCCCGACGGGCGCTTTGAGCTGGTGGTTTACCGGCATCCCGCGCTGTTTGCCATGCCGGGCCAGGGCGGCGATGTGCCGGGGACAATCGTCTTGCAAACCCGTGGCGGTCAGGAGCTGCAGCGCACACCTGTCAGCATGGTTCAACTGATCTCCGAACCGCGCTGGGAGAAAGACAAGGTGGTCATGAAGCTTCTGTTTGACTGGAAGCTGCCGGGGAACAGCAGCTAGTCCGATCTCCCGTTGAGCGGCCATGCCGCCCGCTCTAGACTTGCGTTCAAACGCAAAAAGGAGAGAGTGCGATGGCGCCGGGCAGAGTTGGGTTTATTGGACTGGGGCGCATGGGTGCGGGCATGGCCCGCCATCTCCTGAAGAAGACCGGCGAGCTTTATGTCTTTGATGTGAGCACAGATGCCGTTCGGGCCCTGGTGGCCGAAGGTGCAAAGGACTGCAAAAGCCCTGCGGAACTGGCCGAGCGCTGCGACGTGATCCTTCTGTGCCTGCCGTTTGCCCCGGAGGTGCGCCAGGTGATGTTTGGCGCGCAGGGGATTGGGGAGACCGCCAAAGACCGATTGACAGTCATCGACACGTCAACCCTCAACAGGAATGATGCGCTGGCTATCGCAGAAGAAGCAGATGGGCTGGGTATTGCCTACTGGGATTGCCCAATTTCCGGCATGCCCTTTCGGGCCGACGCCGGCACCCTGACCGTCATGTTTGGCGGAACCGACGAAGCGTTCGCGGAGGCAAAACCCTACCTGGAGAGTTTTGGGGAAACCGTGATCCATTGTGGCGCGCTCGGCAGCGGGCAAGCGATGAAGGCATTCAATAACATCATCTACAACGTGAACATTGCTGCCCTGTGCGAGGTTCTCCCACTCACAGTGGCCATGGGGCTGAAGCCGGAAGAAGTTGCCCGCACGGTCACAACGGCGAGCTCGCGCAGCTTTGCCTCGGACTATTTCGTGCCCCGCATGCTGGAGCGCCGCTTCGACAGCGATTTTGCGCTTCAGGCCGCCTACAAGGACATTGTGAACGTGAAAGCCATGGCGGCCGAGGCCGGCGCAGAGCTCCCCGTGGTGAGTGCCATGATCGCCACCTATGAGGCTGCCATTGCCGCAGGTTTCGGGGCCGAGCCCAAGAGCGCCATGCTGAAGGTATATGAAGAGGCCTTAGGGCTCGAGTTTACGGGCTCTTGAGGTTGATCACGCAACTTTCCTCAGGCTAGGTAGGGCAGCTGTTCTGTTGAGAGGAGGGGGCATGGCCACCCAGAATTTGGAAACCGGCGCCGATGAGCTGCTGGCACGAGTTGAAGAGCGCATCGGCATCATAACCCTGAACCGTCCAGAGAAGCGCAATGCTTTGTCCGACACGTTGACCCCGGCTTTTCGCCAGGCGCTTCTGGATCTGGAGGCCGATCCGGATGTGCGCGTTGTGATCGTCACAGGCGCCGGCACGGCCTTTTGTGCCGGCGGCGATGTGGGCGGGCTTGGCGCTGCGTTTAAGGGCAGAACACCTGGCGGCGAGCGCGCCACCACTGAAGACAGCGTGCGCAACCTGCAGCACCGTCAAGACACACTGGCCCTCAGGCTCCACAGTTTGGCCAAACCCACCATCGCCGTATTGCCGGGACCGGCGGCCGGCGCGGGCATGTCCATTGCGCTTGCCTGCGATTTGCGCGTGGCCGCAGATACTGCCTTCCTCGCCCCGGGCTTCGGCAACATCGGGCTCTCCGGCGACTATGGCGGCAGTTGGTTTCTGACGCAGCTCGTGGGCGTCGGACGTGCCAAGGCCATCTACTTCACCGGCCGGCGTGTTCCATCTGACGAAGCTTTGGAACTTGGCATATTCAACGAGGTGGTGCCCGCCGAAGCATTAAATGCACGCGCCATGGAACTGGCCGACCAAATTGCCGACGGAGCACCCTTGGCGTTACGGTTTATGAAAGAGAATTTTAACCGCGCCGCTTCAGCCGACCTTAGGACCTGCCTTGATATGGAGGCAGACAGAATGGTGCGCTGTACCCAGTCGGAAGATCATCTGGAAGGCGTTGCGGCCTTCAAAGAGAAACGCCCGCCGAAATTTGTCGGACGGTGATGGTCAGAAAAGCTCCGCGCAAGGCGTCGGCTCTAAAACCTGCAGGACACGCGCAGTATCCATACAACTTGCCGCAGGTAAATCAGAATGAGCAAGCAGGGGCCGACGGCCGAACGCCAGGAAGAAGACGAACAATCCTATCTGGACAGACGCTCCAGCCCACGTGAGCGCACGTTCCGCATTGCCAATATCGCCATGAAGATGCGGCGCCACCATGTGCCTTGCATCATCAGAGACATCAGCGAAGGCGGGGCGCGCATTCAAACGCCTCACGTCAAGGAAGTGCCAGACTATTTTGAACTTCTGAACGGGGATCAGAAGCTGGACACCTGGTGCGAAGTTAGGTGGCGCAAGGGTGATCAGATTGGCGTGCGCTTCCTGGATGGCCCGCCCACCGAGTTTGCCAGCAGAGGCAAGTCGGCTGAAGATCTGGAGAGTGTCTTTCCTGAGCAGTTCATCGAGCCGGCGCCGGAACCTCAAGGGTTCTCTTAAGGGGCAGGCTGCCTCAAAGCCCGATAAAGGGGGCTTGCCACCCGTTTGCTACGCATTTCCCTCAATTCACCGCGCATGGATCTGCGTCGGCGTTGACAAGTCCGGCCCTCAGCGGCAGGGTCCATCAGCCCCGGAGCCAGACAAGAAACGCGAGGAGGACACCGATGAGCATCACGATCACTGTTATGTACCCCAATGATCCCGGATCCAAGTTCGACATGGATTACTACCTGAACACCCATGGGCCGCTGGTTCACAAATGTTGGGACGACAAAGGGTTGAACAGTCTCAAGCTGATAAAGGGTGTGGCCACTCCGGACCCGAAAACGCCTGCGCCCTATCAGGTTGTGGCGATATTGGATTTTGACAGCCTGGAGGCTTTCCAAGGTGCGGTGGCGGCTGCCGGCGCGGAGGTGATGGGCGATATCCCCAACTTCACGGATGTGGCGCCGGTTGTTCAAATCAGCGAAAACCTCAACTAAATCCGCATGTTGAAAATCGTGGTTCTGGGCTCTGGCGCTGGCGGCGGGGTCCCGCAATGGAACTGCAATTGCGAGGTTTGTGCAGCCGCGCGGTCGGGCACCGGCGAAGTGGTGCCGCGCACCCAGTCCTCTATCGCCGTGAGCGCGGATGGGGAGCGGTGGACCATTTTCAATTGTTCTCCTGACATCCGCCAGCAGGTCTCAGATAGAGCGGAGCTGTGGCCGGCCAACGGCCACTACCGGCATACGCCCATTCAAAGCGTGGTCTTGACCAATGCGGACGTGGACCATCTGAGCGGGCTCTTGATCCTGCGCGAGAAACAGGCCTACGAGGTCTTTGCAACCGAGACCGTGCTGGACGTGATCGCGGAAAATCCGATCTTCAACGTGCTCGACCCGCAGTTTGTCTCCCGGCACGCCCTGGCGGAAAATAAGGTGACGCAGGTCGGCGAGGGGCTGTTCGTGGAGCCCTTCCTGGTGCCTGGCAAGGTTGCGCTGTTCAACGAAGAGCGCATGCTGGCAGAAGAAGACAGTCTGAAGATCGGAGAAGAGACCGAAAACACAATAGGGCTGAAGATCTTCTCGGAAGACGGCGACGCCTCGTTCTTCTACATCCCGGGGTGCGCGATGATGACAACCCCGCTGGCTGAACGGCTTACGGGCGCATCGCTGGTGATGTTCGATGGCACCGTGTGGTTCGATTCAGAAATGGTGTCCGGCAAACTGGGCGCCAAAACCGGCCAGCGCATGGGCCACATGAGCATGAGCGGTGAGCGCGGCTCCATGGCCGCATTTGCTCCGTTAGGTGTGGAACGCAAGGTGTTCATTCACATCAACAACTCCAACCGCGTGTTGATGGAGAGCTCACCTGAGCGCGCCGAAGCCGACGCTGCAGGCTGGGAAATCGCCTATGACGGCATGACAATTGAGCTGCGTTAGAGCGAAGGGTTTCCTCAGATCCTGCGATAGGAAAACGCCGCCGGCGCGTCGGCCGAGGCCATTTCGGCCACGTTTCGCAGCTTGTCGTGATGGGGCGAAAGGATACAGGCCGGGTCGGTCTGAGCGGCGTCTCCTGTTACAGCAAAAGCCTGACAGCGGCAGCCACCTCGGTCCAGCTCCCGGCGCGGGCAGCTCTTGCAGGGCTCGGCCATCCACTCAAGACCGCGATATTTCTCAAACGCTGCTGAAGTCTCCCAAATCTCCGCCAATGGCTTCTCCGCGACGCTGTCGAATTCAAGGCCGGTGATCGTCTGTGCTGCGTGACAGGGCAGGACCTTGCCATCAGGCACGATCACGAAAGCATCTTGCGCCCAGCCGCCCATGCAGGGTTTGGGATAGTCGGCGTAATAGTCCGGTGTGACGAAATCGATATTGAGCACGCCCTTCAGCCGTTCCCTGGCGTCTTCCACAATCTCCACCTGGCGTTCCACATCGTCCAGCGCAGGCAGGAGAGCCGAGCGGTTAAGGTAGGCCCAGCCGTAATACTGCACATTGGCGATCTCCAGCCGGTCCGCATCCAGCGAGAGGGCCAGCTCGATGAAATCGGCCACCTGATGAATGTTGTGGCGATGGATGGGCGCGTTGATCGTGAGCGGCAGATCAAGGCTGCGCACATGCGCTGCGGTTTGCATCTTCTGGGCAAAGCCGTTCTTGTGCTTGCCGATCATCTCGGTGATCTCAGCGGTTGCCCCTTGAACAGAGAGCTGCACATGATCGAGACCGGCCTGCTTCAGAGCGCTCAGACGCTCAAGGGAAAGATTGACGCCGGCGGTAATAAGGTTGGTATAGACGCGGCGCTCGGCCAGGGTGCGCACCAACTCTTCCAAGTCCTTGCGCAGGGTCGGCTCGCCGCCTGACATGTGGACCTGC
>JANQOW010000110.1 GCA_028285595.1 Hyphomicrobiales bacterium
CACATCCGACCCCATCAGGCCCTAAACCAACGACCACCAGCACCGGAAACCTTAGTAGAGAAGTCCCAAATTAGTGGCCCAAACATTGGGGGCTAGACATCTGATTCGGCCACGGGCCGAGTTGTTTCTGATAGTGCGCTGTGCCCATTATTTTGGCACGGGCCTGTGTTGGCCCAAACTCCCATGCTAACGCACGAGCGATTCCAGTCAATATATCACAAATAAATTTTCTTGACTTCTCGATTTTTTATTGGAGAGATTGGATAAGCGCGAAACATCAGGAGCGTAAAATGTTAGGTATATTGAATCAAATATTTTTGTTTTCGCTGTTTAGTTTACTGCTTGCTTCCCAAGCCTTATCAGCAAAACTCAGTGTCGTAAGTTGGAACGTCGAAAGCGGAGGAAACAACCCCGCAGTGATTGCACAACAGATTCGCGATGATTTTACAGGTGTTGATCTTTGGGGTTTCAGTGAGGTTAAGAAGTCCAGCCGCAACATCTACCGCGCTGCAACATCGGATGGGGAAGGCCTAAGTAGCCGCTACATCCTAGGTCGGTCTGGCGGTGGCGACCGTCTAATGATCGTTTACAACACTGATCGACTCGAAAAAATGGGGGTAGAGGAACTTGGGCACCTGCGCTTCAATGGCGGCAGGTCTCCATTGGTTGCAAAATTCAAAATTAAGTCGAACAGCAAGCAGTTTTTGTTCATGGTCAACCACCTTTATCGTGGCAACACACACAAGCGTCAAAAACAAGCAAGAGGACTGCGGGACTGGGTT
The DNA here is from genome assembly GCA_028285595.1 of Hyphomicrobiales bacterium. GTDB lineage: Bacteria > Pseudomonadota > Alphaproteobacteria > Rhizobiales > CAJQND01 > JAAEUE01. The sequence goes on from JANQOW010000110.1 coordinate 783, forward strand.
CGAAATCAATCACTTCCGGTGATTGCCACTGGCGATTACAATTTTGACTATGACGTGCCCAACGGCCCGGGCAACCAAGCGTTCAACATATTCTTGCAGGGAGATAGCTACACTTGGCTCAAGCCGACTGTTAGAGTATCCACTCAATACAGCGACAGGGATAACGACGGCGTGAATGACTATAACAGTATTCTGGACTTTGTATTTGTTGCCAACGGAGCGACCGATTGGGGGGGGCACATCGCAAATTATGGTCCGGCCTGACGATGTGCCAGACGATGACTCTACTAGCGACCACCGTCCGGTTCTTGCCAGTTTCGACACTGACGCTGCTTCGGATAGAAGGCGTGCTCCTCGACCTGAGTTGGTGGCGCGGACGTTCGGAGAAATTGTGCGGCCCATGGACCGATTGACTGGGGCGATTGCGACACTCAGTCAACCTGATGGCGCTGTATCAAGCGTCAAGTCCCGACCAGCGCTCACTGATCGGTCGATTAAAGATATCAATGCTCGTCTAACGTCTCTTGAGGAACAACTTGCGGAGATAAAAGCTTTGCTGCTGCAGAGGAAGTAGCAGCCATCCTTTTAGTCGTTATAGCGCTTGTCACGCCTTGCACTTTGCAGCGGATCTTTAGCGGCATCGCCGGAGGCTTAGTGGAGCGTCCAGGCACAAATTCGGTCATTACTGGATGTGCTCTCGCCCGGTTAACCGTTCGCCCAGAATGGGTTGGCCGGGCGTTCAATTGATCTTTCTCGAGGTCGGCTTAAACACAGCATCTCGCGCCACAAACGCCTCGCACGTTTGATTCCATAAGTTGATGATGTCCTTCACAGCGCATTTGCCCTATTGGTAGGTTTGCCAGCCTTCTTCGGGCGCGGGTTCCGGAGCGGGGACCGCCACTCCGGAACAGGTGTCGCCGCAGCTGCTTGCAGATACGGCGCCTAAATTTTATGCAGGGAGGATCGAAGCCGAATGGCCGGAACCGCCACATTTGGCGGGTTCGATTCACGAGAGCCTGCTCGCCAGCGGCGATTTGCCCTTCTGAGCTAGAATTGAAATCAACCCATCGGCCAATTCGAGAAATGCCTCAGCTTGGTTGGTATGCCGAAATGTGTTCCGCATTACGGTACGTGGTCCTATCCGTACAATCGGCGATGCGCTTGCTGAGCCGAAACGCGAAGGGCGCGCGCTCGTTCCAGAGGAGGGAAGTTGGCGCCACACTGTTAAAAATCATCTACACCGGAAAGAGGAAAGAGTGGTGGTCAACTCTAATTCGTTGGCATGGACGGCTAGTCGCGCATCGATTTGATCGAGTTGCCGTACGGCGTGAGGCTTTCCTTCTCCAGCGCCAACAAGATTTCCGGAGTGATCGGGTTCTGACCTTTCTTTAACATGTCGATCCAGCCCGCGACACGGGCGTCCTGGCCTCCCACCGGGCTGAATCGTTCCAAGAAATCTCTAAAATCTGCAAGTGCGCCTTCATGGTCGCCGGACAATGCGCGAAAAATCCCGCGCGCCATGCTCGCTCCGGAGTAACGGTACTTCTCTGGCTTGGCGTCCTCAATTGCGACCCCGCGATCGCACGAAGACGCGAGGGCGTGCACGATGCTTTCAAGCGCGGCGAGGTAACAGATCTCTCCCCAAAGAGCTGCTCCAAATTTTGGCAGTAAAGCCTGAAACCTGGCAAGTGAGCTATCGGGAGAGTTGCGTTCCCGCAAGCCGCGGAGCGCCTGGCGAACGAGTGACCTCTGGACGGCGTTCATTACGGAGAAAGGCTGATGGTCCGGAGAAGTCGACAGCTTCACTGCATAGTACACAGCTTCGTTGAAGTCTTTGTCCAACAGGCCCGTCAACAGCGTCAAAATCAGGTGACGGTGTTGAGCAAAATCAGCGGTTTCCGCCTTTGCCAACAAGTTGCTGTAGGCTAGGCCTGTGCGCGCAGTTGAGACAAGCAGGTTCGCGAACAATTGATGCCCCCAACATTGTTCGCTGCGATTGGCCAGCTCGAAAAAAATATTCTCGGCGTTCACTTCGTCGTCGGTCAATAGCTTTGTAGTTAGGCTTAGATTGGGATCTGCGCGCGCTATAGTCTCCTCGTCGCACTCGAACCGGCGAATAGCGTTAAAGACGTCAGTAACCGGTACTCGCCGGAGCCCTCGGACCGCGGAGACATAATATATCTCGTCGGAATGTACCCTGAGTTCTTGGCCATCCTGCAGCGCCTTCAGGGACAACCGGATGATGGAGTCTCCAATCTGCCGCAATCGCGAAGCCGGGAGCTGAACATTTGCAGCGAATGTTTTCGATTCTCCTGCCGGCACATCTACCGCAGCAGTGAGCGGAAAAATAGAGTCTTCGCCGATTTGAATCTTTCTCTGGTTCAAGCCGGCTTCGTTGAGTGGCTTGACTTCGACCGGAAGCAGCTCAAACACTTCACTCGCAACAAAAAAAGGCTGGGACGCAACGGCAACTCGAATATCATGCACCGTTACGGTCGGCGCTCCCGCTCTGTTATCAAGTTGGAAAAAAATGCGCGGTTCTGTCGTCAGACCTGTCCTCGGCGAGGTCACATAGCGGAGCGACGAGGCGGGAGGGCAAGATCCCCCGATCTTCGTCAGCGGATCATGGAACCAGTATTGAGGAACAAAATGATTGCGGGTCGCCAAGGGATTTTCAGCGGGCCGGTAGCCTTGTACTAATCCCACCAGGATACCATCCCATGTGGTTACCGGACCACCGCTCATTCCCTTGGTTGCTGCCGGGGTCATGCGCAGATTGCGCGATGCCTTCCCGTCACCGCCCGACTCCGCCGTTGCAAATCCCGGCCTGACTTCGAACTCCGGGTTACTTGCTTCTATCCCAACACCGGCTGCAACAATAGGCAGGTGCGCGAAGCGCTCACGCGCAATGACCGGTCCAACGCAGAGGCTCTCTGGAACACTGCCACCGAATGTCCTGAACTTGAAAATCAAGACATCATGCTCTTCCATCCCATAGTTCCGTTGCCCGACATCCTCAGAGAAGTCGGGCTTGGCACCTGATGAACGACCACCTGTGATCGCGCCCTCGATGTTGGATATCTTGTACCCGCTGATAAGGATGTCCTGCTTTCGACAACCGATTTCGAAGCCATGCGCCTCGCGGCGCGCTGTAAGTTGTTCTATTGTGTGAGCAGCGGTAATCACATAGCCGTCCCTTCCAATGAACGCTCCAGACGCAAACTGCTCAAGCGACCTAAGAGTAACAAGAACACGATCAGAGTCGTCTGCATCTTTCAGGATTCGCTCCCTGCACTCAAATCGCAGCAGCACCGTTGCCCGTTCGATTTTGCTCTTCACGGCTTTTTCGACAGAGGAATTTGCCGGTTGAGCCTTTGCCTGCCCACTGGCAACACTCCCAACACCCAGCACCAGGGCAACGCTAATGACGAAAAGACGAAGCATCAGTTCGGCTTTTTGTAGGCTTTGTTCAGGCCGGCAATATCGTACCCGCTTAACATTGCTCGGTGATCATAGATCTCGAAACAGTAGTTCATGACCGATTTCGGATCGTAAACCGTGCTCACAGCATCTTCGGGCAATTTTGTTGTGGTTGGCTTAGTTTGATCACGCTTCGCACAATCCGCTTTGCGCGCTGCAAGTTGCACGCTGGAAAGTCCGTGAAACTTTACCTCATGAAACAGGCGATCATGTTCATGGAAAAAACCCAAAACATGACCGAATTCGTGAACTGCGATCGAGTAGACGCAGAACTCCCAGAGGATTTTGCCTCTTTTCGGATCTGTATTGGCGCATGGCGTTGACCAGTTGCCAAAGGTGAAGTTGAGCCACATGGTCACGGGTCGCGTTCCGCCGTAGCGCCCAACATAAGCCTTGGCTCCGGTATCGGCGATCTTGATGCGCACACCTCCTGTTTCACCTGCTGCGCACTTTGTCCACCCGTCAAACCTGATATGTGAAACACTCTCCCAGGTTGCCTTGACCGCCTGCTGAACCAGATTTCTGGCTCTTTTCTCTTTCTTCTCACCAGTGGTATTGATCCAGCAAACCGGAATCATGAGATGTTTCCCGTCCCATTGCGCACCGTGATCTCCATTGCGCCAGACCCAGTTTTTAGCAATATAGGCAGTGCCGGTGTTTGGACGAGGCTCTCCGCTCAAACCTGTTTTCTGTTCAACGACATCCCGCGCAGGTGACTGATTTACGGACGGTTCGACCTTAATGTCAGTTTGGGTTTGTCGGGCGCGTGCGAAGTAGTCGGCATCGACCAAATCAGAACCGGCACAGATATATGCCATCTCCCGAGGAACAGCATTTCCGTCGCCGCATTCTTCGGGACGCGGGTCACTCTCTTCCGCCATTCCGCAAGGTGACGTAAGCAAAAGGGACAAAGCAATAACGACTCCGGTCGACAAGCGGCTGTGGTTTGACATATTCATCTCCCTGATCGTGAGGGCGCAACGTTGGCGGAGCTGGCTCGAGAGGCCCCGAATTATCTGATCGTGCAGTTCGCAACCGAACATCGAATTGCTGGCCAACCTAGTTCTCCTTCGAAGTTCCGAGCTCACGCCGCTGGTTATTGTAGTTCGTAAATTGCAGCTGAACCAAGAATAAATTGAAAATTATATAGAATGATGCGTTTAGAGTTGATGCAGCCATATTTACTTTCTTGTTTATGAAAAAAATTCGCTATATTCGCAAAATAAAAAAACATTTCAATATATTCGAAAAATATTTATGATTACGATTACTACGTTGGGGAGAGCAAGTATCGACAGGAGAATGTTCTGGACGGGTACGATCCGGGTGTTTTGGTTGTTTGCCGCACTCTGGCCGTTTCACGTCAGCGCCCAAGGCGGGCTCGAAATTTCTGAAACCATTCGAAACAAGTTGGAAGCATCGTCAGTTTTTGTGCGCATGTCATGCCGGGAAACGGTCTCAAGCCTGGATCCTCAGTTTGATCCGGCTCTGATAACGACCGAGGTTAGAGAAGCGTATGCCTCTGGAGCGTTCATAACTGCAAGCGGACACGTTGTGACCTCTCACCATGCGCTGAAGAAACTCAAGTCGCCGATTGTTCGCGACTATCGGGGCATACCCTATTCCGCCGAATGCCCGACAAATTCGATTGGTGTGGAGTTCTTTAGCACAAGCACCGCTGGCTTACTGCGGGCCATACAGGGCAAAGACGGTGACTTGGGCGCAGATATCGTTTCGGCGCGGAATGAGACCCAAGCGTTTCACGATGTCTTGATCTTGCAGGCCAACCTGCTCGGAGCCCATCATCCGCACCTTTGCGTGGCGAAGAAGTTGTCGTTCGAAGCCTTTAAAGATCTGTCCGTCATAGGAGCGGGCGTGCGGCTTGACAACCAACAACCTTTGTTCGAGGTCAAAGCCGGGAAAACCACGGATCAGTTTGGAGCGAGAGAGGCAGCGCGCTTCCTCAAGATGACGCTACCATCGATAGAAGGGCTGAGCGGCGGACCCATTGTGGGCACGGACGGCAGGCTGGTTGGCATTTATCAGGGCGTGACACTTGCGGCCAACCCAGGACACACGACGAACCATTTTTCGTCAGTGCTGAGTTATTACAGTGCGCTCGAGGCAATCGGAGCAATATGCCCTGAGCGAAAACCAAAGGTGCGGCTTAGTGCCAACACCGACGGATCATCGACCGTGCTAACGATTGCTGTCACCAATCTGCCAAAGGGAACCGAAGTTGGAAATCTCGACCTTGATATTTTGCGCCCCCGGTTGACCCAGATGCAGGGCCAACCTGCGGCAAGTATCTTCAGGCGTGAAGTTCATTGTTTGGTTGATCCAGACCGTCTTGCCGCCGGCATGATTAGGCGGATCCGGTTTTCCGCGGATGTATTTGCGGAGACTCAGAACGACCGTTTCGTCATACGCTCAGAGTTTGGACTCACCGAAAAAGGACGCTCGGTGCAGTTTTTGCTCAGGCCCATTCTGCTCAACCTTTTTGACGAAAAAATTCCGATCGAGCCCTTCAAACCGTTCCGATTGAAAATCAGCAGAGATGCCAGTGATGATCCACATCTATCACGTAGCGGCGCAAAATGCCGCCTGCTTAATGGTTAGGGGCTTGTTGCCACTGCTCATTGCCCTGCTCGCTTGCGAATCTGTAGCCTCGGCCCAATCTCTAAACTCGGTGTCGCGAAGGATTCTTAGTCAGTCCGACGGCGTCGCTCACTTTGACGCGTTGATGCAGCGGCCGGCATGCCAGTCCCGGTTAACCGACGATGAAAGCGAAGCGGTCCTAAACGATGTTTGGCATCTTGTCAGGGCAGCCTTGGGCAAACGGTTCAGTGATCCACCGCGAGGGAGTTTTCTTGCAATGAGCGCTCTGCGATTGACCTATTGCATCGCAGGGAGCAGGACACAGCGGACAACTGGGCGCCAAGCCGCGCTACCATTGTTAGTCGCAGACTGGCAGGACTTCGAGATGCTGGGTATTTTCCAGCCTAACGACCTTCTGCGTGTTCTGCTGGATTACGATCCCGGTTTGGAGGATTTCTCTCATCGCGGGCACTACACCGTCCGCGGTGAATTTGACGACAATGGGCACCTGGTCAATATCAGCCAACAGGCGCCGCCTAATGGATACTCGGTTTTTGGGCGCGTGCCACATTGGCGCGTTAACACGAATCAGCCTCAGATAGGGGCACGGTGGCAGGATAGAGCACCAACCAGAGCGGAGGTGAGCCGGTACAAACAACAACCAGGGACGTTTCAGCTTACGCGTAAAACCGATCTCAGCGCACTCGGGCCAATGGTGCTCGCCGCAAAGCTCGCGCGCGCGGCCGATATTCTCAGCGCGGAACCTCGCTTGGCGGAACTCCTCCAACTGTCCGTAGCGGAGGCCCTGCTCGATGCAGCTCAGCTTTCTGTTGAAATGGCTTCGAAGCCGTTGGAGTTTGGTCCTGCGGTCAACGAGGCGCGCCGAATTTCCCTCAACCGTTACAAATCGCGGCCGCACGACAGTGCTCGACGACGGATGGCAGCCCGCTTTTCAATAGGTTACCCGTTGATGCTTTACAGGCTCGGTTTTTTCTCCGATGCCAGTCAGTCATACCATGCCGCCGCAAGAGAGGCGATTGACGAGTTCGGCGAGTCCAGCGCCCAGTTTGGTCTCGCAATGAGCCGCCTGGGTGAACGCGATTGGCAGGCCACATGCTCGGCACTATCAGAATTCCTAAACAGATGGGCTAGTGAGAGGCACGCTCTCCCGAAGGTGCAAATGGCACTTGAGCTTTCCGACCTGATCCGCCGGTCCGGTGCTGCCGACAAAGAACGCACGCGTCTGTTCAGCATCATGTCCCGGCTGCGCGCCCTGTCCCTCGATCAAATGCGGCCGTCGGTCATCGAGAACGTATTATTCGCAATGTCGGCCGATCTTCGGTGGTTGCGCAACCCAGGCTTCGCCCTGCCACTGTTGCGGAAATGGATCTCGATTGCGCGCGAAAAGAACTACCCCAAGGTCGAGCGGCATGCTCTTCGCGAACTGGCGGCCTACACGCGCGATCTCTTCTGTCAGATCTCGTTTGCCTGGCGAAATAACCATTGGGTGGAACGCTCCGGCAACTACATCGAATTCCCCCACAATCTGAGATGTCCACCCGAGCATGAAATTGAGCGGGACCGTATGCCAACAGGGCTTGGTTGTGCGGTCCGGTCTTTTGCACAGCTTGAAAGACGGCTTACCGAGCGCGGCGATGTTGTCCTGCTCCCGCATCTTTCTGCCTACAGCCGCACTGATCCAGAGGAAGACCTGGCAACGAGTTCGACTGTGTTTCTCGGTTTAGCCCACTCGCGTGAGCCTATGGCTTGGATCAGATCAGCCCAGACCCAATCACCCCGCAACATTCGCCCACTCTTGAAGGCACTCATGCTGGATTGGTTCCTGTTCAGTTTCGAAGGCCTGAAGCTGGATTCCTTCGATCCCAGACGATTTGTTTATCGCTCCGCTGGCCGCATAGACGGAGAATTGCTGGCGGTTTCGATGCAGGACGCGCCGCGAGATCAAAAAGCAATTGCGTCGATCATGATCGAAACGCGCTTGTTTCTGCGATCCCTGTACTCGCCGTAGTCCGACATCGGATGAGCAGAGAGGCGCCCATTGGACGCCTGATTTAAGCGGAAGTTAGTTCTCGGCTACTCGATAACAAGTTCGACTGAGCCAATTTTAACGGCGTCTTCAGTACCGAGGTACCGGGTAAAGCTCGTGATGTAGATTTGGTTCTCCGAACGGATGACCTTTATGATTTCGTCAGAGGCCTTTAAGTTAAGCTCGGGATAAACAATCTGGCCTTCGCCCGAGGGAATAGTATTGATCGTTCCGAGGTAGCGGCCGCCCTTTTTGATCGAGTCGATGCCCGGGTTTTCGACATTGATGAAGAAATTCACTTGCGAGTTTTTGCCCGGCAACACGACATCGCGGAGCACCAGCCGTGCCGAAGGTGGCGAAGTCCGGTTGAAAGAGAAACCGCCCAGTATGTTCGCTCCACCATCTTCCGGCTTGGCGAGAAACTGGTCAGTGACAGCTCGAGCATCATCGCTGAGTTCGAAAGTAGCAGTTGTACCCGTGCCTCCCTTCACTTCCATCCCGCCGAGCAAAAACGATTGCGAAGGAGGTTTTACCCGCATCTCGATTTTTGAAGCCGTCACCGTGTCTGAGGCAGGTGGGGCAAAAGCGATCAGTGGCCCCGAAGGTTCTTCTGGCTCGGACTTTGGTACGTCGTCATAGACAAAACCCAGCTTCACACCGTCAACATCAACGATCTTCGATGTGTTGATCATGTCACTCGCCCGGTATCGGTAAACACGATCGGTGTCGAAGGCGAATTCAAATATCTGGTTCTTCCAGGTACTTGGCGCATTGGTGTCCCAGTTATCGGGCGCACGATTGACCTTCCAAAGCTCCATCATCCGGTCGACATTGGCGTGATGTGAATAAAAACATGGGTCTCGGGAGGCGGTATTCAGGTTTGCCATTTCACCGCCCACCCAATTATGCATTCCGCCGTGGGCGTTGCCCTCTGGAACCCCCGCATTTATGGCCGCAGCATCGAAAGCTTGACCGAAGAAGCTTGTGAGAATTCCGAATTCAAACGCCACGGATGCATCATAATTGTCGGCTTCGACAGCGCCCCTGTCCGCGTCGTCGATGGGCCGGGGGCCGTCTTCATCGCCGAGCACACGCCCAGAATGGTTGAGCACGCCTTGGGTGAATGCGCTGGGCAATGAATCGGACTTAAACCAATTCCAGTACGGCAGCGAGACGGGCTTGTCCGAATGCTCCTGCAAAATTCGCTCATATGTCGCCAGATAGGCGCGGTGCCACATTATGAAGCGCCAATTTCGATGAACCTCATTGCTGCCTGCTCCGGAGCAAAAAACATCATGGAAATTCGTCAAAATCTCCCACAACACCGGGGAATCGGTCTTTGTTTTTGCGATGGCCTCCATGTAGATGAATAGATCGGGATGCAAAGTGCCATCCTCATTGACAAGACCATGCACCTCGCGCCGCACGCGAACGCCGTCTTGGGCAACAACCGGCGTTTCACCAAAGCCTACGAGATAGGGAGTTGCTACACCTGCCGCTGCACCGATCAATATTTGTCGTCTGTCGAAGTTGCGTGTCATCGATTTTCTCCGCTTCTCAGGCACTATAGTAACCTTGTTTGGCGTGGTCCATTTTTGCCGAATAGATCGTTCAAATTTCAATCAAACATTAGAGTGGTGTCGAACAAAATTATATTTCTCCAAATTCTATATTCTTTACATTTAGACATTGATCATATTAATTGTATTTTTAAAAATCAACATCAAAACCATAACTGCATAACTTACACTATTCATTGGAAAATTTGCAAGATAAAAATACAATCATATAAAATCGATTTTTTGTACTTATATCAATTGTGCCTAGCGGATATATGGAATTGATTGATTAAAGACGATATTTTTATGGTTATTGATATATTGATTTAATCAATTAATTAAAACTATATATCTAAAATTATATTATGAATTATACCAAAATGAATTTTCATTTATTTTTTGATTTGACAAATTAATAAAATTTTATTCTCATGAAGTTAATGGGAAGAATCATGGAATAAATTAATCATGAATATTCGGAATTGCAAGCTGACATACGTTTTAATTTTAACTGGAATTTCCTATATTTTATCAATCAACTCATTTTTGCCTGGAGCATTTGCGCACGAGCCACCCAAGGGCGAACAGATCGATGTGTTGAATGCCGCGACCGACCGACAACTCAGGATAAATCGCGTGTTACGCACGGAGCCTCACCGGCTCAAGGCCGGTCTAAGAAACAAAGCCTTTTTCAAACTCAATCGAGCGCGCCTTCAAGCTTCGGGTCTGCCACCAAGCGAGCAGGCTCGCGCATTAAATCGCGGACCTATGCGCGCCTTCCCCTACGCCGCGAAACCTGAGCTAAAGTCCACTGGGGCGCCGAAGACAATAACTTTGCTTGTCGATTTTGCCGACACAAAAGCGGATGACGTCCTTCCAGGCCTGACTCGTGATCGGATTGACCAAAACATCTATGGGACGGGAACAGCGGAAGCACAAGGTTTCAAGCCGTTTGAAAGCATGCGGGAGTACTACCGACGTGCATCGGGTGGCAAACTTGAAATCGAAGGTAACGTGGTAGGGTGGATCCGCATGTCAAAAGATCGCTCAACCTACGAACCTACATATCCGTCAGGCGCAAATGATATAGAAAAGGCGCACATAGATAATCAAGCCTTGTTCGATCTCGTTTCTGAAGCGTTGGATCAGGTTGATAGTTCAACAGATTTTACAAAATATGATAACGACAATGACGGTGACATTGACCTAATAACAATCATGTATGCAGGCCCTGACAACGGCTGGGGAGGATTTTGGTGGGCGTATAGGTGGGTCTTCTTTGTAAATGATGCCTCTAACAAGAAGTTTGACGGAAAACGTCTAAAACAATTTGTGTTTCAATTCGTCGAACCGAGGGCTCAGACCGACTTTGATCCACGCACACTCATCCATGAGTATGGTCATGCACTCGGTTTACCAGATTATTATGACTACCAGTCGGGAATAGGACCAGATGGCGGCGTCGGCGGTCTCGATATTATGGCGGGGAACAAGGGGAACCACAATGCCCTGAGCCGCTGGCTTTTGGACTGGATTGAACCCCTAGTTATTACGCCGAACAACCCTGGCAAAGTCACGCTGGTGCCCTCTGGCTCTAACCAAGCAGGCGTAAAAGCGGTAGCCGTTTTTCCCGGCCTCGTCCAGACCAACACGCCAGGCCAAGAGCTATTCGTTATCGAGAACAGGTTTCAGGTCGGCAATGATGCGGGCAAGTCGGATATGCCGAATACCGGCCTTTTGGTTTGGCATGTCGAGGCGACCCCCAATAATAATGATGACGATTTCCGCTATGACAATTCTTTCACAGACAGGAAGCTAGTTCGGCTTGTGCGGGCTCATACAGATAAAGATTTCTTGGACGGTGAAAATGCCGCAAGCCAAGATTACTACGTGCCTGGAAAGGAATTCACCCCAACCTCTGTTCCTAGCTCAAAAGGATACGGCAATGTGCGGACTAACATTGCAGTTACAAATATTATGCAAGTTGGAGAAAACTATACGATAGACGTCTCGATAGATGCGGCGACACCACAAACGGATTCCTCATTGGTGGCGGCGTCTAGCGACACTGCGCCGCAGATCACAAGCCGGCGGGTTGCGCGCTTAATGGAAATGAAGCCGACAACTGAAATAGACCAAAGAAGGCTCGACCAATTTAATAGCGATTTCGAAGTGGCGACGCCAGATGAACTCGCTCAGATCTGGGAAAATCATAGAGATCAGTTAGATTTGGATGCCCCAACATCAGAACAGACAATTCTGGCCGAACTGTTGCTTACGCACTGGGCCACCAAAGACGGTCGGGCCGCAGTTGAAGCTCTTTTAAAACTCCCCAATTCTGTGTTTCTCAAACAAGCCTTTCCGCAAGCAGTATTGGCCTGGGCCGAGAGCGATCCCAAGGGTGCATTTGATTGGTATTTTGCCGCTGATCAGTCGAAACTTCGGACCAATGAAAACCTTGTGGCCGGTGAGCGTTCTATCAAAGCAATGTTTCGCTGGCGTTCTGTGAACGACCCGAAATTGGCTGCAAAGTCGATCGATCTCCTAAGCAAAACTGAGGAGGTTTCTGGCGCCGTTCAGGGGCTTCGAGAAGCGGCAATGAGCTATAGCGCCAACCCAGATGAGATAATTGAAAAACAACTAGACAAACTAGAGACAAGGCGTGGAGAGGCGCGGACAATGGCGGGGGTAGGAAATGCGCGCCCACAAAAAGCTCGACAACTTGCAGAACCGAGAGCGCGCCTAATGGAAAATTTCATCGCACGTCGTGTCAAGGAATTGCGACTGACTGATTGATGAATTGTGGTGGGCAACGCCCACCAGCGTTTTCGATCAATACCCTAGCTCTCATGGTATAGAGGCGATCAAAGTGGCGCCAATCACCCAAACATTCATGAACAAGATCGACGGCGGGCCAGAACCTGGTCTGCCGTTTTCGTTAATAGGCCGGCCGGTGATCGCACGTTCTTTGGGTTTGTCGTTTGATGTGCTCCCTTTGGCTCCCTCGGTCTAAAGGTGAGTCCTGTTTCCACATATCTCATTTGTCTGCGTTGATCAGGCGCGCGGGACGTGGAGCCTTTTCCATAGCTCAAGCTCAAGCGGCGTGCGCGCGGTAGAGGGTGAGGGTGCCGCACCTCCCAGCGCAGAATGCCTGTCTGATTGCCTCATATGACTTTCTTCTCCTTGCGCCGTAACCATTGGACTCACACCTACCAGACGGCAGGCTCAGGATTGTGACGCCTCATAAGCGCGCCAACACTTCCAGAGCCGCGGCCTGCCCATCAGATGCGGCTGTCAACCGTGTTTTCCAACAGATCCTTCAGAATAGAGTTGTCCAACATCTGTTCAGCCGTGATCGCCAAGATGCGCCCTTCGCCAAACGGTGACTTACTCATCATCCGTCTCCTCAATCAATGGCGGACTCTCCTTGAAAAGTGCGCGATTCTCGGGACAGGTCAGATCTAACATGATCGCCGAATTGTGCGTAAGGTTGCACATTTGAATAGGGTCGGAAGCGTTACCGACTTATCTTCGAATGTGGCAAAGACACATTAATTGCGAATCCGATCAATTACTTCGATTCTGCGCCGTCTCAAATCACGTTGCACTTGACGCTTTGCGCTCTCAGCGCCAGCAGCAGCCCTTTGTCGCCGCCCCACCCTGACCCGGCGCTCTTGGCGCCGGCGCGTTGTTTTGGTTCGCGCAACGCCCACACTTGAGGGGAGGTTCAAAACAATTACCTCGACTGGATCGGGGTCAGGTGGGGGAGTGGGAGGTGCAGCGAACGCTATTGTCACTTTATGGACATCTGTCCGATTTGCACTCAGAGTTCCGGACGCCTCTGCAAGGTGAAACTTTTCAGTAATGGGCGGGGAAAGGACGACGCGCGGCGTGACAGATCCCATGTAGGTTGTGGTGAAAGTCAACTCGTCCAAAAAGCGATCCAACTTGCTTCTTGCCCCGCTAGGTTTGAGTGCGTCATCCAGTGCCAAGAATGTTCTCAGCTGCTCTGCCATTCCGATGCGGCCGGCGATTGGAAACTCCCAATTTCTCTGCAGCTTTTCATCCGCCTCACATTCTTCACGCGTCAAAGTTGTAAATAACTCTCTAAATGTATCGCTTTTTTCAACAATTCTCTTGTTCTGCCTTTGACGATTATGGCCGGCGGAGAGATTGAGTGTGAACTCACCGTTTGTGAAAGGTAGCCGGAAGTTTGCATTCGCAGACTCATCGTTATCTTCTCTCATAGTGAGTTCGAAATCAAAGCCAACGGCATACCCGTCGTACACGTCATATATATCGGCAGCAAGCTGATGCACTTGCCCTTTACTAATCGCCTTATCAACGTCCTCAAAAGACGCCCGGCCAGCTTCTATTTCGTCTGCCAGAGCCTTCGTAAAGCTGTGACTTTTTTCGTCTCCAACACGCCGAAACAGTTCAACCACCTCTTGCCTGATAGCGTTGCGGGTTTCACAACGTATACTCTTAACAATGTAAGGCGTGGCCTCTCGTGTAACATCGATAGGAAGTGGTCGATGTGAGCAGGCAGATACAATAATTGAAACTCCCGCAAAAGCCGTCAATTTTAAAATATTCATGCTTATATTCCCCAATTAGATATTTCATTGTATAAAAATGATCATAAATTTGGTTGCAAAAATACAACATTTAAATTTTTTCAAATAAAGATTTTTTATACAAATTTATTATCTAATAATTCAAGAAAGTTGTTTAAATGCACTAAATTTTAATTCGCGTTATTAAAAACAGATTGCATTTATCTGTCCAGAGATTGGAAAAATGCGCGTTTTTGCAATCCACTCCATTTCATCATGTGCTTGGCACATTTTTTGAGATGATGTTTCGGCCGAAAGCGCGTTCGCGATACGAATACACAATACTATTCCGACGTATTCACAAAAAGATCCATTAGTTCACAGGAGATTTCCTGATTGAGAAGGCGTCTGTTGATGAGTTGGGCACGCCTCAAGGTCGAACGGATCATGACGTTTCTGCCTGAGCAGTGCTTTGGCAGACCGACTTCGGCATCTTTTGGTCGGCATGGCATCAAGTCAAAGTCGCCCAATAATGTAGCGCAAAGTTCGGAGGCATGGATTGACCGTTGCCCGTCTTCTAACGACACCCGCACAGGCGGACGCCACGCTCAATAGTTGGCCGAGCACCCAGATGCTCGACAGTTCCATTCGGAGAGATCTGTTGGTCATCGGCCGACCAAATCGTCATCAAACTCCGGTCTCGCGGCACAATCAGATCCGATCCCGCCAAGCCTTAAAGCAACAGTCACCTGTGCCTGAAACCTCAGTAGAGAAATCCGAAATGACGGGACCAAACATTGATGACTCAGCAACCTTAGGATCGCCGGCCCAATGACTGGAATCAGTGAACAAGCATAAGTTTGGGGAATTGTCATGGGTACGAACTTGTTCGAATGAAATAGTTTACTCATAATATCAATAGATAATGTTGTTAGATCGATTCCGCCCCTGGGGCACCATTTCTCCCTATAAAACAATTAGTTAGAACGATACCAGAGAGGGTCTGGGCAAATATAGGACTTACACAGCCCTTACACATTTTCGCCCAATTTCTGGAAGCCCCTCCGAGCCGCCTCAAAGCACTGCATCTTTGGCGGAAAAGTCTAAGTCTACAAATCAGAAAACAGCGGTTTTAGCAGTGCTCGACCTGCCTGGCGCGTTGAGACGTATGTGAAGGACCACCAAACTCACCTACGCAACAACCTGCTTCTTTTCGGCGGTCACCTGTGGGATTGCGGCAATCGCTGCAATGGCGCTTTTGGCCGGGTATGGATCTTCGCGCTTATGCCGGTCGTCAACCACATCAGCTTCTGCTGTACTGCAGTCAGACATAGCCAGCTTGATCTTCCGAGACTGCTGTGATGCGGCGCGCAACTTTGTGGACGACCGGGCCTCTTCACTCATCGCTCCTGAAAGGAGCAATCCCGAGAGACCAGGGCCGCCCGCTACGGGCGGCCCCCACGTCTTCGTTCACATAAAACCCACCGGCTCACACGGCGTCTGCAATCAAGCTCGCCAACTTGACGTATGAAGTACAACCCGTCCCGCATCTGGAGCCAATCTCGCTCAGTTGTTCCCGCGCGGACGCAATGTCGCCTTTTTGCAAGAACGCTTCGCCCATGTACTCGCGGGCCAAGACATAGTTGGGATCGATGGCCAAAGCGCGCCGATAGTAGGCGAGACCTTCATCGATGTGGCCCTGTTTGCGTGTTGCAAATCCAAGCACATTCAAAACGCGCGGATCATTGCTCGCTTCAGCGCGCTGAAGCATAGAGACCGCCTCCACGAACCGGCCCTGCTTTGCGAGCCAATACCCTGCCTGATAAACTTCATCCGTGGTGGCCGGGGTGCCTGGAGCATAGCCATGCCCTTTGCACTTTTTCCACTTCTTGCTGCCTTGCTGATATTTGTCGCAAGGATCAGAACCCGCCGCCAACGCCGGGCCCGTTGAGGCCGGCAGTTGAACAATGAACGCTGCACCCAGAAGGGCAAAGGCGCCAAAACCGGTCGTAAGAATTTTGCCAAGAGTCATTTCGATCTCCTCATTTCGTTTGCGTGAAAAACGCGCACCACGTCTGCGGAGATCACCCGGCCTTCCCTCCACCAACATCACAAATTGGTGTGCCCGGATGGGCGCACACCATGATAGCACCATTTGTCAGGTGAGCCGGCTCCCGATGTGCGCCGTACATTGAGCAACCCTAATGCGCTTGCTGGTGACACAACGGATTTGCTGACACCGCAACTTTGGTATGTGAGATGGCCACCTGGCTTACGTCATTAAAGACAGCTTTACTGATCCTAACTGTGCTGGGCGGAACACAAACGCCCTTGGCGCATGCCGCCGACGCCGCGCAGAGCAACACGCCCAACCACACGTTTTGGCGATCGGTTTTTGAGCGTCCAGCAGAAGGCGGCACAAGCCGGACAGATGACGACAGAGTGGCACTGAAAACGAAGCTTGGTCAGCAGCTCTTCAACGATCCACGCCTGTCTGGCGGTGCGGATATGTCATGCGCAACCTGCCACGACCCAGCGCTGGCGTTCACCGACGGCCTGGCCAAGGCGCGTGGTCGCGGCGGCTCGCGGCTGAGGCGGAACACACCGTCGATCTACAATCTCGCATCCAGTTCCCGATTCAATTGGGACGCGAGCGCCAACAGCCTTGAAAGCCAGGCTATCGGACCGATCACGCATCCAAATGAGATGAACGGATCGTTCGAGAGCATTATCGCTCGGCTTGGCAAGGACACAGGCCTCCGCAAATCGTTCAACGGCGCCTTCGGCTCACCGGGCCTCTCCAAGGAGCGCATTCTTGAAGCGGTCTCCACCTATGTGCGTTCACTTGTGTCACCGCAGACCCGCTTTGACGCTTGGGTGAGCGGTGACGAAACCGCTCTCAGCGCTGCTGAAAAACGCGGCTTCACCCTGTTTGTCGGTAAGGCGGGGTGTGTGAGCTGCCATTCAGGCTGGCGCTTCACGGACGATTCCCTCCACGATATTGGGGTGAAGAGTGATGACCCCGGCAATTCGGCGGTGTCCGGAGGGCATCCGAAGATTCCCAGTTTCAAAACGCCCGGGCTGCGGGAGCTGTCGAAAACCGCGCCTTATATGCACAACGGATCAATAGCCACGCTCGAAGGCGTGATTGAACATTACAGCGATGGATTTATCGATCGCCCGTCCTTATCCAGCAATATGCGCCGTGACCTCGAACTGACCCCGCAAGAGACATCGGATCTGGTCGACTTTCTGTTGTCGTTGTCGAGCGGGGAATGAACATCGGGACAGTGGTTTGAGATCTGGCGTTGCGGCACAGTTCTGGCGAACCGGACTGAACCACTGATCCAAACGCTCCTGGATTTCGTTAACCAAATGATAAACGACGGGAGACACCAATGCCAAAAGTTGCACAAGAGCTCGCCGCTATGTTGGAAAAACAGATTTCCATCATAAAATCTGAAGTTGACCCAAGCATCATCGCAACCATGAAAAGCGAAGTGCTGCAACTGCGCTTGCTTGCTGCGCTGGAAACCACTGCTTGAGGCTCCAGCCTTGAAGGCAAGGCAACGTCTGAGAACAGCACCTTAGGCTACCGCGGTGGGCCGGAGGGTCGCGCCACGCGGGGAGCGTTCAAACCAAATGTACGCACTAAACTGCGCCTTATGAAGTCCCGCTTGCAATCCGGGAACGCCGATGGCTTGGGGTAACCGCCAAGGCCGGCCGCAGATCCAACAGTGTACCCACTTCCCAATTCACTGCACGCAAGGCATTCAATGCAAGCAAACTGGTTTAGACATCGCATGTTCGGATTTTGGATCGCAGCCGCCACATTGGCGGGCGTGGTACTGTCAAACTCCAGCGCTCACTCAAAAATCGACAACATGGTCATCGACACCTTCTCAGACAGCTCACTGACATCTCCTCTCGGCACCACATGGCGAGGTGTCAGCGACAATGTTATGGGCGGAATCTCTCAAGCGACCATAGCGCATGTGGCCGATGGCGAGCACAGTTGCCTGCGGCTCACCGGGGAAGTTCGGCTGGAAAATAACGGCGGCTTCGTTCAGGCAGCGCTCGGTCTAAAGCGCGATGGAGGCCATTTCGATGCGACAGAATTCAGTGGCATCAGGATCGTTATGAAGGGCAACAACGAACAGTACTCCATCCATTTGCGCACCGCGGACAACTCCCGTCCGTGGCAGTCTTATCGTGCCCACTTCACGGCAAGCCCGGAAATGCAGACTTTAGACATCCCGTTCACGGCCTTTGAGCCGTATCGGATTGATGCCCCGTTGGACGTTGCAAAGCTGCGGCGCATAGGTTTGGTTGCGATCGGCCGGCGGTTCCAGGCGGACCTGCAAGTATGCCGGCTCGAATTCTACAACTGACACCGGTCACCAGCACGCCCAGATCGGCTTACCCGGCGCAGGCAACCGATTTCACTGTGGCCTTGGCGTCCTTCTGAAAGGCCGCTTGACTGGTACGGCCCGCAGTTTTTGCGACTATCTTTGCTCCAACAATCTCCGCGTCAGCGACCGTGATTTCACGGTTGTTGACCGTATCATCCACGTCGATTGTGAACGAGACGCTTTCTTGCGGTTCCAGACCGAGCAGATCGAGTGTGATCTTGTTTTGGCCGTCCTTCACAGTCGGGATGGACGCGAGCTTGCTTTTACCGCTGGTCAACTCGAAAGGCTGAAACACCTGGACGCCTGCGCCCGAACCGGTCGTATCGAATATGAGGCCGTAGGGAGATCCGCTCAAATCGATTGAAACGAGCGTAGCGCCGAGCGCGCAGTCGCCCACATTGGATATCGTAAAGCGGTCTTTGGGTGCGCCTTCGTCAAACTGCACCTGCAGGTCAGCGAGCGCAGGTGTGGACATAGCCAAGGCAAAAGCCAGTGCCGATAGGTATTTCATGTTGGACTCCCAGGGTTTTCGCATCACTATACGTCTGGTGGTCTCTGTTGGTTTAGGAGCATCAGCTTGAGCCGCCGGCTTTTGAACTTTCCGCTCAACACGTGTAGATGTGCAAGGAGCGCTTTGCAGCGGGTAAAACGCGGCGGACGGCATCTCCTGACGTGGCATAAGCGGTTCAAACGAAATTCGATCGGAGGACGATAATGCGAGCTCTAAGTGTCTTAGTATTGTTCGCGCTCACAACGGGAAGTCCCGCCTGGGCCGAGACCTGCCAAGAGAAGTTCATGCGGATACTTGTAGAGCGCAACGAGCTGGGGCCCGTGAAAATCCACGTAACACAGAAGATCAAGGGCGGTATGGCGTCGAAAAACTGGAACTACCAGGACGGGGCCGGCAACTGGATGTCAGAAGGTATCGAACCAGCGAACCTGCCCTGGACGCTGGTTCAGGGAGATACGATGTACTCCTCAACGGACAAGGGCAAGAGTTGGAAAAAGGTGAGAACTCTGGACGCCGCTCACGACCCGACCGCAACAGAAAAACTGTTGCGCGAGCGGGCCAAGACCACAAGACAGGCTCAGTGCAGCACCGAAGACCTCAACGGCGTCCCTCATGAGGTGGTCCAAGCCACCTATGACATGCTGGGCCAATTCAATGCCGAGGTGAGCGATAAGTATTGGGTGCACCCGGAGACCGGCTACATTCCGCAACTTGAGACGGTCATGAAAACAAAGACCTTTGAAAGCTACACATTGCAACGGGTCGAGCCCACTCCGGACTTGCAGCTTCCCAAACCCTAGCGAGCCAAAGAACTTTCACACGAAACCTCTGCGCCCCACCTACCCCTTTTGGTGTGCGGTCAATGGGTGTGCAGCCCATCTCGCCTCCAGCAACGCCGGAGCAAGATGGGCCGCAGTAAAGAGATCAGAACAGCTAGCTTGGCTGCTCCACGTAACGGATGTACGGCTTTGGGGCCCTCCAACCTTTCGGATACGCCACCTTCGCTTCATCGTCAGAAACCGACGGGGGGATGATCACATCGTCACCCGGTTTCCAGTTGACCGGCGTTGCTAACCGATGCGTTTCCCCAAGCTGTAAGCCGTCGAGAGCGCGCAGGATCTCCTCAAAGTTCCGGCCACAAGTCATCGGATACGCAATGATGAGACGGATCGTCTTGTCCGGCGCGATCACAAACACCGAACGCACAGTGGCATTGTCTGCGGCCGTGCGCATGGTTGCCGTTTGCCCTGCTTCCGCGGGCAGCATGCCATAGAGCTTGGCGATCTTCAGATCGTTATCGCCAACCAGTGGAAAATTCGGGGCATGGCCGGTGATCTCCTCAATATCCTTTGCCCATTTGACATGCTGACCCACCGGGTCCACCCCGAGGCCAATGATGGCGCAGTTGCGCTTAACGAACTCCGGCTTGAGTCTCGCCATTTCACCGAGCTCAGTGGTGCACACCGGAGTGAAATCCTTCGGATGTGAAAACAGCATGCACCATCTGTCGCCAATCCAGTCGTGAAAATCGATGTTGCCCTTTGTGGTGTGGGCAGTGAAGTTTGGAGCGGTGTCGCCGATCTTAAGAGACATGTGTATTCTCCGTTATTGTGTTTATTCATATGACAACGTCCGGCAATCCGGACGGGTTGGAGGCCTTTTACTGAGGAGGTGCGATCTGGGACGGCAACGTTGCGTGATAAATGCATGATATCGTGCGGCGCAAACGTGAAATCTCCACATTTGGGCTCAAATAAGCGGCGCCTGGGCTTGGAACCGAACGCTGGGCTGGTTCGTAGAGAGCGCAAACGGAGACAACACATCAATGCAGATTGCCGCCAGAGCAGAAGACAGAATGGAAGACCGGCTGAAGGTCCAGCTTCTAGGCGGCTTTGCCACGTTTCCCGGAGAGGCGTTTCGGCCCTTGACCAAGAAGACGCGGCTGCTGTTCGCCTACCTTTGCTTGAGCGCCGGCAATGATGTGGCGCGCAGCTCTCTAAAGGCCTTGCTCTGGAGCGACCGGAGCGAGTTTCAGGCCTCAGGCAGCTTGCGCCGTTCACTGGCGGATATCCGCAAGCTCATCAACCAGCATCTGTTTCCAGACATTCTGAGCGCAACGGCAGATACGGTGCGTATTGATGCCAATGCCGTGGACGTGGACGCTTTGGATTTTGAGCGCGATGCACAAACTTGCGATGAGCATAGGTTGCGCGATGCTGCTCACGCTTATGGAGGCGACCTCCTGGTTGGCGTAACGATCCCCGATCCTGCGTTCGAGGAGTGGCTCGACGTCGAACGGCAACGGCTGCGCGCTCTGGCCTTGGCCGTCTGCGAGCAACTTGCCGACATTGCGTCAGAACCACAAAGCTGGGATGCCGCAGAAGCGATGGCGCGCCGTCTTCTGTCCCAAGATCCCTCATGCGAAGAGGCCCATCGCGCTTTGATCTTGTGCTTCCAACGCACGGGGCGGACGAATGCTGCGGTCCGCCAGTTCTCGATTTGCTCAGAAGCGCTGTGGGCCCATTTGGGTGTGGAGCCGGAGGAACGGACCAAACGGCTGCTGGAAACCCCGGGTCAGTCCGTCGTTCTGCCACTGCACACATCCGCGGCCCGCGCCCGCATATCGCAGGACACAGCCGCGCCGCAGCAGCCGACGGATCTCGCCCCTCCCCTCCTAACGGCAGATCGCCCGGTAATCGCGGTTCGGCCGCTGGCCAATCTCTCCGGCGATCCGGACCAGAATTACTTTTCCGACGGTCTCACAGAAGACATCATTACCGAGCTCTCGAGATTCTCATCCCTGAGCGTGGTTGCACGCAGTTCCATGTTTGCCTACCGCGACCGGGAGGTTGATCTCTTTGAAGCCGGCAGGGCCCTGGGAGCACAGTACGTCCTGGAGGGCAGTGTGAGAAAGTCAGGACAGCGCATCCGCCTCACCGCGCAGCTGGCCGATACCGAAACAGGGCACCGGGTCTGGGCGGAGCGTTACGACAGAACGTTGGACAACATCTTCGAAATGCAGGACGAGCTTGTCCACACGATCGTTTCTGCGCTCCCCGGCCGAATAGAGCAATCGGACCGTAAGAGATCCATCCGCAAGCCGCCAGAGAGCCTGGTGGCCTATGACTATTATCTCAGGGCTCTGGAGTATGAGCGGCAGTACGATCGCATCAGTATTGTCCGTGGCCGAGTGGCCCTGGAAAAAGCTGTTGAGCTTGATCCAGGCTTCGCCCGCGCTCATGCCTTGCTGGCCTTTTTCACCTTCGCTCAGCAATGGTTCGATGACATCGTCGATGACACCGCCCTGGATCGGGCGGTCAGACTTGGCAAAAGGGCCATCGAGCTCGATCCGAACGACAATGATTGCTATGCCAAACTCGGGACCGCGTACTTGAGCCGATGTGACTATGATCAGGCGCGCCACTATCTCGAGCAGGCCATTGAAATGAACCCGCACGATGCCTGGACCTGGTCTCATTATGCTTGGCTGCTCACCACGGTTGGCGAACACGAAACGTCCCTGCAGTACTTGGGAAATCGCGAGGCAATCGACCCTTACCCACCAAATTGGCATTGGGAAACGCGAGGTATCTCAGAATACTCTCTTCGCCGGTACAGTGATGCGGCCGTCACATTCAACCGCATAGTCGGCCCATGTCACTGGATCAGAGGCCTTCTGGCCGCCTGTCTCGGGCAACTGGGCGAGCACGAAGAGGCAAGACGGCAATGGGCACGGATGCTCCGCGAGCAACCGGGCGCCTCTATCGAGAGCATATTTGCTGCCGACAGCAACACCATGCAGCAGACTGCAGACGTGGAGCATTGGCTGGAAGGCTTGCAGAAAGCCGGGATCACCGATGGCCTGAGCGCCCAAACTTGAGTTGCGGGCGCTGCAGAACCCGCCAATCCGAACTGCCGCCTATTTGGGCAGTCGACGGAAAGTCGGCTAAAATTTAGGCGATTTTCCAGTCAGATCGCCCAGAACCGCGCCAGAACAATCATCGCAAAAATCCAATAAAACCTTGAAATATATATTGTAAGTCCAAGAACGCCTTCACCGAGCAAAGGTTGGCACATCGCTTGCGATGTCATGGGGGTGCAGGGCATCTAGGGTTCCGGTTCTCGTCAAACACGAACGCAGGTCCGAGAGATGCAACCCTCGACGAACAGCCAAGAGAGGGTGACACGGCGGGATAAAAGCCCGGGAGTTAACTGTGCAGGTTTGCGCGCGCAAACCTCTCCCGGTCTGTGCGCACTGACCTTGTTTGGACACCGGTCTAAAGGCCGGTCACACAGCAGGAGAGGCGTTCAATCATGAAACGAACTTTGATTACATCCTTGTGTTTCGCGCTAGCGATGGCGGTAACCGTCCTATCGCAAATAGGTCCAGCCCAAGCCGCAAAGAAGAGCGAGTTCAAAGTTTGCTGGTCGATTTACGTGGGCTGGATGCCCTGGGGCTACCTCCAGGATTCGGGCATCATGAAGAAGTGGGCCGACAAGTACGGCATCAAAGTCGACATCGTACAGATCAACGACTACGTGGAGTCCATCAACCAGTACACCGCTGGCGCCTATGACGGGTGTTCCATGACAAATATGGACGGCCTGTCCATTCCGGCAGGCGGCGGCATCGACACAACGGCTTTGATCGTCGGCGACTATTCCAATGGCAATGATGGAATCGTGTTGAAAGACAAGAAGACCCTGGCCGATATCAAGGGCCAGAAGGTCAATCTGGTTGAGCTGTCCGTCTCGCACTATCTGCTGGCCCGGGCGCTCGACAGCGTTGGTCTTTCCGAAAAAGACGTGACGGTGGTCAATACATCTGATGCCGATATGGTTGCCGCCTATGCCACGCCTGACGTCACATCGGTCGTAACCTGGAACCCGCTCCTCTCTCAAATCGCAGGAGAGGTAAACAGCACTCAAGTCTTCGACAGCGCGGCAATCCCAGGCGAAATCATCGACATCATGATGGTCAACACGCAAACTCTGGCCGACAACCCGGATTTCGGAAAAGCCTTGGTCGGGGCCTGGTATGAGCTGATGGGCATTATGTCGTCCGACACGCCTGAAGGTATCGCTGCGCGTACGGCCATGGCCAAGGCGTCGGGCACCGATCTCGCCGGATACGATGCTCAGCTTGCCACCACAAAGATGTTCTACAAGCCTGCCGAGAGCGTGGAGTTCGTAACCTCCGCGGGGCTGCCCAAAACGATGAAGTTTGTTGCAGAGTTTCTCTTCTCAAAAGGCATCCTGGGCGAAGGCGCACCCAATGCAGGCTTCGTCGGGGTGAGTTTTCCAAGCGGTGAGATTTACGGTGACAAGAGCAACGTGAAGCTCAGGTTCGACACCACCTACATGCAGATGGCGGCCAACGGTAAGCTCTGAGCCCGCTGCGGGTAGGCGCTCATATGCGCATCATCAACAGAAAACTGCTGCGCCGGGACAAATTCATCCTCGGCGCGGCCCCCTTTTTAGCGCTTCTTGTCAGCTACTCTGTTGCGAGCCATCTCAGGCGTCTCGACAATCCGGCAGACAAAGTGCTGCCATCGTTTGAGGCCATGGGCACCGCTTTGAAGCGTATGGCGTTTGAACCGAGCGCTCGAACGGGCGAGTATCTGCTGTGGACGGACACCTATGACAGCCTGTGGAGACTGGCCACGGGAATGGGTTTGTCCACGGCGATAGCGCTCGTGCTCGGTATCGCAGTTGGGTTCATTCCGCACGTGCGCAGCATGCTGGCGCCATTTGTTGCCACTGTGTCTTTGATCCCGCCGATCACCGTTTTGCCGATCCTCTTCATCATGGTTGGCCTTGGCGAGGCATCCAAGGTGCTCTTGATCGTGCTGGGCACAGCGCCTGTGATGGTGCGCTCTCTGGCCCAGTCGGTGATCGACATTCCGCGCGAACTGGTGATCAAGGCTGAAACCTTGGGAGCCAACGCGTGGCAGATCATCATGCGCGTTGTGCTGCCGAACATGCTGCCGAAGCTGATCACAGCTATTCGGCTTGGCCTTGTGCCAGCCTGGATCTTTCTCATCTCGGCGGAAGCCATCGCGTCAACAAGCGGGCTGGGATATCGCATATTCCTTGTGCGCCGCTACTTCGCGATGGACATCATTCTTCCCTACGTAGCCTGGATCACGCTGCTGGCGTTTCTGATCGACCGGCTCTTGCTGATGGCGTCAAAGCGCGCATTTCGCTGGCATCATCTTGGCGGAGCAAGCCTGTGACCGAGGCCCCGTCACCCACTCCGAAAATCAGAACTGAGCATGTCGGCATGTCCTATGAGGGCACCCCGGTGATCGAGCGTGTCAATTTGAGTGTGGAAAGCGGAAGCTTCTGCACGATTGTGGGACCATCCGGGTGCGGGAAGTCCACGTTCTTAAGGCTCCTCCTCTCGCAGGAACAGCCCACTCAGGGGCGGATTTGGATCGATGACGAACTCCTGCCACCCGAACCCACCCCAGACCGCGGCATCGTCTTTCAGCGGTATTCTGTTTTTCCTCATCTCACCGTCGAAGACAATCTGCTTATAGCTCAGGAGTTCGAGCAGGCGCCGTTAACCGGGCGGCTCTTTGGCATAGAACGCAGACAAGCACGGCTGGCTGTTGAACAAACGCTCGACACAATCGGGCTCGCCGCTGCCCGCGACCGCTTCCCGGCCCAGCTTTCAGGTGGCATGCAGCAGAGGCTGGCAATTGCGCAGGCACTTCTCAAAAGGCCGCAGCTTTTGCTGCTGGATGAGCCCTTTGGTGCTCTCGACCCCGGAGTGCGTGCCGATATGCACGAACTCTTGCTCGGACTCTGGGAAGAGACAGGCATGACCATATTCATGGTCACCCACGACATTAACGAAGCCTTCAAACTCGCAACACGCCTGCTGGTGTTCGACAAGTGGCGTCACGATCCCCACGACCCTTCAGCCTTTGGCGCGACGATCACCTACGACTTACCACTTTCGCGAACCGACCAGGCGCCGGACGCCAAGGAGCTGTTCAACAGCAACACCACGCACTGACAGGAGCAAGCACAGAACCATGAAAACCCTGACGCCTTTTGGCCCTGAACACACGCATCAGGCAGCCGGCGCTCTGCCCAGACCAGAGCGCGTCCGACACCACCACCCCGACTTCGACAAGTTGCAACTGCGCGGATGGAAAGCAGCCGAGAAGGAGGGACTGCTGCCAGATGCCGGATGGCAAAAGGAACAGGCTTGGGCCTTGCGTATGGGTTTAACCGGCGCGGATTGCCTGGAGGATAAATCGATCCCGACATTCGCCCGTGGCGAGCTTCCGCACTATGCGGGCATCAACACATTCCTAAAGGCGCCCTACATTACTGATGTGACCACCGTCGGGGCCTACGACGCTGCGGTCATCGGCGTTCCCTTTGATGGCGGCACCACATATCGTCCGGGCACCCGCTTCGGACCACAGGGCGTCCGCAAGATCTCCGCCCTCTACACGCCTTACAATTACGAACTGGGCGTGGATCTGCGCGAACAGATGACGCTGTGCGATGTGGGGGACGTGTTCACCATTCCCGCCAACATCGAAAAGACGTTCGATCAGATCTCACGGGCGGTGAGTCACGTCACGTCCTCTGGCGCACTCCCCGTGATCATTGGCGGTGACCATTCAATTGGTTTCCCATGCGTGCGCGGCATCGCCGAATGCACCAGCAAGCGAATAGGCATTGTGCATTTTGATCGCCACATCGACATCCAGGAGAAAGACCTCGACGAGCGCATGCACACGACCCCGTGGTATCATGCCACGGATCTGGCGAATGTGCCTGCGGTCAACCTGGTGCAAATCGGCATTGGCGGCTGGCAAGTGCCTCGGGCCGGCGTCGAAGTGGCGCGCGAACGCAACACCAACATTTTCACCATGCGCGATGTGGAGGAACTCGGCTTGGCCGAAACCGCCGCGCGGGCTCTGGAGTTGGCCTGGAAGGACGCTGATGCGGTCTACATTTCCTTCGATATTGACAGCGTGGACTGCGGATTTGTGCCCGGCACCGGATGGCCGGAGCCTGGAGGGTTCCTCCCGCGCGAAGCGTTGGAGCTTGTGTCATTGGTGGCCGCTGAAGGCATCTGCGGACTGGAGGTCGTGGAGGTCTCGCCCCCCTATGACACCTCAGACATCACGGCCTTGCTGGCCACACGGGTGATCGTGGACGTGCTGGGGACGCTTGTCTCGCACGGCAAGCTGGGGGCCCACAAATCAATCATAGACAAGCCGGTCACCATTCCCGCCGGACCGGAAGTGGAGTAGACCCATGCACGATCACACACCTCACCCTCACCTCCACCATCATCACCATCATCACCATGATGGTTCACACGGGGTAGGCCATAACCACGCCCACGGACCGGCAGATCATCTTCACTCCCACATGAAGGGTCAGGCTCCAAAAGACCTGGCCGACGAACTCCAGGTTCTGGCGTCCAGTTTCGTGGACGGTTTTCGCCAGGCAGAAGACAAAACCAGCTACCTGCGCCTCGCCGGCATCCCGTTTGAGCGCTCCGGAGACGATGCACTCACCATGAAGCTGGTCGATGCGTCCATCACCTCGAACTGGCAGATCGGTACGGCATCGCCGGCGTTCGGGTCATTGGAGCTGGTCTATATGCCTTTTCCGGGTGAACTCGTCGCCCATCGCGAAACAATGCTGTTTACCTACGTCTCCCTGACCAGCCGTGCCGATGTTGACCTGCTGACCTTGCTTGCAGAACGATCAGACCTTCAAGGGGATGCCGGATAGCATGACCCGGCGCCGGCACAGGCTCGCGTTTGTCCTGACCACGCTGCTTTGCGGCATCATCGCCGTGGTTTTGCTTATGCGAATGGATCGCTTGGCGGCATCGCATGAACCGGGGACATGCGAGAGCCGCACCGTAATCGCGCGTACACTTGTGTGTTTGGACTGAAGCATAAATTGCAGGGCTCGCAGATCCAAAACAAAGCTTGGTGTGCTAACGGCGGACGGGGAAAGGATTAAAGCCAAGCTTTGTGTATTTTCGCAGACTTGATGTGGCAAAACGCACATTCTCACACCCAGAAGACAGATTAGTGTACTTTCTTCGGGTTCGACTTATTGTTGAACCCAGAACAGGGCGAATGGGTTGTTGCCTGGGGAGATCGGCAACCGTGAGTGTTGAAGATACTGAGATTAAGCTGGCGCTGCTCATTACATCGGCGTTGGTGCGTAAAGATGCTGACAAGCTCATGGAGGCCGTCACCGCGTTTCTGGAGCTGCATGACTTAACCGTCGAGCAGAAGCGTATCGACGAGATACCTGTCTCGAGCGGAAACAAAGCGCGCAGTACATGAACAGAGGGGCGTCGTCAGAACCTTCTGAACTCTGAACCTCCACTAGTTTCAATTTAAGGCAAATTTGCCTCTTTTTTTGCCCAAAATATCCATTTGGCTTCCCTAAGGTGCATTCAGGTTTTGACGAGCGTCATGGGGAAAGCTGTCATGTGGAGACTTGCGACCAACGGTGGAGAACTGGCCTTGTTTGCCTCGAAGGCCTGCTTGTGCGTCTCAGGCATCGCTTTGGCGGCTGTGAGCTTCACCGTGCTGACGCACTCGCCCGATCGGCACGGAAGTGGGACGGATACCGTTGCCTCTCACCTGGCGTCACTGCACCCCCCCGTGCCCGCGCAGAACTCTCCGGCTGCTCAGAGCGCACTCCAACCAGCAAAGAGCGCGAAAAAGGCTGAAAGCACGAAGCAGCCGCCTGCCCGCCCGGCCGCACAAACGTTGCAAGACGAAAACATCAAGCTGGCTTCGTTGAGAGGCCCCTACTTTGGGTCAAAGAACGAAGTTGTTGAAGAACGCGTGACCGCCAAACCTCTTCCCTGGGGTGTGCACCTAACGGCGAGTTGGTCGCGGGAGAAGGCTCTCAAACAATATGACAGGATCCGCAAGAGATACTCTGACGCCCTATCGGGCAAAGATCCCATGGTTGTCCGCGTGACAAACCACAGCATGGGCTCAGCGGAGCGCTATCTTGTTCGCATTGGCCAAGCCGACCGCGAAGAGGCTGAACAGTTATGCGCACGCCTGAAAGAGGCCGGCGGCGCGTGTGTGGTCTACAAAGCCAGGAAGAGATGAAAACGCCACGGCAGGCTGGCGGCGCAACGTCACGTTGCCTTTGGGTCTGTTGAAGCTTCACTTTGTTTTCGCCGCTGTATGGCGCGCAACCTGGCGACCCTTCTGAGGTCAGCGGCCTCATCATGTTCGTCAACGATCTCACTTCCCAGCAAGGTTTCGATCACGTCTTCCATTGTGACCAATCCTGCCGTGCCGCCATAGTCATCTTCCACCAAAGCGATGTGGGCATCCTGATCCAGAAGGAGATCCAGGAGCGCATCCAGATCCATGGTTTCCGGCACCCGAGGTAATGCGCGGACGAAATCTGCGACTTGGCGTTCGCCTTCTTCGCGCAAGGCTGCAACCAGAAGATCGCGCGTGAGGGCAAAGCCGGAGACTTCATCGATGGACTCGCCCGTCACCAACAGGCGCGAGTGCACGAACGCATCCCGTCCGACCACCGTCGACGCTACGGTGGCTTTTGCGGCCGCATGCTCGATCACGGTTCGGGGCGTCATCACCTCCTTTGCCTCAATATGCGGGAGCCGAAGCAGGTTTGTGACCACCCGGGTTTCATCTTCCTCCACCACGCCCTCTCGCTGGCCGGCGCTGGCCAGGGCGGTGATTTCCTCGCGCGACACCTCCGCATTCCCCTTCCCAGGGGTGAGCAGCCGGGTGATGGCCTGGCTCATCCAAACAAGAGGCAATTGAGCAGCGATCAGCACGGGCAATACCCGCACTGTGAAAGGTGTCAAAGCCCGCCAGTACGTTGCCCCGAGGGTTTTGGGTATGATTTCTGAAAGGATCAAAATGGCCAGCGTCAGGACGGCGGAGAAAACCCCCACGCCGAAATCATCAAAGACCAGAGCGGCCTGGGCACCGGCCCCGGTCGCACCGACAGTATGCGAAATGGTATTCAGTGACAGAATTGCCGCAAGGGGCCTCTCGATATCGGCCCGCAACTGCCTCAACTTCTTGCCGACAACCGGACGATCTTGCTCAACCGTCTCTACAAACGAGGGCGTTATGGACAACAGAACGGCTTCCAAAATGGAGCACAGGAACGATACTCCAATGGCAAGCACAACGAAAAAAACAAGCAACGTCATTGTCGGTACTTTCAGAAAGATCCACCCGGCACTTGATGTCATATAGTCCGAGGACCTCTTTCACCAAGTACGCAGTGAACTCCTTACACCAAACTCTTGATCCGTTGCCTGCGGTTGATCAACCCAGCGCAAGATGGGAACGAACCCGCGAGGGGCCTAAATCACCTTGGCTTCGTTCCCTGTCGCCGATCGCTGCAGATAATGGACCGGCGTATCCTTGAAGGTTTCGGTTTTGAAGTCCTTGACCATCTCCGCGTGTCCTCCGAACGGCGCGATGACTTCAACGATCCAGACAGTTTCGCCCGACGTCCAGTCCTGCGGGCGCATCCGCACGTTGCCGGCCATGAGGCGCTCTTCCACATCTTTGCTGATCTTGGCCCAGAGCACCACACCCACCGGCTTGTCCTTATCGTAGAACAGGCGGAACTGTTGCAACATGACCGGCACCATGATCATCCATTCAATATCGGAAATGAAAAAGCCCTTATGAGCCGGCGATTGAGTTAAGAGCCAGGTGATCTCGCCCAAAACCCCTGCAACCGTGCGGCTGGCGCCTTGTGGCGTGGGCTGCGTGAATGGCCCGGCGTCGGCGTTTTGTGAGGATGTTTGCTGACCCTTGCCTCTTTGCGGCTTTTTTGATTTCGGCGCTTTCGCCATCTGTGCGGTCCCCCGATAGTGTTTTGACACGAGACCCTATAGGCGATTGTGCGGAACGTGTCATTGGCTAATCGGCCACAGACGGAGGTCACACGCGACAAAACCAAGCCGTTCCGCTCAAAATGCACAGCGGAAATAATCAAAGCGCGTCCAAAGCCCCGCGCGCCGATTGGTTGTGCCGCCCCTCTGTCGGCCGCTCGTTTTCTCCATCAGCACCATGCCCCTCGGACAGGCTGTCAGACGAGTGCACAAGCGCATCAACAGGACTGGTCGGCACGAAAGCCACCACGGCCGTTGGCGCCGGTTCGCTCGGGCTGCGCGCCTGCTGGATCTCTCGATAGCCCAGATAAAGCCCGCTACCCACGATCAAAACCATGCCGACGAGCGTGTGCCAACCGGGCACTTCGCCCCAAACGAGATAAGCCATGATCGCAGCAATCGGCAGATAGGAGTAATCGAACGGTGCAATCAAACTGGCGTTGGCGATCTGATAGGCCCGGGACAAGAGCATGTATCCGGTCATACCGATCACACCCAGCAAAGCCAGGATGGCAATGCCCCTGCCGGACGGCATCTCCCACTCCCAGCGCAGGTGCGCAAAGCCATCCCCAAGATCGAACAGAGCGTTCACCGAATACCCAAGCGGCATGATGAGGATGCCAGACAGCGCAATGGTGTAGAGCCCCAAGGTGAGGCTCGTGTCGCGCTCGCCGATCTTGCGGGCAATCATTTGGGAGATCGCGTACGTGAACGCACAGATCAGTGGCAGAACGGCAACGGGCTGGAACGCATCGCCGGTGGGGTTCATGGCGATGATCACACCGGCAAAGCCCACCAGCAGGCACATCGCGCGCCGAATACCGACCGTCTCGCCCAAAACCACCACGGCCATGACCGCTGTGATCAATGGGGCGGAATAGAAGATGGTGGTGAGTTCAGCCAGGCCCATGAACGGGAAGGCCGCATAATAAAGCGAGAAGCCGAAGGAAAACAGAAAAGCTCTCGCCAGATGCAGGGGCCAAAGCGGGGTGAACAGTCGGTGCGGCTTGCCCAGCCACAAGATCGTGGGCACGAGTATTAAAAGCGTGACGATCGCTCTGGCGGTGATGAGCATCCAGACGGTGAAATCATCCAGCAGCGCCTTCATCATTCCGTCTTGAATGGCAAAGATCACCGCGCCCAGCTCAACACAGACGATGCCGGCAATAACGCGTGATTGCTCAGGCGCCGGAGCTGGTGGGGGAACCGCCATCGCGTCAAGGTCTCCTCATGTGTGCGGCCCGTTCAGAGCCCTGTCTCAACCTTCAAACGATGGCATGGAGCATCTTCGCAAAGTCCCTTTTGCCAAAGTGCAAAAATCTAACTTTGAGCACGATGAGGTGCTTTTCGCCTCCCGGAGGATCACTGTGGAGACCGGCCGCTTTCCACAAAGCCAGCCTGAACCCTCTGTTTTTTGAAAGCCGTGATGCCCGACAACGGAGCCATGCGAAAAACGCATAGCTGGCATGCGCTGCACGCGCGCCAGACATGACGCAACGTCAGTTCTCATTTGATGTCACCCACAATAAGTGCAACACTCTAGTCTTCCCA
>JANQOW010000004.1 GCA_028285595.1 Hyphomicrobiales bacterium
AACGCATAGCTGGCATGCGCTGCACGCGCGCCAGACATGACGCAACGTCAGTTCTCATTTGATGTCACCCACAATAAGTGCAACACTCTAGTCTTCCCAACCGGCGCCATGCGGCGCGCTGGGCGACAACAAGGGAGACTCAAATGAAAAAATTTGGATTGTTTGCGGCCACTTTGGGCGTGGGTTTGCTTGCCCTAACCTCGGTGGTGAACGCCGCTGATTGCCCGATCAAAATCGGCGGCATTGCACCATTGTCCGCACCCGGAACAGTGGTGGGCGGGGAAGCCATGCGTGACGCCATGCTGATCGCGCAGGACGATTTGAATGCAGCCGGCGGTGCGCTCGGTTGCCAAATCGAGGTCGTGATTGCCGACAGTGAAGGCTTGCCGGAGAAGGCCAAAGCCATCATGGAGAAGCTCATCACCCAGGACGGCGTGGTCGCTGTAGGGGGCGGTTATCATTCATCTGTGGGCGTGGCCTCTAAGGATGTGGCCAACGCGCGCGGCATCCCGGTGGTCTATGCAGAGACCTGGAATGACACCATCACGGGCGACAAGCAGAAGTACATCTTCCGCATTGCTCCGTTGAGCTCGTGGGCCTCAGCCACCATCTGGAAGCATGCCTTGAAAACTCCAGGCATCAAGAAGGTCGCCATTCTCACCGAGAACACCGATTACGGCATCCCGGCGGCAGAAGAGACCACCAAGGGCCTGAAATCAGGCGGGGTGGAAACGGTCACCTTCAGCGTTGATATCGGCACCCAGGACTATGCCGGCATCGTGGAGCGCATCAAGGCAGAAAATCCGGACATGATCATCACGCTTGCCACAGGCGAAGCCGGTTACAACTTCGCGCAGCAGGCCGCTGATGCCGGCATCGGCCCGATGGACATTCCGTTCCACGCCTCCCAGGTCTCCCTGGAAAGCAAGGCCTATTGGGAAAACGTGCCGGACGGCAACATGGCCTTTGTGCAACGCATTGGCGTGCCGGAAAACCTCTTCAACGAAAAGGCCAAAAAGTTCGCCGAGGTTTACAAGAAGAAGACCGGCAAGGCCGCTGTGGAGAGCTATGCCATGGAAGCTTACGATTCCATCGCCATCCTGGTGCAGGCCATCAATGAAGCCAAATCCACCGACGGCGACAAGATTGTCGAAGCCCTGGAGAACATTTCTCACGACGGCACGCTTGGAAAGATCTACTTTCCCTATGGGACGAAGAAAGACCCTTCCGTGGACGGTAAGGGCGATGAGTGGTGGCACCAGTGGCCGGATCCTGCTCTGACGGTGATCCAGTATCAGAAGGAAGGCCAAAACTCCGCTGACGCGCCGATCGTCTATCCGGATACATACAAGACCGGTGACGCAATCTACGTGAAGTAGGCGGCACCGTTTAAAATCACCGGCCGGCAGAGTGTAGGTTGCCGGCCGGGGTTCCAAAGACAGAGGGCGGGCAGTGGAGTCTCCGAGTTTATTCTGGGGCGTCATCGTTTGGATGATTGTGTGGGGTGTGGGCGGCAGCATTGCGACCCGCTACAGGTATCTGCACAAGGACCTTGATACCTCCAACGCGAATTTTGTGGGGGCCATGGTGGGCGCGGCGTCCGGGCCTATTGGGCTCGCGTACCTGTGGGTTCAAACCCCCGAACTCACAAACCGTCTCATCGTCGGCCCCGCCATTCTGGCGGTCACCCTGGTTGCAGCCGCCTTTGCGTTCGCCGACCCCGACAATAACTGCGTGGTGAACGGATCGTTCGTTGCCTCGCAATTCGTCAACGGCCTAATCATCGGCATCATCTACGGCTTCATGGCTCTGGGGCTCACCTTGATCTTTTCCATCCTGGGCGTGGTCAGCTTTGCCCATGGTGAGTTCTACATGATCGGCGGCATGGTGGTGTACTTCGTCACCGCCGTCTGGATCCCCGGCATCAACCCGATATTGGGCGTCATGGCGGCCTGTGCGGTGGCATTCACGCTGGGGGCGGTGTTTGAGCGTTTGTTCCTCACGCCTATGTATGAAGGCAAGATCGACCGGCCGGTTGAGTACGGCATCCTGGTCACCTTTGGTCTGGCCTTCACCTTACAATACTTTGTGCAAGCCACCGCCGGCGCCAACCCGGTCAAGGCCGCACGCTTTTTCGATTTCCCCCGCTGGCGCATCCCGTCGGCGGAAGATCCCTGGCTGCTGAAATCAAGCCGGGGCAACATGACCCTGTTTGACACCGTGTCCATCTCCAACCCGCGCTTCGTGGCCGCGGTGATGTGCATCGTGGTTCTGCTCACCCTGCTTTATTTCCTGCACCGCACCTGGACCGGCAAGGCCCTGCGCGCGGTCAGCCTCGACCGGGAAGCCGCCGCGATTGCGGGCATCAATCCGGACCGCATGAACATGCTGGCCTTTGCCCTCGGCGGCATGATCGCAGCCTTGGCCGGAGCGCTTTTGGTGCAAGCCTTCTCGTGGCTGCCGCAAGTGGGCAACATCCCCGCCATGCGTTCCTTCGTGATCGTGGTCCTGGGCGGGCTGGGTTCCCTGCCCGGCGCCTTCTTTGGCGGCATCATTGTCGGCTTGGTTGAGGCCGCCGGCACAGGCTGCATCCCCGATGCCCAGAAAGCCGCCTCCTACATTCCCGCATACGGCATGCTGGTGCTCACCCTAACCCTGCTGTTGCGCCCGACAGGCCTGCTGGGCCGGCGTTTCTCCAGCGGCACCCACGGGAAGTTCTGATGCGCCAGCAAGTTCCAAACATCGCGGGCATCGCGGGCATCGGCTTTTTCATACTGTTCCCGTTTGTCTATTCAGGCGCCGATTACGACTACATCATGCATATCTGCATCATCGCGTTCTATTACGCGATCCTGGCCTCAAGCTGGTCCATGCTGGCGGGCTATGCCGGCCAGTTTTCGTTCGGCCATATGGGGTTCATGGGAATAGGCGCCTACACCACGGCCTTGTTCTGCCACTATTTCTATCTTTCGCCGGAACCCACTAATCTGTGCACCGAGTTCAATCTGGGCGGCACGTGGCTCGTGGTGGTCAATCCCATCGGCGTCACCTCCACCACCCTCACCCAGGACTGCCTGCGCCAGGCTCTGTCGGCCTGGAACGGAACCGTGCAAGTAACGCCAATGCCTGTGTGGCTGGGCATTGTGCTGGGCACCTTGATGGGTGGTCTGTTCGGTCTTCTGATCGGCCTGCTGGTGCTGCGGCTGAGGGCCGCTTACCTCGCCCTGTTCACCCTGGGCTTCTCGGAGATCCTCAAAGCCACCATCAGCGCGGAGATCCAGATCACCCGCGGCCAGGCCGGCATGGAAACACCGGCTTTATTTGAACAAGGCATCACACTGTTCGGGCACACGTTTTCAAAAACCGACAAGCTGCCGCCCTACTTCGTGATGTTCTTCCTGCTGCTCGCATGTCTCGGCATTCTGGCCTGGCTCGCCAGATCAAAGTTCGGGCTGTTCGTCAGGGCGCTGCGCGAAGACCAGGATGCTGCCGCCGCCCTTGGCGTCAACACAACGAAATACAAGGTGCTGGTCTTCGTGGTCACCACCATGATGGCGGCTGTGGCCGGTGCAGTGCAGGCCCACTATGTGGGCATCGTGACGCCCAACAACCTGTTCTTGCTGCAGATGAGCTTGGTGGTGGCCATGGCCGTGATCGGCGGGGTTGAGAATTTTGTGGCCGCCGCCGTCGGTGCCATTCTCATCCAGTTCGTTCTGGAGATGCTCCGCAACAGCTTTGATGTTGGCGGCATCACCGTGGATATGACAATCTGGCGGCTGGTGATCTTCGGCATCATTCTCATGGTCACTTTGCGTTTCTCGCGCAACGGCCTGATCGCGCCCATCATCGAATACTTCCAGCGCGGCCATGTGGGCAAAGAGACCGTGGAGAAGCGCATGGCCTCAGAGGGAGATGCTGAGGAGCCGGCCAAATGATCAATCTCGTGGTCACCAATCTTCACAAGCGCTTTGGCGGCCTGCATGTGCTCAAAGGCGTGTCGTTTGAGATCAACGGCCCGGAACTGATCGGCCTCATCGGCCCGAACGGCGCGGGCAAGACAACCCTCACCAATGTGCTGGACGGAGCGATAAAACCCAACAGCGGCACGGTCTACCTCAACGGCGAGCGCATCGATCAGCTTCAACCTTATCAAGTGGCGCTGGCAGGGCTGGGGCGCACGTTCCAGGTCACCCGGTCGTTCCGCCGCATGACCGTTCTGGAAAATCTCTACGTGCCGGCGCTGGCCATGGGCCGTGAGCCCGACCGGGCCTATATCCACGGCAAAGCCATGGAGGTGCTTGAGTTTCTGACCATGGACCACCTGCGCAACGAATTCGCGCAAGCGCTTTCCGGTGGCCAGCAGAAGCTCCTTGAACTGGGCCGCCTGCTGATGCTGAACCCGGACGTGATTATTCTCGATGAGCCCTTCGCCGGAGTGCACCCGCGGCTGATGGAGATCATTTATGACTATATCCGCCGGGTGAATGATGAAGGCAAAGCCATCATCATCATCTCCCACCAGATGGATTCCATCTTCAGCCTGTCGCGGCGTCTGTTGGTGCTGAACTATGGCGACCTGATCGCCGATGGCCCGCCGGAGGAGGTGAAGAACGATCCGGCAGTGATCGAAGCCTATCTGGGCGCCGAGGAAGGTGAAGACGAGGAGGCGCCCGCATGAGTGACTTCCACACCGACACCGCTCTTGAGATGAAGGACCTCTACGTCGGGTACTACAAGGATCTCAACATCCTGCAAGGGCTGAACATCAAGGTTCAGCGCAACAAGATCACTGCGGTGCTGGGGGCGAACGGCGTGGGCAAATCCACAGCCCTCAGAGCCGCCTTCGGGTTCTTGCGTCCTAACGAGGGCGATATCGTGCTTGAGGGCGAGAGCATCCTCGACATTCCCACCTATAACAGGATCCTCAAGGGTCTCGCCTACATCCCCCAGCAGCCGGGCGTGTTCAAAGACATGTCGGTGGAAGAAAACCTGGAGCTCGGCGGCTGGACCTTCCGGCGCGACAACAAACAGGTGCGCGACAAGATCGAAGCCAATTACGAGCGTTTCCCGATCCTGAAGGAAAAGCGCAAACAGATCACCGGAGAGCTCTCCGGCGGCCAGCAGCGCATGGTGGAAATCGGCCGCACACTCATGGCTGATCCCAAAGTCTTGCTGGTGGACGAGCCAACGGCGGGCCTGTCCAAGATGCTCTCCCAAGAGGTCTATCAGATGCTCACCCATCTGACCGAGCAGGACGACATTACCATCTTGCTCGTGGACCAGGAGATCCGCCACGCTCTGAAGATCGCGGACTATGTCTATGTGTTGGAGCTCGGCCGCAACAAGTACGAGGGCCCGGCCGCCGAGTTTGAAGATCTCGAAAAAGCCTTCTGGGTCGCCTGAGCTTCATGGCGCACGCGGACATCCTGATCATCGGCGGCGGCATTGTCGGTTCGTCCATCGCCTACTTCCTGGCACGCACCGGTCAGGCCGGCAAGATCACCGTAATCGAGCCGGACCCCACCTATGAACACGCCGCCACCCCAGCCGCAAATGGCGGCATCCGGCAACTCTTCAGCCTGCCGGAAAACATCCAAATGGCACAATATGGCCTGGAGTTCTTCGCCGATTTCCACAATGAGATGAAGATCGACGACCAGCCCGCTGACATCGGCTTCCGCCGCCGCGGTTACCTGTTCCTGTCCGACGACGGCGACCACGCCACCATGGAGCGCAATCATAAGCTACAATCCTCAATGGGCGCCCGTGTGGACCTGCTGGACAGGGACGCGCTTAAAGGGCGCTTTCCCTCGCTCAATGTTGAGGATGTAGCCTGCGCCGTTCATTCCCCCGATGATGCCTGGATCAATCCCCATGCCGCGCTCATGGGCTTTCGCAATAAGGCGCGCACGCTGGGCGTGGAATATGTGAAAGACAGGGTGGCAGACTGGTCCGCCCAAGACGGCAAAGTGCGCTTGAGTTCAGGAGCAGAGCTCACGGCAGAGTGCTTCGTGCTCTCTGCCGGTGCGTGGTCCGCCGAGCTCGGTCGCATGGTCGGGCTGGAGCTTCCCGTGGAGCCCATGTGCCGAGAGAGCCACTACTTCGTGACGGACGGCGAAATTGAGCCCCTGCCCTTCCTCAAAGCCGAAACCCATCTGGCGTTTGGCCCGGAAGGCGAAGGCTTTGCCGGCGGCCTGCCCGACTGGGACCAACCCACGGGCTTCCAGTTGGATCCGGACCCAACGCGTTTTGAGGACGTGGTGTGGCCGAAGATCGCTCACCGCGTCCCCCAATTGGAAACCTTGAAACTGCAGCGCACCTGGGTTGGCCACTACGCCCGCAACAGCTTTGATTTTAATGTCTTTTTGGGCGCCTGGTTTGGTGGCGCGGAGAACGTCTATATGGCGTGTGGCTATTCCGGCCACGGCATTATGCACGCCCCCGCCAGCGGCCGCGCCCTTGCCGAACTGATCCTTCAGGGCGGCTATCAGACCTTGGATTTGAGCGCCTTCAGCTACCGCAGGTTCGCCGAGAACCGCCCCTACCGGGAAATCGGCATCATCTGAAGGCTTGGCGCGCCAAACAAAATGCCTCGAAGGCTTGCATTTCTGCAGGTTTTCGGCCAGTGCTTGCGCCAAACTCAATGCTGATCATCTGAAAGACCCATCAAAGTTCAATGAACGAGCAGAACCGCACCGCCGAGGACATCAAGCGCGATGGTCCTGACCATTTTATCCGCGAAATCATCAAGGACGACCTGGCATCAGGCCGCGAGAGCGAGGTCGTGACACGCTTCCCGCCGGAGCCAAACGGCTACCTGCACATTGGCCACGCCAAATCGATCTCCCTGAACTTCGGCATGGCCGCCGAGTTCGATGGCCATTGCAACCTGAGGCTGGATGACACCAATCCGGTGAAAGAGGAAGACGAATATATTGAAGCCATTCAGGAAGATCTCAGGTGGCTCTCGGAAGAATGGGACGGCAAGACCCTCCATGCCTCGGATTATTTCGAACAGCTCTACCAATGGGCTGAGCACCTGATAGAAGCCGGCGATGCCTATGTGGATGATCTGAACGCTGAAGAGATTCGGGCCTATCGCGGAACCCTCACTGAACCCGGGCGCGAGAGCCCGCACCGCGACCGCAGCGTGGAAGAAAACCTGGACCTCTTCCGCCGCATGCGGGCGGGCGAGTTCCCGGACGGAGCAAAGACGCTGCGCGCCAAAATCGACATGGCCTCCGGCAACATCAACATGCGTGATCCCGTGATCTACCGCGTGCTCCATGCCAGCCATCCGCGCACGGGCGATGCCTGGTGTATCTATCCGACCTACGATTTTGCCCATGGGCAATCGGACGCCATCGAGGGCGTCA
Source organism: Hyphomicrobiales bacterium (assembly GCA_028285595.1). Lineage (GTDB taxonomy): Bacteria > Pseudomonadota > Alphaproteobacteria > Rhizobiales > CAJQND01 > JAAEUE01. Next base: position 7,377 of record JANQOW010000004.1, read on the forward strand.
CGCATTCCTTGTGCACCCTGGAGTTTGCCGATCACCGCCCGCTGTACGATTGGCTGATCGAGCATCTGCCAACACCGTCCGTTCCAAAGCAAACCGAATTTGCCCGGCTCAATCTGACCTACACGATCCTCTCCAAACGCAAGCTGATGCAGTTGGTGAACGAAGGCATCGTGGAGGGCTGGGACGACCCGCGCATGCCGACAATCCGCGGCCTCAGACGGCGCGGCATCCCGGCACAAGCGCTGCGCGATTTCGCCAAGGGCATCGGCGTGGCCCGCGCTGATAGCGCCGTGGAGTATGAGTACCTTGAATATTGCACCCGTGAAGTGCTGAACAAGATTGCGCTGCGCCGTATGGCCGTTCTCAACCCGGTCAAGGTGGTGATTGAGAACTATCCGGAAGGCGAAAGCGAGATTCTGGATGCGGTGAACAATCCGGAAGATGAAACAGCCGGCACGCGGCAGGTGGAGTTTTCCCGGGAGATCTACATTGAGCGCGACGACTTCATGGAAGATCCGCCCAAAAAGTTCTTCCGTCTCAGCCCCGGCAAGGAGGTGCGGCTGAGATATGCGTATTTTGTCACCTGCACGGATGTGATCAAGGACGAGAACGGCGAGATTGTCGAACTGCGCTGCAGCTACGATCCGGCCTCACGCGGAGGAGAATCTCCCGATGGGCGCAGAGTGAAAGGAACGCTCCACTGGGTGGATGCGTCCCGGGCGGTGAGTGCGGAAGTCCGCCGCTACGGCCACTTGTTCAACAGCGAGAACCCGGCCGCCGAAGAGGATTTCCTCGCTGCCATCAATCCGCAGTCCAAGACGGTGATTGCCGACGCCAAGGTGGAGCCGGCTCTCGCGGATGATGGGCCTGGCGCATACGTACAGTTTGAGCGGCTGGGCTATTTCTGTGTGGATGCGGCGAGCACGGCCGAACGGCCCATCTTCAACGAGACGGTTGCCCTGCGCGACACCTGGAAGAAGATCCAGAAGGCGCAAGGCTGAAACATCTTCCAAAGAAAGTTGATTTCCCCAATCAGCCATTTCGTGGCTATAGTCCTCTCAAGGGCTAAGGGGGCCCTAAGGGCTGAGACACAAACCTTTGAGAGGCATTCTCTGGGCTTGTCTGATGTTGCTTGCTGGCTTTGGCCAAGCGGCAGCGGAGGGTCCGCGCGCGCTGATTGCAACCCACCCCTCTCTGGTGAACGCCGAACTGCCCCCGCTCATTCCGGCCGAGCTCTTCTACACGAAACATGAAGAAAGCTGGGACCACCGGGTCTCTCCGGATGGCACCAAGCTCTTATGGCTCGCCATGAAGGAGGGGCGAACCACCATCCACTTCCGCAGCCTGGACCATGCCGAAGAGGCCCGGACCGTTACATCCCACAAGCCGGTCGGATGGGCGTATTGGACCAATGATAACCGCCATATCATGGTGTGGAGCGACGCCACCGGCGACGAGAACACCCAGGTCTATCTTGCCGATACGGAAAATCCCGACGCAGATCTGAGAAGCGTGACGCCCTACCCCGGCACCAAGGTGCGCCACCAGCAGAAATTTCCCGATCACCCGAACGAGTATCTGCTGCAGCTCAACCGGCGCGACCGTTCCGTTTTCGATCTTTATAGGATCAACGCCCTCACCGGCGAAGAACGCTTGGTGGCGCAGAATCCGGGAGATGTCTTCAAGTACTACACCGATCAGAGCGGAGCCGTGGTCGCCGTCAAACGCCGTTTGCCCAATCGGCTTTGGTCTCTGGACGTGCCGGACGGCACAGGCGGTTGGCGCGCGATTGCCAGCGGCAGCACCGAAGACAAGCTGTGGATCGAGGGCCACCCGCTGGCAGGCGCCGGCTGGGCCTGGGCCATCTCCAATCTTGGCCGCGACCGGTTGGCCGTGGTGCGGTTGAACCTCAAAACCGGCGAGGAAGAGCAGCTTTATGAAGACCCGCAAGCCGACGTCCAAGGACTTTGGGTCGATGAGATCAGCTACGAACCACTGATTGCCTCTTCCATGCCGGGTTATCTCAAAACCAAGATCTTTGCCCCACACATCAAGGCCGTGTTCGAGCAGATCGGTGCCGATGGCCGGTTTGACTTCAATTTCAGATCCTGGAACACAGACAAATCCGTGTTCACCGTGGAGATCACGCGAGACACTCAGGGCACGTCAAACTTCCTGGTGGACGCGCGTACCGGCAAGGTGATGTCCTTGGCGTCGCCGCAAATTGCGCGTTATCAGGACAAGCTTTCGACCATGAAACCGGTGCGCTTTTCCGCCCGGGACGGGCTGGAGCTGAACGGATATCTGACATTGCCCACAGGGATCCGCGGCAAGCGTCTGCCCACCATTTTGCGCGTCCATGGCGGTCCGTTCGCCCGGGATTACTGGGGCTTTCAGGCCGACGATCAGTTCCTGGCGAACCGCGGCTACGCCGTGCTGCGGGTCAATTACCGCGGCTCCACCGGCTTTGGCCGAGCCTTCATGAAGGCCGCGCGGAAACAGTTTGCCCGCAAGATGCATGACGGTCTCATCGGTGCGGGAAACTGGGCGGTGGACCAGGGCATTGCCGATCCTCAGAACGTTGCCATCTACGGCCACAGTTACGGCGGCTACGCCACGCTGGTGGGCCTGACCTTCACACCGGACATCTTCGCAGCCGGGATCAGCGTGGTGGGCGTTGCGGACCTGGTCTCAGCGTTTGAATCCTTCCCCTCCTACTGGAAAAACGGCCTCGCCCGCTGGCACGCCTATGTGGGCCACCCGGAAAACCCGGACGACCGCTCAGACATGGCTGCCCGCTCACCCATCAACTACGTGGACCGCATCACCAAGCCCATGCTGGTGGTTCATGGGGCCAACGATGTGAGGGTGTCTCGCGACCACTCCGACCGCATTGTTGCAGCGGTCACGAAAAATGGCCGGGACGCACAGTACATTGTGTTCGACGATGAGGGCCATGTCATCCGCAAGCCGCGCAACAAGATGGCGTTCGCCCGCGCGCTGGAACGCTTCCTGGCCGAGCATCTGGGGGGCCGCGCCGAGCTCTCTCCACCCTCTCCCTAGAGCGAGATGTGGGAAAGTCCATTGACCTCGATCAATAGCCTGGGCCACGCTGTGAGGCAGGGTGATCACACGTAACATCTGGAGAGAGATACAATGGCCATCAAAGACCTGCTTGTCGCCTATGACGGCAATGAAAACGCCAAAAGGGCCGTGCGGTTTGCAGTTCAAATGGCGCAGAAATACGACGCGAAGATCACCGGCTTGCATGTCTACAAGCCCAAGGAATACGAGAGCCAATACCGCCGCTGGATTCCTGAAAGCGTCATGAAGAACATCCACGACGCCGAATTGGCCGCGGAAAAGTCCATCGGCGAAGATTTCCAATCAGAAGTGAAAGCCGCCGGTGCCAAGGCCGAAGCCAACTGGATCACCTGCGAAGGCCGACCGGATGTGTTGATGCCGCGCTACGCCCGCTATTTCGACCTGTTGATTGCCGGTCAATTCCGCAGCGTGGACCAAACCGGCGGAGGCTCTCTGAACGCTGAAGAACTGCTGCTGCGGTCAGGCAAGCCGATCATTGCGGTTCCGGCCACCTATGAGCCGCAACCGTTCAAGGAAGAGGCGGTTGTGGCCTGGGACGGCAGCCGCGCCGCGGCCCGGGCGCTCACCGATGCCATGCAGATACTGGAAACGAAGAAGCGACTGGATGTCATCCGTCTGATTGACGATGAAGACGACGCGGAAAAGCGGGTTTTGCCCGAGCACGATCTCATCGCTCATCTGAAAGCCCACGGCATCAACGCCAATCTGGTTCAGCTCAAGGCCAGCAAGCGCGAGGCAGGACGGACGATCCTGGCACATTGCGCGGAAACCAAGCCGGATCTTCTGGTCATGGGGGCCTATGGGCGCGGCAAATTCGGCACCTTCCTTTTTGGCAGCACCGCGCAACATGTGCTCAGGAACATGACTGTCCCCGTTCTCATGTCCCATTAGCGATTAAAGGCGCCAACTGATCCAGATCAAGCCGCCCCGGTGCAATCTCGTGCACACTCTCTCAAACACTTGTTCAGGAGAAAGCGCATGCCCGTCCGCACCATTCTTGCCACTCTCAACACAGTTGATCGCGCCGAACAACTGATCCGCATCGGCTGTGAGTTGGCTGCCAAACACGATGCCCACCTGATTGGCCTCTATGTCATTCCCGGTGCCCGCTATTACGCCACGCCGGCCACCACGCATGCCGCTGTCGATATCAACGCTGAACAGCGGAACTACTACGAGAGCAACGCCGAATCGGTGCGTGAGATGTTCGAGGAACAGGTGCGCAAGGATGGCGTGCGCGGGGAATGGCGTCATCTACAGTCTCAGAACCCGTCGGTCTCCGGGCTCACCACCGCGCATGGGATGCAGGCCGATTTGATTATTGCCGGCCAGACACCCACGGAGGGTTTTGACAGCTTTGAGCCGGAGTTTGTTGAGAACGTGCTCATGGATGCAGGCCGACCGCTTCTGGTGGTGCCCCATGAGGGCGACTTCTCCAATATCGGCACGCACGCCCTTGTGGCCTGGAATGCCAGTGCGGAGGCCGCGCGCGCGGTGGCTGATGCTGTACCTCTGCTGAAAAAGGCGGAGAAGGCAACGGTCGTATGGGTCAATGCCGATGAGTATGAAGGCGGCAACCTGCCCGGCAGCGAGTTGGCCCACATGCTGTCACGCCACAATGTGAATGTGACCACCGAAGCCCTATCTACCGGAAAGTGGGATATCGGAGATGCCTTGCTCACCAAGGCAAACGATGTTGGCGCAGACCTTGTGGTGTCAGGGGCTTATGGCCATTCCAGGCTGCGCGAATATCTGTTCGGTGGGGTCACCCGCTACTTGCTGGACAAAATGACCATGCCCGTTCTAATGGCGCACTAGAGCAGTTCACTCACACGGCCAACTTTCCGGGGCGCTGAGACCGGCAGGAAGCGTCGTCTCAGCATCCCCGCAGGCAATCGAGAGCTGATCAGCCGTCAGTCCCTTGGTCGCGCTAAGGTCGGCTCCCTCAAAGCGTGTGAGCAGAACGTAGGCCCCGGTGAGGTTGACGCCGCTCAAGGCCGCGCCGCGGAAATCGGCACGGGAGATGTTCGCATAGGTCAGGTTGACATCTGAAAGGTCGGCGCCCGCAAACACGGCCCGCGAGACGTCGGCTTTGCTCATATCGGCCTTGGCAAGGCTGGCGCCGGAGAACCGGGCGCGGCTAAACTCCGCCTTTGCCAGGTTGGCTTCCATAAGGTCCGCCTTTTCCAGATTGGCTCTTGGCCCTTGTGCCTTACTCAAGTTAGCGCCTTTCAAGCTGCTGCCCGCCAGTGTGGTTTTCACCAGCATCGCGCGCTCCAGCGCCGCGCCGTTCAATGTGCTGTCGCGAAGGGTGGAAGAGGACAGATCAGAGCCCACAAGTTTGGCCCCGGTGAGGTCGCGGCCTTTCAGGATCTTGTTTTGCTTCTTGCAGCCCGACCAATCGACACCAACCTTGGCCTTGTCCCCACAGGCGGCCAGGGCGGGCGTGGCGGGCACAATCCATAAGACCCCCGCCAACAAAATCGCTCCAATGGTGCAACTGACATGCATCGCGTGCTTCTCCCAAACCCTGACAGTGATTCTGGGATAACGTAGGTATCCCAGCACAGGCGTGCAAGTGACCTAAAGCATATGTCATGCCTTGGCTCAGCCTTTCGCAGCCGAAGCATCTTTGCCTCTGATTTTCCCGCTGATCCTCAAGGCCGTTAACCTCACGGTTTAGTTAACTTGACGGTAGGCGATATTGGGATACAAAGGTCTATAGCTACACCGGGATAGGGTTGGGACGTGCGTAAGCGCGCAGGTTGAAGCTAGCAAAGAGTATGGATAGCAGCGTCACAGAGATGCAGCGCGCAACGTCCCCGACAGACGTGGACGATCCTGAGTATTTTCACAAAGTGGTGGACTGCCAGTGGGCCTGCCCGGCCCATACACCTGTTCCTGAGTATATCCGGCTGATTGCCCAGCGCCGTTTCACCGACGCCTACATGCTGAACTGGGAAAGCAATGTGTTTCCGGGGATCTTGGGCCGCGTCTGCGATCGGCCGTGCGAGCCGGCCTGCCGGCGCGGGCGGATTGAAGAGAAGCCGGTGGCGATCTGCCGCCTGAAACGGGTGGCGGCCGATTATCGGGACGATATCTCCGACCGTCTGCCGGAGATCCCAAAGGAAGGCAACGGCAAGCGTGTTGCGCTGCTGGGCGCCGGCCCCGCCTCTCTGACGGTGGCACGAGATCTCTTGCCCCTGGGATATGCATGCACGCTGTTCGATAAGGACCCGAAGGCGGGCGGCCTGATGCGCACCAACATTCCGTCGTTCAGATTGCCGGAAAACGTTCTGGATGAAGAGGTTTACCGGATCGTGGATTTTGGCGTTGAGCCCCGGTTCGGCGAGGAAGTCACCAGTCTTAAAGCCATTTTGGACGACGACTATGACGCCGTGTTCGTGGGCACCGGCGCCCCCAAGGGCAAGGATCTCAATATTGAAGGCCGCCGGGAATGTTCAGACAACATCCAAATCGGCATTTCCTTCCTCACCTCGGTGGCGTTCGGTCATGTGGACACGATCGGCGAACGGGTGGTGGTCATCGGCGGCGGCAACACGGCGATGGATTGCTGCCGCACGGCCCTGCGCATCGGCGGCAAGGATGTGCGCGTTACCGTGCGCTCTCCGCGCAAGGACATGAAGGCCTCAGACTGGGAGATTGAGGAGGCCGAGCAAGAAGGCATCCCGATCTACGACAATCACAGCCCCAAGGCGTTCGTGCGCGAAAACGGCAAGTTCAAGGGTGTGTTGTTTGAGGTGATGCGCGCGGAGTATGACGAAGACGGCAAGCGCACCTTGGTGTCCACCGGCGAAGAGGTTCTTTTCGAGTGTGACGACGTGCTCATGGCCATTGGCCAGGACAACGCGTTTGACTGGATCGAGCGCGATCTGGGCGTTGAGTTCGAGAGCTGGGGCATGCCGCTGGTCGACAAGACCACCATGATGTCGACATTGCCCGGCGTTTTCTTTGGCGGTGATTCGGCCTGGGGCCCGGAAAACATCATTGTGGCGGTCGCCCATGGCCATCAGGCTGCCATCTCCATCGACCTGCACTGCCGCGGTGAAGACCTGGTTCAGAGCCGCCCGGCGCCTGGTCATTCCCTCATCAGCCAGAAGATGGGTATCCACGAATGGGCGTACGAGAACGACTATGCCAGCACAGGCCGCGTTGATGTGCCTCACGAAGACCTGGCCAAGTCGCTGAAAGACCTGAAAGTCGAGGTGGAGCTGGGCTACGACGACCAACTGGCCTTCGATGAGGCTGAGCGCTGCTTGAACTGCGACGTACAGACCGTGTTCACCGGGCCTTTGTGCATCGAATGCGATGCCTGTATGGACATTTGCCCCATCGATTGCATCAACTTCATTGAGAATGCAGCCGAGCCTGAACTCAGGCAAAACTTGCGGGTACCTGCGCTCAACACCGACCAAGCGCTTTATGTGTCGCCACCCCTCAAAACGGGCCGCATCATGGCCAAAGACGAGGACATGTGTGTGCACTGCGGTTTATGCGCGGAACGATGTCCGACCGGGGCGTGGGATATGCAGAAATTCACCTACGTCAAAACCCAAGCGGCAAAGCCATGCCAGGTCAACCTGGACGCCTATGTGCAATGGTCGAAGGCCGGGTGAGCGGAATGAGCGGTATCAACGACTTTGTCGTAAAGTTTGCAACCGTCAACGGATCGGGCTCCGCGTCGGCCAATCTGATGTTTGCGAAGACCCTGTTTCGCATGGGCATTCCGGTCAGCCCCAAAAACATCTTTCCCTCCAACATCCAAGGCCTGCCCACCTGGTACGAAGTCAGGGTCTCCGGCAAAGGCTATTTGGCACGCCGCGAGGGCGTTGACCTTATGGTGGCGATGAACGCCCAGACCTATGAGGAAGACCTGAAACAGGTGCTGCCGGGCGGATATCTGTTCTACGATTCCACCCTGCCGCGGCCGTTCAAGCGGGACGATGTGACCGTCATCGACATGCCCATCGCGAAGATGTGTGCAGAACACTGGGCAGATACGCGTCAAAGGCAGCTTTTCAAGAACATGGTCTATGTAGGGGCCGTGGCCGCGCTCGTGGACATTGACGTTGAGGTCCTTGAGAGCGTGGTGGCCAGCCAGTTCAAAGGCAAAGACAAGCTGATCGCACCAAACCTCAAAGCCCTCCACATGGGCCGCGATTACATTCGCGACAACTATGCCTGCCCGCTTCCGTTCAAGGTTGAGGCGGCAGACGCCACGGCCGGCAAGATCCTGGTGTCGGGCAACGAAGCCGCCGGCCTGGGCGCCGTCTATGGCGGCGCCACTGTGTGTGCCTGGTACCCGATCACACCCTCCACCTCCTTGGCAGAGAGCTACGAGCGCCATGCGAAAGCGCTCAGGATCCAGGATGACGGCAAGAAAATGTACGGCATCGTCCAGGCCGAAGATGAGCTTGCGGCCATCGGGATCGCCATTGGCGCAGGTTGGAATGGCGCACGCTCTTTCACCGCAACGTCCGGTCCCGGCGTCTCGCTGATGAACGAGTTTCTCGGTCTGGCCTATTTCGCCGAGGTGCCGCTGGTCCTCTTCAACGTTCAGCGCGGCGGGCCCTCCACCGGCATGCCCACGCGAACCCAACAGTCTGACATCCTTTCCTGTGCATACGCCTCACACGGCGACACGCGGCACGTGCTGTTGTTCCCCACCGACCCGACCGAGTGTTTCAGCTTTGCGGCGGAGGCATTCGACCTGGCCGAGCGCCTGCAGACACCGGTGATCGTCATGAGCGATCTGGACATCGGCATGAACGACTGGGTGTGTGACGCGCTGTCCTGGGACGATGCCCACGTGCATGACCGCGGTAAGGTCTTAAGCGCCGAAGAGCTGGACGCCATGCCTGACTGGGGCCGCTACAAGGATGTTGACGGCGACGGCATCACCTATCGCACACTCCCCGGCACCCACCCCACCAAAGGCGCCTTCTTCACCCGTGGCACCTCCCATGACGAATATGCGCGCTATACCGAAGACGGGACCGTGAACGCGGACGTAATGGACCGCCTGTTGCGCAAGTTTGAGACCGCAGCAGACCTTCTGCCCAAACCGGAGGCCGATATCCGCGATCCGAACAGCCGTGTGGGCATCATCTATTTCGGCGCTAACCGGCCCGCGGTGCTGGAGGCCATGGATCAGTTGAACGAGGTGGGCGTTACCGCGAATGCCCTGCGCTTGACCGCATTCCCGTTCTGCGAGGACGTGCGTGCCTTTGCGGACAACCACGACCGCATCTATGTCGTGGAGCAAAACCAAGGTGGCCAGATGCGTCAGCTTCTGATGGTGGAAGCGGGCATCCAACGCGCCAAGCTGATCTCCGTTTTGAACTATGACGGTATGCCGATGACGGCCGAGTTTGTACGCTCGCACATCAAGGCAGCCGAGAGCGATGTCCAACTTGCTGCCGAGTAGAGATAGACATGAGCTACATCCAAAAACCCAAAGCCTTCCATCCGGCCCTAAAGAAAAACAAACTGGGGCTCACCCGGCGCGACTATGAAGGCGCAATGTCCACCTTGTGCGCAGGGTGCGGTCATGATTCCATCACGGCAGCGATCATCGAGGCCTGCTTTAAGCTGGAGCTGCCGGCCCACAGGCTGGCCAAAGTGTCGGGCATCGGCTGCTCGTCCAAGGCCCCCACATATTTCCTCTCGCGCAGTCACGGCTTCAACTCCGTCCACGGCCGCATGCCCTCCATCACCACCGGCGCCAACCTCGCCAACCGCGATCTGGTTTACCTGGGCGTCTCCGGTGACGGCGACACGGCCTCCATTGGCCTCAGTCAGTTCTGCCACGCCATGCGGCGCCAGCTGAACATGACCTACATCGTCATGAACAACGGCTGCTACGGGCTCACCAAAGGCCAGTTTTCGGCCACCAATGACAAAGCCTCTCCCTCCAAGAAAGGCGAATCCAACCTGTTTGAAGCCATCGATCTTGCCCAGATCGCCATTCAGTTGGGCGCAGGCTTCGTGGGCCGCTCATTCTCCGGCGACAAAGCTCAGCTCGTCCCTCTCATCGAGGCGGCGATGAGCTACAATGGCTTTGCCTTCCTGGACGTGGTCTCCCCATGCGTGACCTTCAACAACCACCCCGCCTCAACCAAAAGCTACGACTATGTGCGCGGCCATAATGCCGTGCTCGATAAGCTGGACTTCGTGCCCCCGGAAGAGGAAATCGAGATTGACTACGCGGAAGGCACCACCAGCGATGTGGAGCTTCACGGCGGAGCCAAGATCCGCTTGCACAAACTGGACACCGGGTATGACCCCACCGATGCGGACCAGGCCATCAACACCATCCGCGAGCGGCTGAACGCGGGCGAGGTGACAACAGGGTTGCTCTATTTTGATGGACGCGAGCAGGATCTGCATGAGACACTCGGCACAAGCGAGCGCCCCTTGAACACTCTGCCCTTGGGCGAACTCTGTCCTGGCTCAGAGGCGCTTGAGCCCATAAACGACCGCTTCAGGTAACGCACCTTTGGGGTCATCCGTTTGCAAGGTGACCGATATGATCAAAGACCAAGACCTCGCCGGCTTCCAGCATATTTCCGTGGCGCGCCTTTCACCCTCTGTGGGTGCTGAAATCACCGATGTGGATCTGGCCAGGCCGCTGTCAGACGGGGAGCTCCAGGAAATCCGGACCGCACTCGGCCTGTTTGGCGTCATCTTCTTGCGCGGCCAGGAGATTTCACCGGCAGACCAGTTGCGCTTCGCCAAGGCGTTCGGCGAGATCAATATCAACCGCTTCTTCCAGCCCGTGGAAGGGTTTCCGGAAATCGCAAATGTGCAACGCCAGCCAGATGAACGCGGCGCTACGGGATGGTATTGGCACACCGATCACTCCTATGACCAGGTGCCGGCCATGGGCTCGGTCTTTGCGGCGCGCGAAATCCCGCCAGTGGGCGGCGACACGCTCTTTGCCGGCATGGCAGCCGCCTATGAGGCGTTGTCGGGCGGTCTAAAAGCTGTGCTGGAAGGGCTGGAAGCCTGGCATGCGGACACCGTTTGTCCTGAAGTGGCCAATCCCAACGTGGGCGCCGCGTTCGCCGACCGGCTTCCCGGACTGGACACAGCGGGCGTTCGGGCCAAGCACCCCGTGGTTATCCGCCATCCCATATCCGCCCGCAAAGTGCTCTACGTGAACTCCGGCTTCACCGAGGGCATTGATGGTTGGGCACCGGCGGAATCCAAGGCTTTGCTGGACTTTCTCTACGCCCACGCCACCCAACCGCAGTTCACCTACCGCCACCGCTGGCAGCAGGGAGACGTCGCATTCTGGGACAACCGGGCCACCTGGCACTGTGCCCTGGACGACTGTTTTGGTTACCGCAGGGTGCTCCATCGCATCACCATTGAAGGCGAACCGCTTAAAGCTGCATGCACCTGATTAAAGCTCTATTCAGCTCTCTCGCGCTAAACTGAGCCTCTGGAGTATGAGTTAATCCGCCCCCACAGTGGCGGAGCCAGAGGCGCGTATGTTTGAGTTGAGTACCATAACGACCTACCTGAAGAACGCGTATTCAAACTCGTTGGGCAGTGTTCACGACCCGATGAGTTTCCTGGGCATCGGGCCGCTGTTCGTGGCCTTCCTGCTGGCCTTCGTGGTGCTGATGGTGCGCATGAAGAAGAAGGCCGGACGGCGCGAGATTCGCCCGTTTCAGATTATTCGAATGCTCTTTCCCAAGCGCATCTTCTTTCATCCCTCCGCCAAGAACGACTACAAGATCTTTCTGATCAACGACGGTCTTTTGTTCTTCGTCACCTTGTCGGCGATCATCACCCCGGCCCTCTTTGCTGAGGTCTTCGTGCGCGCATTCGAGGCCGTTGGCATCACCACCGGCGAAGCGGGCAACTCGCTTTGGAGCAAGATCGGCTTCACGATCGTGCTGCTCCTGGCTTGGGACTTCGGCGCCACCTATGCCCATTATCTCAAACACAAGGTGCCCCTGCTCTGGGAATTTCACAAAGTGCATCACAGCGCCGAGGTGATGACGCCGGTCACCGCCATGAGGCGGCATCCGGTGGATTATCTGTTTGGCGCACTGGTCACCACGGTAACGATTGGCCTGGCGCTCATCGGGTGGACGCTTGTGATCGGACGGGGCATCGAGGCGTACACCATCTTCGGCGTCATCGCCGGGATCTATCTGTGGCGTCTGTTGGGCTACAACCTGCGCCATTCTCACATGTGGATCTCTTATGGGGACTTCTGGAACAAGATCTTCATCTCCCCGGCCCAGCACCAAGTGCATCACTCCACCAGCGTCCGGCACTATGACACGAACTTCGGGCACATCTTTTCGTTCTGGGACGCCATGCTGGGCACCCTCTATCTCCCGGGCAAGAACGAGCGGGTGAAGTTCGGGATTGAGGCTCACGAAATGGAGCAGTTCAAAACCTTGAGCGGGATCTATTTCGGCCCCTTCGCAAAGTGCGCCGAGACCCTGAAGCCCAAAGCGCGCCCGCAGGAATCCGAAGCCAAGAATTAGGTTAGACACCGCGTTTTAGTTAAAAAAAGAGCGGCCTCGAAGGACCGCTCTCTCAGTGAATTGTGGATTGAATTCTAAGCCGTTGCGGCTTTCCGCTTTCTGCGCCAGCCCATCAGGCCCAATAAGCCCAGGCCGCCAGCCATGAGCGGCAGCGCGGCAGGAAGCGGAACGATCGGGACATTGTCGTTCGGGCCGGTCGTAACCTGCACCGCATCAATGTCAAATCCGCCAGTGAGGGCGTTGCGGATCGGTGAGGATGTGTCCTCAATGCGAATTGTGTCGAACGGGCCACCCAAGAGCCCTGCCAGAGACAAGACGGCGCCGCCCTGCGCATCAACGTTTGGCAGACTGGCAACAAAGGTGAAGTTTCCACCGTTCCCGGCAAAAATGTCCGCAGACTCCGGAAAATTGGACGGGTTGCCAAAGGTAACTTCAAAGATGGCTGCTTCAGCGCTGAATGTCGTGCCGAACGTGAGTTCGACGAAGCTTCCAAAGCCGATTTCGAAGAACGAACCATCGTTGAAACCAAGCGCATTGAAAGGGTCGTCACGATTGTTGGACGTGCCTCGAGCGGCCTCGTCGTCAAAAGTGATGCTCGTGGCAAAGCCGTTGTTAAACCCACCAGACCCCACAGTCATAACTGCAGCGCTCGCAGTCGTTGCCGAAGCAGCCAGCAAAAGCGATGCTGCCAACACACGTATCATTTTCATGAAAAACCCAACCCTGATCTACACATACCCCCTACACGCCTGCCGTTATTTAGCCGTGACCACGAAGAGTCAATCAACGAAGCTGTCAGTAACGGGTTTTTGAAAAATAGTATCAGCGCTGTAAGAATTGGTTGATCGCCCGGTTATCGGATCCTCTCACCTGAGCCAATCCCACCAACCTGCTCAACAGTGGTATTGGATGCTCCGCACAGGTTGTGATCGAGCATTGGGGCACAGGCGCAAAGCACTGAACCCTAAAACTCGTTGTAAGGCGATTCCTGAAACCCGGGATCCACGAACAAAAGCAGCGTGAACGCGCAAATCACGATCAGTGCAATCTTGAAGATTTCTTTTTGGTCGGCACTCTTCATGCGTAAGGTCCGTAGTTGGCAAAGTAAGACAATCCAATCACCGACACCCATAAGGCGACCGGCATCAAGACCTGCTGGGCCCGGCCTTTCAGCTCCTGCGGGCTGAACGCCAGCATGAGCCCATGTCCCAGTCCCCAGACGAAATAGCCGATCGACAGATTGTGCCAGAGCCCCATGAAGATGAAGGCACCTGTTGTGGCCACTTTCGGCGAGAGCCCGCGCAGATTGAGGGGCAGGAAGATGTATTGCAGCACGAAGTTAGCCATGGACTTGTGCCAGCGCTTCCAGAATTCGGCAGGAGTACGGGCAAGCCACGGGGCATCGAAGTTCACCGGCAGACGGTAACCGAAGAAACGCGACGAATGCTCCGCAATCAGAGACTGGCCCCAGAACGCACAGAACAACTGGAGGAAGTAGAAGGGCGCAGCGGCCAGTTGTGAATGGCGCAGGGTGGTCAGCTCAGCAAGAGTGCCCATGAGCACCGCCACAATCATGGCCAGGACCAACCCCATCAGGAGCATGCGATAGTCCCGCAACACAACCTCTTCCGGCGCTCCCTTCTCATACTGCGTCTTCAGATCGAGCCCGGAAAACACAGGACCGATGACCAAAGCCGGCAGATAGAAGCCCGCCGCGAAGATCCAATAAAGATCACCGTATTCATACCCCTTGCGCGCGGACAAAAGCTGTTTGGCGGTCATGAAGATGCGGATGGCGGAGAACGAAATCCCTAAGATCGCCACAGGCATGTTGAGCGCCAGATGGTGGAAGTCCACAAAGAACAGGTTGAGCAGCAGGAGATAGGCCCCATACTGGCGCCAGTTGGACTTGCGCGGCAAGGCGGAGAATACCATCACCATGATCACCGCTTCCAAGGCGGTCAGGGCAATCACCAAACCCGCCACCGGGGCATAGATCAGCAGGGCCACGAGGCCAAAAGCGCTCAGCACGTGAACGCTGTCACGGCGCGCAAGGGCCTGACACAGCACCCAGGCCACCAGGATCAAGATAAGATGCTGCAGCGGAGCCATCAGTTAAGCTCGTGCGCTATGCGCTGGGCGAAGTAGCGGGAGAACTGCAGGGCGCCGTAGTGGTCCACATGATGGGTGTCCACATAGCTGATGGCGAGCTTGTCCCCCTCTTCTCCGGCAAACAGGCTCATGGGATGAACCAGGGGATTGTTGGGAAACGCTGCCTTGATCTCGCCTAAGACCTTAGGGCCAAGTTCACGCTCGCCCAGCGCCGGCAGATAGGCCAGCACTACTTTGCTGCCGCCCTCTTCCAACTGATCGATCATGGCCTTCATCTGCTGGTTCTCAAACTGCCGCACCGGGCTGAGGGGAGCGAACGGCAAATAGGCCTGGGTGATCTTCAGATTGGCCAGACGCCTCTTCTTGCGGGCCTTGGTTTCCGGCTGAAACGTCACCTGATCATCAATGGAGTTGTAGAGACGCGTGGGGTTCATGTGGCGGTGCATTTCCGCACCGTGACACCCGGTGGTGCGGCCCAGGAGGCGGTGTGCGGGATACTTGAGCGCCGCCACAATGGTCATCTCCACCTTGGCCAGCAACATGGCCGGGATCGACATATATCCCGCCTCAAAGCTGCGTGGCAGCACGGTCTCATGATCGTTGAGACGGGCTTCCTTCTGGATCTGGAGAAGCTCGTCGAGCGGGGCAAAGGCAACATTGCGCGGCGGGTTGATCGGCATATCCGCGCTCCGCCGCTCTTCGGGCTTGAAGTTATAGATCAGTTGCAGAAACACCAGTTTCGGCGCGCCGCGAGCTTCCACATACCGCCTGATCACCGGCCGGAACTGGGTGACGTTTGAGGAAGAAAGACTGATGCGCTCAACCGTTACCGTCCTGCCATACTTCGCGGCCAGGCGCTTCTCCATGTAGCCTGCGTCGATGCCGCGGCCCATGCGGCTGGTGCCGACAAACAACACATCCGCCGGCGCTGCGTTCTGCTCCGCCAGAGTATAGATGCAACTCGACGACGGGGTCAGGGCATACGTACGCACCCAGGCGCCGAAGAACGCCAGGGCCGCCAGCGCCAGAATAATCAGATATGGGCCTTTGTTCAGACGGACCATGAGAGGCCCTCAAGGTGTTTGCGGTCAATCTTGCCGTTCACATTGGTGGGCATGGCCTCCAGATGCATGAGGGCACCCGGCATCATGTAGCCCGGCAAATGGCCTGAGAGAGGTTTCAAGCTGTCCACGGGCCGCTCGCGCACATAGGCAACACCGATCTGCTTGTCCTCGCCTGTGCCCAACACGATGGCGGCGGTGGACGGGCAGTCGAATACCTTGCGGAACACCGCCTCCACGTCACCCAGCTCAATCCGGTAGCCGCGCAGCTTGATCTGGCTGTCTTTGCGCCCGAGATGCAGCAACTCGCCCTCTTCAACACGAACCAGATCGCCGCTGCGGTAATAGCTTTGCCCGTCAGAGTTCACGAAACACTCAGCAGCATTGGCCGGCTGGTAGCCTGAGAAAACCTGCGGTCCCCCCAACAGCAGCTCGCCCGTAACGCCTTCCCGCAGCTTCACCACATCACCGGTGTCCGTTTCCGCAGCGATCAGGTTGCCGCCGAACGGTGCGCCCAGCGGAACCGTCGCAAACTGAGACTGGTCCGGGTCAAAGCGCTTGGCCGTGAAAGCAATGGTGGCTTCCGTGGGCCCGTAGAGGTTGAACAGTGCTCCGTCATCGGCAAGGAACGCCTGGAAGTTGCGCGCATATTCGGTGGGCAACGGCTCGCCGCAGAACAGCGCCAATTGCAACTGGTGAGAAACCGGCTTTTGTCCCTGCCCGCGGTGGGCCACCATGGCCAGCATAGGCACGGAGAACCACACATCGATCTTGTTCTTGGCCATGTAGCCGTGCGGCATGATCAGATCCAGGCCGCTTGCCGGCACCAGACACCCACCCCGCGCGAACGTGACGAAGATGTCGTGCATGGAGAGGTCAAAGCTCAAGTCGAACAACTGGCTGAAGCGCGCGCCTTCCGGCAACTCAAGCGCCTCAATGATCTGGACAACGTAGTGTTCCAGGTTGCCATAGGTGATCGGCACGCCTTTGGGTGCGCCGGTGGAGCCGGAGGTGAACATCTGATAGGCCACGGCGTCCTGCGCAATCTCGGCAACACGCAAGGGCGCTTCCCCTTGGCCCACATCAGCGACGTTGAGCGCCGCCACGCCAATCTCACCGGCCAATTCTGCCGTTGAAGGATCGCACAGCACCAAGTCCACTTCCCCTGCCTCTGCCACATGCTGAAGCCGGCTGAGGGGCAATTCGGGGTTCATGGGCACGAATTTGACACCGGCGAAGAAGCACGCCAGCACGGCCACATAGGCTTCCAAACGGCGGGTGCTGAGAATGCCCACCGCGCTCACCCCGGGGTCCATGGCCGCTTGAAGCCCGGACACCAAACCACGCAAGCCCGCATAGGAGACCTCAACGCCTGCAACGGCGATGCGCTCGGCGCTCGCTGTCAATCGGTCGTGCACTATGCGGTGCAGCCGGCTCATGCCGCCATCACCTCTTCGAGGAACTCGTGGATAGACTTCACATCCCGGAAGTGGATGGCATCGTCATATTCCAGCTCAACGTTGAAGGCTTCGGAAACCGCATTGAAGACGGCCACGAACGATAGGGAATCCCATTCCCTGGGCGCCCCCATCTTGGACGCTTCGGTCACCGTCTCGGTCAGTTCGCCGGAGGGGCTGGCCGCCTTGATCCCGTCTTCAATCACCGTGCACAGCTTGCCCATGGAGAGTTCAGCAGTCATAGAGGGCCCTTTCATTGATCACGAGTTGGCTTGTCTCAGCCGCAGCCTGTTCGGCCGGCG
The DNA here is from genome assembly GCA_028285595.1 of Hyphomicrobiales bacterium. Taxonomy (GTDB): domain Bacteria; phylum Pseudomonadota; class Alphaproteobacteria; order Rhizobiales; family CAJQND01; genus JAAEUE01. The sequence goes on from JANQOW010000004.1 coordinate 24,944, forward strand.
ACCAGGTTTCTTGCGGTCCGATCTGATAGCCCGCGGGTTTCTTGTTCACCGCCTCGGCCCGGCCCGCCGGGACACCGGCACCGGCATCAGGCAGCTTGAAAAATGCTGACGTGTGCGCCCAGAAGGTATCGGGCTCGGAGGCAAAGGTCGCAAAGCGCACGAGGCTGACCCGGTCCGGGAAGGCCTCCTTGGCCGCACAGAGCAAAAGGTTGGTCTCTTTCCAAAGCCACACGTTGCGGCGCACCGCGCCCCAGCTTTTCCATTCCGTCCGAGCGGCACTTTGCCTGGCCGGCCTGATGCGGCCCATTTCGATGAACATCTCGCGCTGGGACATAGGCTTGTTCGGGTCCGCCCAGCCGACCGGTAGCGGGTCTTCGCCGGTCAGTGTTGTGGCCGATCGCACGAAGCTCGCGCAGTCGCGGATGACACCGAGCATCCGGGTGGCAGGATGGGCGCTCAACAGCGCATGGGCCAATGTGGCGTTGTAATAGGCCACATCGATGAGCCTTTCGGCGCCCGCAGCCTCCACCGCATCCGCAATCACTTTCAGGCTGCGCTTTTCGGCGACCGCTTGGGCAGCAGCACCGGGTGAGGTGAACGCCTGTGCGTTTTCCAGATTGATGAGTGGCAGGAGCGCATCTCGCGCCTTGTCGCCATCCAGATAGCCTTCATGGCAGGCCGCAACACCGTCAAATCCGTTCAACGCCGAGGCAAGAAAGGTGGTTGCCGTCCGCCCCGTGCTGGCAACGAAATCAAACTGAACTGGTCTGCGCCCACATTGGGTCATGGAACCGGCCGACTTACTCACTTACTGACCGTTCGGTTATAGGAAAACAAGTTTAACGATTCCTTTGAAACGCCCGGCAAAGCGCCCGTTTTCAGCAACATAAGGCCGCATCTTTCCGTGCGCGGGCTTGGCAAGGCGCGAAGGCATCAGTAGGCTTGCACAGCCAATATGAGGAAACCAACGCCATGCTGCGTTTGATTGCGCTGTTCTCGCTCCTCCTTTCCGCCAGTGCGTACGCTGAGGAGCTGCCGATTTTTGATTCGCATATTCATTACAGCCACGATGCCGTGGAGTTTCTGCCGCCTGAAAAAATCGCAGAAATCCTTAAAAAATCCGGTGTAAAGAAGGCCTTGGTCTCCAGCTCCGATGACCGTGGCACGCAGCTTCTCGTGAAACATGCCCCAGATATTGTGGTGCCGGCGCTGAGGCCCTATCGCAAACGGGGCGAAACCGGATCATGGATGCATGACCCAACGATCATTGAGTATGTGGAAGACCTGCTGAAACGCCATAAATATCATGCAATTGGCGAATTTCACGCCTTCGATGAGGATATTGAAACGCCCGTATTGCAGAGGATCATCCAACTGGCCAAAGAGCACGATCTCCTCCTGCACGCTCACTCAGATGCCGATGCGGTCGACCGCATCTTCAAAGCCTATCCTGAAGCCCGGGTCCTGTGGGCCCATTCCGGTTTCGTGCGGCCGGAGCGCGTACGTGAAATGCTTCGTAAATACAAGAACTTGTGGGCAGATCTGGCGTTTCGGTCCGATCACGACGACAATGGCAAGGTGGTGCCCCAATGGCGCGAGGCGTTTGAAGAGTTCCCCGATCGCTTCATGGTGGGCACAGACACATTTGCGCCCGAACGCTGGCTCTATGTGGAGGATCACGCCCGCACATCGCGCGCCTGGCTGTCTGATCTGCCCAAGGACATTGCTGAGAAGATCGCCTTCCGCAACGCCGAAACCATGCTCCGGCTCCAACCCTCCCAGTGAACACGCCGTGATCCGCACCATCATAACCGGCGCATTCTGTCTCGGCCTGTCCACAAGTGCCACCTGGGCGGGCGCGTGTGGTGCACCGGACACATGGCACACGCTGACACCGGAAGATCAGACCTCCTTTAAGGCGGCGCTGAACCTCGGCGCGAACACGCCCACCGTGGGCGCTCCCTTCGATGTGGAGCTGCAGGTCTGCAGCACCGGGTCCAAGTCGTTGGACCGGTTGTCGGTGGATGCCACCATGCCGGCTCACAAGCACGGCATGAACTACCAGCCCCAGCTCAGCCGGACCGGTGAAGGACAGTACAAGGCCACCGGCTTTCTGTTCCATATGCCGGGCCACTGGAAAATCACGGTCTCTGTCTACAGCGATGGCGCCCCGAGCCATCTCTCCATGGACATAAACGTCCCATGAGGGTGGCGGGGCGGCTGCTGGCTCTGGTCGTTCTGACACTGCTGGCCACCGGCACGGCCAACAGCGCTGAACCGGTTCTCTCTCAATCCCAGATAGACAAACTGCTCCTCCATGGTCCTTGGCCCGTCCAATGGGACCGAGATCCCAGCAACCGGGTATCTGGCAATCCAAACGCCATTGCGCTCGGCCGTGATCTCTTCTTCAGCCCCAAGCTCTCCGGCAACGGTAAGATGTCCTGCGCCACCTGCCATCATCCGGGCCGCGGCTGGACCGACCGCTTGCCGCAAGGCCTCGGCACCACGAAGCTCGACCGCAACACCCAATCTCTCTTCAACGTCCGCCTCAATCGCTGGTTCGGCTGGGATGGCCAGAACGATAATCTTTGGGCGCAGAGCATCCGGCCTCTCTTGGACCCAAAGGAGATGAACGCAAGCGCCGGTCATGTGGTGAAGGTCGTAAACGGCGACCCGGAACTGGCAGAGGCTTATGAAAACGTCTTTGGCGCCGCCCCCGACACGGCGAACCTGGAGCTCACTTTGGTGAATCTGGGCAAGGCCATGGCCGCGTTTCAGGAGACGATCGTGAGCGGGCGCAGCCCCTTCGATGCATTCCGCGATGCCTTGGCCAAGGGTGATGAAAAAGCCGCAAGCGCCTATCCTGCCGCAGCCAAACGCGGGGCCGCTCTGTTCTTCGGCCGGGGCAACTGCACGTTCTGTCATACCGGCCCCAACTTCACGAACGGAGAGTTTCAAGATGCAGGCGTGCCCTATTTCTTAGGACCCGGACGGGTCGACAAAGGACGCTACGCCGGAATTGGCAAGCTGAAAGCCAGCAAACTGACCCTTGCCGGCGATTACTCCGATGACCCGGCCAAAACAGGCGCGTGGAAGGTCCGCGGCGTCAGGGCGCTGCACCGTAATTTCGGTGAGTTTAAGGTGCCGTCCTTGCGGAACCTGACCCAGACCGCTCCCTATATGCACAATGGCTCGCTGGCCACCTTAGAGGACGTGGTGCGCCACTATTCTGAGATCGATGTGGAACGCTTGCACGCAGACGGCACCCGGGTCCTGGCGCCCCTCCATTTGAACGACCGGGAGGTCAAGGATCTTGTGGCGTTCCTGGAGAGCCTCTCCACAGGCTGACCCACCAGGCGGTTCCATATGACTAAGAACTGCTCTAACCTTTCCCGCATCGACCACCTACTGATACATACCGTGTTTGATGTGGCGGCCGCAGCCACTTCGCTCGCCCTCACCATCTGGGTTTACCGCTGGCGCTTGTCGGAAAACGGTCCGCTTGCCATTGAACATTCCGGCACGGGCTATGCGCTTGCCTTGATCAGCGGCGCTGCGGTGGGGGGTTTTGGCTTCGGCACCCTCAATCTGTGGCTGACCGAATTGCCGGGCGTCGGCCGCTCCATCCTCGGCGCGCTGCTGGGCGCCATCCTGGCGGTAGAGCTCTTCAAGCGCGCCAAGAAGATCCAAGGATCCACCGGGCTCATTTTCGTCGCAGGCTTCAGCGCCAGCGTGGTCGTGGGGCGCTGGGGCTGCTATTTCTCCGGCCTGGAGGATCAAACCCACGGCACGCCCACAAGCCTTCCTTGGGCCAAAGACTTTGGCGATGGCATCATGCGCCATCCGGTGCAGGCTTATGAGTCGCTTGCCATGGCGCTATTTCTCGCTGTTGCGCTTGTGTGTTTCGCCCGCCGACAACCGGTGTTTCTGCGACACGGTTTCTACGTCATGGTCGCGTTCTATGCGGGTCAGCGTTTTGTGTGGGAGTTTTTGAAACCCTACGCGACCCTTGCCGGCCCCTTCAATCTCTTCCACGTCTTGTGCCTGGCATTGCTCGCCTATGCCGGCCTCATGATCATGAGGACCGCCGATGACCGCCGCGCTGCGTAAGGCCGCACCCTATATCTTCTATGGTCAGACCACCTCGCTCTGCGAGACCTGCCAAGCCCTCGTGCCGGCGAAGATCATCATTGAAGGCAACAATGTCTACTACCAGAAGCGCTGCCGCAGCCATGGGGTGCAGAAGACCCTGGTGTCCACGGACGCGGACTATTTCAAACTCTGCAAGGAGTATCTTAAACCCGGCGATCGCCCGCTGGGCAGCCAAACCCGGACGGACTATGGCTGCCCCTACGATTGCGGCCTTTGCCCGGACCATGAGCAGCATTCCTGCCTGGCGCTCATCGATGTGAACGAAGAGTGCAATCTCACCTGCCCGGTCTGTTTTGCGGACTCCAGCCCGAAACGCCAGACGCACCGTTCCCTGGATGAGATCGCCCGCATGATGGACACGCTGGTGGCAAGCGAGGGGGAACCGGACCTTTTGCAGCTCAGCGGCGGTGAACCAACCCTGCACCCGGACATTCTGGAAATTGTGCGCATGGCCAAGGCCCGGCCCATCCGCCACATCATGCTGAACACAAACGGCTTGCGGCTTGCCGCAGAACCGGAGTTCGCCGCCGCTTTGGCTGAGTTCAAACCGGGGATCGAAATCTATCTGCAGTTCGACAGCCTGCGCCCAGAGGCCCTCAAAGCCCTCAGAGGTGCCGATCTCAGGCGCATCCGCGTCCAGGCATTGGAGAACCTGGAAGCCCACAACATCTCCACCACCCTGGTCTCGGTTGTCAAACGCGGCATCAACGAGAATGAGGCGGGCGAGATCATAGACTATGCCCTGAACTGGCGGTGTGTGCGCGGGGTGACCTTTCAGCCGATCCAGGACGCGGGCCGGAACGATAACTTCAATCCAAAGACCGACCGGGTGCTGCTCACCGACATCCGCCGGTCCATCATTGACCACGGCGGGCCGTTCCAGGCGAGCGATATCATTCCCCTGCCCTGCAATCCGGAGTCCATCGCTGTCGGCTATGCGCTGCGCAATGGAGCCGAGATTGCGCCGATCACCTCCTACATCCCCCGCGACGTGATCGTGGCCGAAGCCCCGAACGCCATCACGTTTGAGAAGTACCCCGCCCTCCAGGAACGCATCTTTGAGTTCTTCTCGCTCTCCACCACCCCGGCCACCACGCCGGAACGCCTGGAGGCGCTCCTGTGCTGCCTGCCGGAGGTCCCCGCCCTTGAGCGCATGAGCTACGAGAACATCTTCCGGGTGGCCATTGTAGAGTTTCTGGACGCTTACAATTTCTGCACCGCACGGGTGAAGCGCTCGTGCATCCACTTTGTCACACCAGATGGCCTCATCATCCCGTTCGACACCTACAATTTGTTTTACCGCGACGGCCGCATCCACGACATTCGCCGCACGCTGGAGAGGGCAGCCTCATGAACGTGTTGCAGCTTATGGTGGGCATTTAACAGGTAAGAGCGATGGACGAGCTTCCCGACAACAAGTCTGACCCGAGCCAAGACAAGCCAAAGCTCACGGTGGTGCGCTGGTTCTTTGCTGTGATCGGCGCCTTGATCATGCTGTTCTGCGGGGGCTGTTCGCTCATTTTACTGGGCGATCTGGCAAGCCGCGGGCGCTGGGCCGACAACTATGTGAGTGTGGAGATTGTCCTTTTGATCGGCGGTGTGCCGTTTCTCTTTGGGCTGCTGGTCTGGTGGCTTGCCGTGAAGGTGGGACGCAAATAGGCGACAATCGTTGATTGCGCCGCGGCACCGGGTCGGTTAAAAGCGCGACAGATTTTCATTCCAAATTTCTGCGGAGCACCACACGGGCCATGGCGCGGCAATTCATCTATCATATGCACCAGCTTTCCAAGTCTTATTCCGGCGGCAAGAAAGTCTTGGAAGGGGTCAACCTCTCGTTCTACCCGGACGCCAAGATCGGCGTGCTGGGCCCCAACGGCGCGGGTAAATCCACCCTTCTGCGCATCATGGCGGGAACCGACAAAGAGTTTCAGGGCGAGGCCTGGCTCGCTGAAGGCGCAACCGCCGGCTACCTGGCCCAGGAGCCGGAGCTTGATCCGGAAAAAGACGTGCTCGGCAACGTGATGGAAGGGGTGGGCGAAAAGCAGGCCATCCTCGACCGTTACAACGAACTCATGATGAACTATTCCGACGAGACCGCCGAAGAGGCCGCCGGGTTGCAGGACCAGATCGATGCACAGAACCTGTGGGATCTGGACAGTCAGGTGGAGCAGGCCATGGATGCCTTGCGCTGCCCGCCGTCAGATGCAGATGTCACCAAGCTCTCAGGCGGCGAGCGCCGGCGCGTGGCCCTCACGCGGCTTCTGCTCTCTAAGCCGGACCTCATCCTGCTTGACGAGCCGACCAACCATTTGGACGCCGAATCCGTGAACTGGTTGGAGCACCACTTGCGCGAATACCCCGGCGCCATTCTGATCGTCACCCACGACCGCTACTTCCTGGACAACGTGACCGGCTGGATCCTAGAGCTCGACCGCGGCCGCGGCATTCCTTACGAGGGCAACTATTCGGCCTATCTGGAACAAAAAGCCAAGCGTTTTGCCCAGGAACAGCGCGAAGATGCCGCCCGCCAGAAGGTGATCGACCGCGAGCGCGAATGGATCTCCTCCAGCCCCAGAGCCCGCCAGGCCAAAAGCCAGGCCCGGGTGAAAGCCTATGACGAACTGCTCAAGACCAACGAGGCCAGGCTGAAATCGAGCCAGGCCCAGATCGTCATCCCGCCGGGCGAACGGCTCGGCGATCTGGTGATCGAAGTCGAAGGTCTCAAGAAGGCTTATGGCGAAAAGCTCCTCATCGAAGATCTCTCGTTCAGCCTGCCGCCGGGCGGTATTGTCGGCATCATCGGGGCCAACGGTGCCGGTAAAACCACCCTCTTCCGGATGATCACCGGCCAGGAGGAACCCGACGCCGGCTCGATCCGCCTCGGCGACACCGTCCAGCTCGGCTATGTGGATCAAAGCCGCGATGCGCTGGATGCCAACAAGTCCGTCTGGGAAGAGATCTCGGAAGGCAACGACATCATCTACCTGGGCAAGCGCGAGGTGAACTCGCGGGCCTACACGTCCGCCTTCAATTTCAAAGGCGGCGACCAGCAGCAAAAGGTCGGATCGCTCTCCGGTGGTCAACGCAACCGGGTGCATTTGGCCAAGATGCTCAAATCGGGCGCCAACGTGCTGCTGCTTGACGAGCCGACCAACGATCTGGACACCGAAACCCTCGCAGCGCTGGAAGAGGCGCTCGAAGAGTTTGCAGGCTGCGCTGTGGTGATCAGCCACGACCGTATGTTCTTGGACCGTCTGGCCACCCACATCCTGGCGTTTGAGGGCGACAGCCATGTGGAATGGTTCGAAGGCAACTTTGAAGCGTATGAAGCTGATAAGAAGCGCCGCCTGGGCGATGACGCCGTCATGCCCAAGCGGATCAAATATAAGCAGTTTTCGCGCTAGTCGGGCGGCTTACTTGCTGGTGCCCGTGGTGCGGCGAGGCACGCCGAGATAGGCGTAGAGCGCGTTGATGTTGCCGCCGCCCTTCTTGATCACGTTGGAAAACGTGGTGCGCATGAGGGGGCCGAGCCAGACGTTCTGCACCTGCAGGTCAACCACCTTGTAGCCGCCGCCGGCTCTGCGCACCTTCCAGACCACCGGCTGGGCCCGCCCGGAGTTGCGCACCAGCTTGCTGGTGACCTTTGAAGATGAGCAGCGGCCCACTTCCACGCCAATGGCGCGAAACTTCTTGGAGTATTGCGCCATGGTTTTGGCCATAAAATTGGCCATGCTCCGTTGATACGCAGCCTTATCGGACGCCGGCACCAGCTTCCTGTAGCGCCCCAGGGCGAAATTGCCGATGGCGTTCACATCCGCGTAGGAGTTGATGAGCGACCGGAACGATCCGGTTGAGCCGCTTTTGGCAGCCGACAGCATTTTGGAGCTGACATTCTTGATGAAACCTCTGGGTCCACAAGCTTCGGCGATTGAAGGGGCGCCAGCCACCAGCACAAGCGTCAACGCTGTGGCGGCAAATGCAGGTCGGATTTTCGTGTGAACAATGTTTGCGATCATGTGCATTCCCTTTAGGCCTTATGGTGGCCTGTTCGACGTTCTATCGCGGCGGTTGGGAACACCTTATACACCGAATCTTTCGGCTGCGCGTATTGAAAATGGAGAAAAGCCCTAACGCTTCAGCGCCACAATCAACTTCTCCACATCACCGCCGTTTTTCTTCACGTAGTTCACAAACGCACTGCGCAAAAACGGTGTCAGCCAGAAGCCCAAAACCCGTGCATCCTGGATTTGATAGCCCTTGCCCGCTTTGCGCAGCTTCCAAACCACTTTGTACGTGGTGCCAGACGACAGGAAGATCTTGCTGTCCACCAGGATCGAGCGCCCGTTCTTGCGCTCATTGGGCGAGACCTGGACCCGGCTTACATGGTATTTGCGCGACTGGGCGGCAAAATAGCGGGCCACAAACCGACGCACGCCATCATAATAAGCCTTTTTGCGCGTGTTTTTCAGATTAGGCAGATAGATACCCAACGAATAGGTTCCGATATGACGGGTGTCTGCATAACGCAAAATAGACTTGTAGAACGCGCCCTGGGAGCTCGTCCGGCCGGCCCTAACCAGCTCTTTGGCCACCCGCTCCATATAGCTGGCCGCCGGGCTTTTGGCCTCTGCCGCTGAAACGCCAAAATGGAGCAACGCACTGAGTGCCAGCGCAAAACACGCAGACAAAGTGAACAAACGCGGTCGGCTGGCAACAAATGAATGTGTCATATGGATGGGCCGTCTTGAGCTCATTGATCGGCAGATTCGGTTCACGTGCAATGAGCTGTACAAAACCGCAAACGAGGGTGCTGCGTCAACGAAGTTGTGCAGATTTTGATGTCACATTTTGTCCAACGGAAGGCGTTTACAGCTAATCAACGCTTCAGATGGGTGATTAGCGACGCCACTTTCCCTTGATTCTTGGCGATGTGAGAGGTGAAGCTGGTGCGCAGGGTGATCGCCATGGACACGCCCTTCACGGTTACATCGAAGATCTTGTAGCCCCCGCCGCGCTTGACCACGCGCCAGTTCACGGGGATCGATGAACCATTTGCGTAAATCACCTTGCTCCGCACCACGATATTGCTGGCACTCTTGGCGGAAGACGACACAATCTGCAGCTTCGCGCCCTTAAAGCTCTTGGTGTTTGCTTGCAGCAGACGCGCAATGTGGCTCTTGGTCAGGCGGTAATACTCGTTGGCCCTGCTGGCCGGCAGTCCCTTGCGGTACTTACCGAGAGAAAAACGGGCGATGGTGCGGAAATCCGCATACCGGGTCACCAGACCGGAAAACGCGCTGGCAGAACCGCCGGAATTGATAGTGGCCACGATTTTGTTGGCCACGTTCTGCACGTAGCTCTCAGGGCCTGACAGCGCGGCCGCCGGACCATGGGTGGGCAACAGCAACACAGCCGCCAGCGCACCGGCCATAGCGGTTTGAACAAAAGTACGACGGTTCGCGTTCATTTGCTTAGCTTTCAATCGAAGTGTTGGGGCCGCGATTAGCGGCTGTCATCTTGTGCAAGCGACCTGTGTCTCGACTCAGACCCTGACGGATTGATCTTGAACCCAACATCGTCCGGGTCCGCAGTATCGGTTTGGCCGTCATTAATCGCGCTCTGGCGATTTTGCACGTAGGTCGATTTCACACCTTCATAGAAGTCCAGGGAAGATTCCCGCAGACCTTCAACCGACTCAATGTTGGCTTCCCGCTCGGTCACAATCGTGGCCATGGTGGGGGAGGCCGAAATCAAAGTATCCGCATCCAACAAGAGCCAGAACAACGGATTTGTCACAGCATCAACGGCCCGGCCGATAAAGTGACGCGGCGTGCCCGGTCCAAGCACCGGCGCAACCAGATAAGGTCCCGAAGGCACACCATGAACGGCGAGCGTTTGCCCGAAGTCTTCATAATGCTGTGGCAAGCCGGCGAGGCTTGCAATGTCAAGCAGTCCGCCAAAGCCAAGCGTCGAGTTCATCAAGAAGCGAACGGTGGTGTCACCGAATTTCTGACGGTCACCCTGCAGCGCGGAGTTGACGATGGTCACGGGCGCGTAGCTGTTGTTGACCACATTGGTCACCGCGACGCGGATCGGAGGCGGGGTCACAAACCTGTATGTGTAGGCAATCGGCCGGATGATAGCGGCATCCAAAAACAGGTTCAGCCCGAAAACCGCACGGTTGATGGGCTCAAGCGGATCGTCGATCTCAACGATCGCTTCTTCCTCAGCCGCATAATCTTCTTCCAGAGAGGTCAGCAGGCCTTCGTCGCCGGAACCGCCGGACGCTTCGACCGGAGGCTGAGCGGGCTCATTCGCCAGCACGGGCGTGGTGGCCACCGACAATGCCAAGCCCAGGCCCAGGAAAACGGCCGGCACTGCTGCGCCTGAAAACGCAAGGCCTGGCAATTTCCAGTGTCCAAACTTCGTCATTAGCCTCTCCACTCTACCTTATGGGCACACACCGCAGGCGGTTACTGCCAAACGCACTTTGTTCGAGATCCCGATCCTGCTTGAACACTAGCTGGAAAGAGTTGTCAAAACGTTCCTGCAACACCCGACTCGTGACGCCCAAAAGTGTCTGAACTTAGGTTAGCACAGGGCAATGCCTTGGCAATACCCAAAATGTTTAGCACACGTTTGCAGGAAGACCAGGTAACAGTATGTTGACGCAGACAATTTTTGGTGTGTCTAGTCGCCGCAAGGACCACGAAATAGTGGATAAAATGTGATGGAACAGCTCTTGGCAGGACTGCGCGCGGTGGGCGAACGCACGCGCCTGCGGATCTTGTTCTTGCTGACCAACGGCGAACTCACGGTCAAGGAGCTGACCCAGATCCTCAACCAAAGCCAGCCCCGGGTCAGCCGCCATGTGAAGCTCATGGCCGAGGCCGGCATCATCGAACGCTACCGGGAAGGGGCCTGGGTGTTCCTGCGTTTGGTGGAAGACGGCCCCTCCGGAGCGATCGCGAAATTCATCTCTGAAATCGTGCCGGACGGCGATGAAATCGTCGCCGCCGATCTGCAGCGGCTTGGCCGGATTCGCGACCACCGCAGCAACCGCGCGCTGGCTTATTTCGATCAAAATGCGGAGCAATGGGACAAGATCAGATCGCTGCATGTTGCTGAAATTGAAGTAGAAAAAGCGATGAGGCACCTGGTGGGAGATACCCGGATCGATCAGCTTGTCGACATCGGTACTGGCACCGGCCGGGTGCTGGAATTGTTTGCTCCGCAGGCGGAACGTGCCGTGGGCTTGGATGCGAGCCATGAGATGCTCGCCATCGCCCGCCAGCGCATGGAAGAGGCCGGGCAGCGCCATGCCCAGGTGCGCCACGGCGACCTCTACCAGCTCCCCTTTCAGGCGGGCACGGTGGACCTGGTCACCATCCACCAGGTGCTGCACTTCCTTGATGACCCGGCCTCCGCGCTTACCGAAGTGGCCCGGGTGCTGGCACCGGGGGGCCGGGTTTTGATTGTGGATTTTGCGCCACACGAACAAGAATTCTTACGCGAAGAACAAGAGCACCGTTATTTGGGCATAAAGCACGAACAGATCCGCCGCTGGTCAGCCGGCGCCGGGCTGGAGGTCACCCATCATGAAAGCCTGCACCCTGAAGCCGACAAACAGGGCGGCCTGACAGTGTCTTTGTGGATGGCTGTGCGTCCTGGCTTGAAAGGGAACCGATAGGTGAATCACTCAGAAATTGAACGGCTGCGCGCCGACACGCCGGGGGTGTCCCAGCGGGTACATTTCAACAATGCAGGCGCCGGCCTCATGCCCTATCCGGTGATCAATGCGCTAAAGCAACATATTGATTTAGAAGCAGAAATTGGAGGCTACGAAGCTTCCAACCGTGAGCAGGAGCGCTGCGATAAAGTCTATGACAGCGTGGCCAAACTGATCGGCGCCAAGCGCCACGAGATCGCTCTGGTGGAGAACGCAACCGTCGCCTGGCAGATGGCATTTTATGGCCTTGATCTGGCCCCCGGGGACCGCATTCTCACCGCGCGTGCGGAGTACGCGGCCAATTATGTGGCTTTTCTGCAACGCGCGGCAAAATTCGGCTGTCAGATCGAAGTTATCCCCGATCGGGCCGATGGATCCACCGACCCGGACGCCCTGGAACAGATGATCGATGAGCGGGTGAAGCTCATCGCCATCACCCACATTCCCACCAACGGCGGTCTGATCAACCCGGCAGAAGCCATTGGGCAGATCGCCCGGCGCCATGCCATTCCCTATCTGCTGGACGCCTGTCAGGCCCTCGGCCAGATGCCGGTGGATGTGAACCGGCTGGGCTGTGACTTCCTGAGCGCCACCGGCCGCAAGTTTTTGCGCGGGCCCAGAGGCACGGGATTTCTCTATGTGCGCGAGGACTGGTTCGACCGGGTGGAACCGCCCATCATCGATCATTTTGGCGCTGACTGGGTCGCCAAGGACACCTACCAGCTGAGACCGGACGCCCGGCGCTACGAGACCTGGGAGAATGCCTACGCCTTGCGCTTGGGCCTGGGCGCGGCCGTGGACTATGCTTTGGCGCTTGGCCTTGAGGCCATATCAGAGCGGGCGTTCGCGCTCGCCGCGCACCTCCGCGAGGAACTGGCCAAGATCCCCGATGTCACCGTGCGGGACCTGGGCACAGACAAGTGCGCCATCGTCACCTTCACCCACGAAGCGCACGATGCCGCCAAGATCAAACAGGCCATGGCCGAGCGGGACATCAACATCTCCGCGTCGCTGCCCTCCAGCACACGGCTTGATTCAGAACAGCGCAATCTCCCGGTGATCGTGCGCGCTTCACCGCATTACTACAACACCGAGGAAGAGATTGAGCGTTTCTGCCGGGCGCTCAGAGAACTTAGCTAGGACCCTCCCCGATATGGATTACTCAGCACTTCAGAAGTGGGGCCCGGAGCTGGCCCAGTGGTCGGCGGAATACCACCGCGATCTCCGGTCCCGTCCGGTGCGCGCCCAAACGGCGCCGGGTGAAATTGCAGCCAAGATCCCTGGAACGCCGCCTGAGAACGCCGAAGAGTTCGCCACCCTCTTCAGCGATTTTGAGACCCTCATCATGCCAGGCATCACCCACTGGCAACATCCGCGCTTCTTCGCCTACTTCCCGGCCAATTCCAGCCCGCCCAGCGTCTTGGCCGAATGGCTCACAGCCACTTTGGCGGCGCAGTGCATGCTGTGGCAGACCTCCCCGGCCGCCACCGAGCTGGAAACCACCATGCTGGATTGGCTGCGCCAGATGATCTCTCTGCCGGAGGGCTTTTCCGGGGTCATCCAGGATTCGGCCTCCACCGCCACCTTGGCCGCCATTCTGGTGGCGCGGGAGAAGGCGCTGTCCTGGACCGGCAACACAAAAGGCCTCGCCGGCCAGCCCGCGGTGCGCATCTACTGCTCCGATCAGGTTCACTCCTCCATCGACAAGGCCTGCTGGATAGCCGGGGTGGGCCAGGACAATCTGGTCAAGCTGCCCTCGCACGGGCCCCTGAAGAGCTTGGATGCGAATGCCCTGGAGCGCGCCATCGCTGAGGATAAGGCTGCCGGGCACCTGCCCGCAGGCCTCATTGTCTGCATCGGCGCCACAGGCACCGGGGCCAGCGACGACATCAACGCGGCCATGGATGTGGCCGAGGCCCATGGGCTCTATGTCCATGTGGACGCAGCCTGGGCCGGCAGCGCCATGATCTGCCCGGAGTTCCGACACTTCATGGCGGGGGCGGAGCGGGCCGACAGTTTCGTCTTTAACCCCCACAAATGGCTCTTCACCAACTTTGATTGCACGGCCCATTTCATCCGCGACCCGGAGGCCATGGTCAGAACCTTAGGCATCCGCCCGTCCTATCTGGAAACGCAAGGGCGCGACGGCATCATCAACTATTCGGAATGGTCCGTGCCCTTAGGGCGCCGGTTCCGGGCATTAAAGCTGTGGTTCGTGATTCGCAGCTACGGGGTTGCGGGGATGCAGGCGATGATCCGCAATCATGTGCGCTGGGCCGAAGAGATTGCGGACAAGCTGCGGCGCGCGCCTGACTTTGAGATTGTCACGGAGCCCATGCTGTCGCTCTTCAGTTTCCGCTACAGCCCAAAAGGCGCTGGAGACCTGGACGCGCTGAATGCGCGGCTGGTGAATGCCATCAACGATGATGGACGGATCTATGTGACCCAGACCCAGGCAGACGGCAAATACGTCATCCGCTTTCAAGTGGGCCAGACGCAAACCACCAAGGAAGATGTGGAGTTGGCGTTTGAGGTGATCACGGAGCTGGCGCAAGCACTCTGACCATGGCCGCCAGATAGCCAAAGCCAAAAATAAGAGCCGGCCACCGGGGTTCCGGTGACCGGCTCAACAAGATGCCGTCCGGTTCTGTTTGGGCGACAAATTCAACCGGACCGCACTTGCATTCCATTTGGGGAGGAGGCGGCGTTTGCTTTATGCGGTGAGCGCCTGCTGCGTAATCGACTGACGCGGCGCATCACCGTTGTTCGATGATCACGTTTTAGCCGAACGGCCCTGAACTCAACTTGAGCTTCGTGTTAATGTTCCGTTCACATGGAACAGGCCCACTATCTCGGCCACGGAGCCCTCTCAGATCCTGGACCTCACGGGCCTTCCCTCAGCGCGTGTCCGGGCGCGGCGGCCGATCTCGTCCAGATGATCCAGGGGCTCCTGATGCACGATGCGGCGCTGGCGCTTTATGAGCTGAACGCTGCGGACTTTTCGCGTTTCTCCAGGCAGACATTGAGCGTTGAGGACCGGCTGGATCAGTTTTGCGCAAGCGATGGCACGCTCGATCTCTCAGGGCGCCCGCCGGCACAGCGCATGATCGGCACCTGCCGGGACTATGCGCTTCTGCTCACCGGCCTTCTGCGTCACCAGGGGTAGGCCCGCGCC
>JANQOW010000017.1 GCA_028285595.1 Hyphomicrobiales bacterium
GTTTGGCTCCAAACCTGGGGCTTATGGGGCCGGTTTGCAGGCGCTGATTGATGAAAAGCTCTGGGATGCCCGGGCAGATCTTGCGGAAAGCTACATCAATTGGGGCGGCTACGCCTATGGCGGCGGCACCCAGGGGGCTGAACGCCACGACGTGTTCCGTCACCGCCTGTCCGGCCTTGAGGCGGTGGTGCACAACCAGGACAACCGGGAGCATGACCTTCTGGATTCCGACGATTATTACCAGTTCGAAGGCGGCATGACCGCTGCTGTAGAGCATGTGGGAGGCACAAGGCCGAGCGTTTATCATAACGATCACTCGCGCCCGGAACGCCCTGTGGTGCGCACTCTGGAAGAAGAAATCGGCCGGGTGGTGCGCTCAAGGGTGGTCAATCCCAAATGGATCGCCGGCGTTATGCGCCATGGTTACAAGGGGGCCTTCGAGATAGCTGCTACGGTGGACTATATGTTCGCCTTCGCCGCGACCACGGGCGCGGTGCGCGATCATCATTTCCAGCTCGCCTATGACGCCTTTTTGGGCGATGAGGACGTGCGCCGCTTTATAGCTGAGAACAACGCGCCCGCCTTACGAGAACTCTCCGAGCGCTTCCGCGAAGCCATAGACCGGGGCTTGTGGACGCCACGCTCGAACTCGGCCTATCATCATTTACGCCAGCTTGCCGGCGAAACCATCGAGGAGCCAGTATGACCAGCGAACGCCCCAAAAAGAAGATCGATACGATGAGCGAAGAGGAGCTCGACGCCCGTCATGCGGAGAAGATGCGCCGGAAGAAGGAATCCCGCGACAAGATCGTCGCCACGAAAACCAAGGAAAAGGGCTTGCTGATCGTTCACACCGGCAAGGGCAAAGGCAAGTCTACCGCCGCTTTTGGCCTTGTCTTCCGGGCGATCGGTCATGGCTTCAAGATCGGCATCGTGCAGTTCGTCAAAGGCGCATGGGGCACCGGCGAGCGCGATGTGCTGGAGAAGTTCTCCGACCAGGTGACCATCAAGGCCATGGGCGAAGGATTTACCTGGGAAACCCAAGACCGCCAGCGCGACATCGCGGCCGCCACCCAGGCCTGGGAAGAGGCCAAGCGCATGATCGCAGATCCAGACGTGCAGATGGTGCTGCTGGACGAGCTGAACATCGTTTTGCGCTACGGTTACATCGATCTGGACGAGGTGGTTGAGGTCTTGAAGGCCAAGCCGGAGATGAAGCATGTGATCGTCACCGGCCGCAACGCCAAGGACGAGATCATCGAGATCGCCGACTTGGTGACGGAAATGACCCAGATCAAGCATCCCTTCCGCGACGGTGTTAAGGCGCAGGTCGGGATCGAGTTTTAGAGCACAAAAATGCTGGATATTGCGCGCATCGGGGTCGGCCCGCGTATGAGCCAGGCCGTGGTTTTTGGCGACCTGGTCTGGCTGGCCGGCCAATGCGGGACCGCGCACACGTCCATCACTGAGCAGACACAGGACGCCTTGGCCAAGATTGACGGTCTTTTGGCTGAAGTCGGCTCAGATAACACCAGGATCTTGAGCACAACCATCTGGTTGGCGAACATTGCCGATTATGACGAGATGAACGCCGTCTGGGACGCCTGGATGCCGGACGGCTGCGCGCCTGCGCGGGCCTGCGGCGAGGCCAAGTTGGGCGGCATCGGATACGATGTTGAGATCATCTGCGTTGCGGCCAAACGGACGGCCGCCCCATAGATCACACGCGCGCAATGAATATCAGAACAAGCCTCTCTCGCTTGTGCGGCGCATTTAAGCCCTCAAACGCCGGAAAAGACATTGACCCGGACGCCCCCCACGCCTACCACTAAATCACCAACTGGAAGACAGAAGCGTCCACGCGAGGGACTGAGAGCTATTCCGGTGCGGCCGACCCAAATCGGGGGCCAAGCCCGGGGCTGCTGTCAAGATCAGGCCTGAATTTCGGGCCGTCTCTCCCAATGTGCGGGTCTTTCTGAGGTCGCAATCGAATGGGAGAACCGATATGTCCATAAGCAAAATGACCTTGACCCTCAGCGCCACTCTTGCCGCCAGCCCTGCCCTGGCCCACCCCGGCCATGGCGCCGCGGCAAGCCATGTGCACTGGGAATTCGTCGTTGCTGCGCTCGTTTTCGCCAGCGCGTGCGGTCTGGCCTTTTGGCGCCGCAAAGCCGCTGCAAAGCGCAAATAACCGTCCCTTCTCAATCGGAGACCTCTCATGGGCGAAAAGCTCGGGATCATGATTTGCGGCCACGGCAGCCGCAACAAAATGGCCGCAGACCAGTTTTCCTCGCTGGCGGCGGGCCTGAAGAAGCTGATGCCTGAGCATCCGGTAGAATATGGCTATCTAGAATTTGCCAACCCGGTGATCAGCCATGGGCTCGATCAACTGCGCGAGCAAGGGGTTACGCGGGTTTTGGCGGTGCCCGGCATGCTGTTTGCCGCCGGACACGCCAAGAACGACATCCCGTCGGTGCTCAACACCTATGCAGCCCAACATGAGGGCTTCACCATTGAATATGGCAAAGAACTGGGTATTGACCCGAAAATGATGGAAGCGGCCGCCGACCGCATCCGCGAAGCCATTGAGAGCTCCGACAACGAGGTGTCCCCTCACGAGACGTTGCTTATGGTGGTGGGCCGCGGCTCGTCGGACCCGGATGCAAACTCCAATATTTCCAAGATCATGCGCCTTTTGTGGGAGGGTTTTGGCTTCGGATGGGCCGAAACCTGCTATTCCGGCGTAACGTTTCCGCTTGTGGAGCCCGGGCTGGAGAAAGCGGCTCAACTGGGCTTTAAGCGGATCATCGTGTTCCCCTATTTCCTCTTCACAGGGGTTTTGGTGAACCGCATTTACCAGCACGCTGATCTGGTGGCCGAAAAACATCCAGAGATCGAGTTTATCAAGGCCGGCTACCTGAACGATCACCCCAAGGTGCTTGAGACCTTCAAAGAACGCACCCAGCAGATCCTCACCGGCGACAACGCGATGAATTGCGGCATGTGCAAGTACCGCACGCAAGTTCTGGGCTTTGAGGACCAAGTGGGCCTGGCCCAGGAAAGCCACCATCACCACGTGGAGGGGGTGGGCTCCGGCTGTCCCTTGTGCGATGGGGAGTGCACCGGCGCGTGTCAGGTTGAAGAGGCGTTAAAGGACGACGATCACGGGCACCATCACCACCATCATCATGGGCACGGTCACAGCCATGATCATGATCACGAGCATGATCATGACCATGACCACCACCATCACCCCTATCCGCACGCTGATCACCCTTTGGGCACGCCCACACTCAAAGACACGATCCTGCGCACACGGAAAGACTGAACGGGGTGGCCATGAGCGATGGACTATCTGAAGGATCCTGCCGCCATTTATGAAAAATCCTTTCAGACCATCCGGTCTGAAGTGGAACTGGCGCATATTCCCGACGACATCCAGCCGCTCGCCATCCGGCTCATGCATGCCTGCGGCATGACCGACCTTACCAACGATCTGCGCTTTAGCGACGACGTGGTCCGGGCCGCGCGGGAGGCTTTGGTGGATGGGGCCAAGATCCTCACCGATTGCGAGATGGCTGCCGCCGGGATCATCCGGCGCCTGTTGCCGGCGTCGAACCAGGTCATCTGCACCTTAAACGATCCACAAACGCCACTGCTTGCTGCAAAGCTGGGAACAACCAGGTCTGCTGCCGCCGTTGAGTTGTGGGAAAAACACTTGAACCAGGCCGTGGTGGTGATCGGTAACGCTCCCACTACTTTGTTTGCCCTTCTGGAACGTTTGGACGCAGCGCCTGAACGGCCTGCAGCCATTCTTGCGTTTCCGGTGGGTTTTGTGGGCGCGGCGGAATCCAAGGAGGCGTTGCACCAAAACCCCAGGGGCATTCCCTATGTGACCCTGCTCGGCCGGCGAGGCGGCAGCGCTATGGCCGGCGCGGCGGTCAATGCCATTGCGGCGGGGGCGGGACGATGAACGCCTGGCTCAGTCTGATCGGCACCGGCGCCGACGGCGTGACCGGCCTAAATCCGGCCGCACGGGCATTGCTGGATCAGGCGGAAATCGTTCTGGGTCCGAAACGGATTATGAGTTCTGGGACGTTTGGTGGAGCTGAAGTGCACGAATGGGGCTCGCCCCTCAGCAAAACGCTGGCCCAGCTCGGCACGTGGCGCGGCCGCCAAGTGGCTATTTTGGCCACAGGCGACCCCATGCATTACGGCATTGGGGCCACCTTGATGCAGCATTTTGCGCTTGAGGAAATGCGTATTCTTCCTGCCCCTTCCGCCTTTTCGCTGGCCGCTGCCCGTATGGGCTGGCCCCTACAGGAGGCAGAAACCCTCTCGCTGCACGGACGGGCCACGGCCCGGCTGCAGGCGTTCCTGCAACCGGGCGCAAAGCTGTTGGTCCTCACCTCCGGAGCTGAGACCATCGAAGAGGCCGCGCAGATGATGGTTGCCCGGGGCTACGGCCCCTCCTCCCTGACAGTCTTGGAGAATATGGGCGGCGCTGATGAGAAGTTCACAAGCCTTCTGGCCTCAGAGGCGAAAGGCCACCAATTTGGCCCGTTTCACACTCTGGCCATTCGTTGCGTAGCCGAAATGAATGCGCCTTTGCGTCCCACAACACCCGGATTGCCTGACGAGGCCTACGTGCATGACGGGCAGCTTACCAAGCGAGAGGTGCGGGCAGTTACCCTCTCGGCGCTGGCGCCTCAGCCGGGCGCTCTTTTGTGGGATGTGGGTGCGGGATGCGGTTCTGTCGCCATCGAATGGATGCGCGCGGCACGCGGCGCCAGGGCCATGGCTTTTGAGCGCCATCCGGACCGGCTTGCCATGATTGCCGACAATATGACGGCTTTGGGCACGCCGGAGCTTGAGGTGGTGGCTGGCGAGGCGCCGGACGTGCTGGAGCATCAACCCACACCGTCGGCGATCTTCCTAGGCGGCGCTGTGTCCAATGATGCTGTATTCGACGCCTGCTGGTCTGCGCTCCCCAGGGGCGGGCGCATGGTTGCCAATGCGGTGACCTTGGAAGGTGAAGGGGCGGTCGCCGAGTATCACAAGGCATTTGGTGGGGAACTGGTGCGGATCGACGTCTCCCGCGTTGAGGCCGTGGGCCGTATGCGTGGCATGCGTCCGGGCATGGCCGTACTGCAATGGAGGGGCGTGAAATGAGCGGCACACTTTACGGCGTGGGCGTGGGCCCAGGCGACCCCGAACTGCTGACCTTGAAGGCGCACCGGCTGATCACCAGCGCAGCCGTTCTGGCCTATCCGGTAAATGCTGAAGGTTATGGGTTCGCGCAACAGATTGTAGGAGAATTCATTCAATCTGAAAGTGTGCATCTGCCCATCACCATCCCCATGAAAACCGAGCGTTCCCCGGCCCGGTGTGCATATGACCAAGCAGCGAAAGAAATCGGTGTGCATTTGGAATCGGGACGCGATGTGGTGTTTCTCTGCGAGGGCGATCCGTTCTTTTTCGGCAGTTTCATGTATCTTTTTGAACGCCTTAACGGGACACATACCTGCAAAGTGGTGCCTGGCGTGACCTCACTCACCGCCTGCGCGGCCGAATTGGGCCGTCCCCTGGCGGCACGCAATGATGTGCTGAAGGTTCTTCCCGCGCCTCTGGATGCGAATGCCTTGTCCTCAGAACTGCAGAACGCCCAAAGCGCTGCGATCATTAAAGTGGGACGCCATTTCGAGAAGGTCCGTGCCGTGCTGGAGAACCTGGAACTCACTGAACAAGCCTGGATCGTGGAGGCGGCCACCAACCCCCACCAGACCATACGAGCACTGAACGAGGTGCCTGAGGGCGAGCGGCCCTATTTCTCCACCATATTGATCTACCGGGGGGAAGAACCATGGTGAGGCCCCCGGCGATTATTATCCTCGGCCCTTCAGGCCTGGACACGGGCAATGCGGTGGCCAGGCATGTTGAAGGAAAAATCCATGGACTGAAAAAGCGAGTGAGCAATGCGGATGTCGCGTTTGACGACACGATCGCTCATCTGCAGGCGCTGTTCTTGGCGGGTACGCCGATCATCGGCATCTGCGCGGCCGGCATTCTGATCCGCGCGCTGGGAGCATTGACCGGAGACAAGCGGGCCGAGCCCCCTGTGCTCGCCATATCTGAGGATGGCACGTCTGTTGTTCCCTTGCTGGGCGGCCATCATGGCGCCAATGCACTGGCCTGGAAGGTGGCGGCCGGAGTGGGCGGACATGCGGCCATCACAACGGCGGGCGATGTGTCCTTCGGCGTGGCGCTGGACGCTCCGCCCCAAGGCTGGACCTTGGCCAATCCGGAGAGCGCGAAGCCGGTTATGGCCGCCCTGCTGGCCGGCGAGAGCGCAAGATTGAGCGGTGACGCGCCCTGGCTGGAGGAAAGCGGATTGCCGCTCTCTCCGGAGAGCTCCATCGAACTCACGGTCACTGAGAGGGCAACTCAGCCTCGCCAAGGTCAGTTGGTCTATCACCCCGCCGTTCTGGCTTTGGGCGTTGGCTGTGAGCGCGGGTGCGCGCCCGATGAGCTCATTACCCTGGTGGCGGACACGATGGCGAAACACGACCTGGCCCCCGCTGCGCTTGCGTGCGTTGCGTCCATCGACGTGAAGGCCGATGAGGCTGCGGTCCACGCCGTGGCGGCCCACTTTAATGTTCCGGCCCGATTTTTCACCGCCGAAGAGCTGAACAAGGAGGCACAGCGCCTCGCAAATCCGTCCGATCTCGTTCTGGCGGAGGTCGGCTGCCCAGGGGTGGCGGAAGGTGCGGCTTTGGCCGTGGCCGGCGAACAGGGCGTCCTGACGGTAGAGAAAACCAAGTCCAAACGGGCCACATGTGCCGTGGCCCTTGCCCCTGCTCTCATCCGTCCGGAGGACCATGGGCGCGCACGCGGGCATTTGAGTGTGGTGGGCCTGGGCCCTGGAACGCCGAAATGGCGCAGCCCGGAAGCCACGCACCTCCTGACCCAGGCCAGCGATTGGGTGGGTTATGGTCTGTATCTAGACCTTGCAGCCGATCTGGCAGCCGGCAAGACCCAGCATCGCTACGATCTGGGCGCTGAGGAGATCAGGGTGCGCGCTGCCCTTGAACTCGCCGCCAAAGGCAAGGATGTGGCCCTGATCTGCTCCGGCGATGCGGGCATTTACGCCATGGCCAGCCTGGTGTTTGA
Source organism: Hyphomicrobiales bacterium (assembly GCA_028285595.1). GTDB lineage: Bacteria > Pseudomonadota > Alphaproteobacteria > Rhizobiales > CAJQND01 > JAAEUE01. Next base: position 7,171 of record JANQOW010000017.1, read on the forward strand.
AGTGATGGCCGAACCGGGGGATCCTGCGTTGACACGCATCGACGTGACGGTTGCACCCGGCATTTCCGCCTTTCAGGCGGCCGCCGCGCGGGCCGGAGCGCCCATTGGCCATGATTTCTGCACCATATCCCTCTCAGACCTGCTC
>JANQOW010000022.1 GCA_028285595.1 Hyphomicrobiales bacterium
GCCATCCCCACGGCATCGCCACGCGCTATGCGCATTTGAGCCGCATCAAGGTGAAGCCGGGCCAGCGGGTCAAGCGCGGCCAGCAGATCGGCTCACTGGGCAACACAGGCCGAAGCACCGGCGCACATCTGCATTATGAGACGCGGGTCTACCGGCGGGCGATCTCACCGCGCCGGTTCTGGAAGATGCGCGAGGCGCTGCAATAGGCGGGCAAATCGCGCTCAGGCGGGTAAGCGGTTTCGCACCACTTCCAGGAACCATTGCACACCGGGCACCAGCGCCTCGTCATTAAAGTCAAACTCAGGACTGTGCAGCGGGGCGCTGTCTCCATTGCCGATATTGGCGAAGGCGCCCGGTGCGAGCTTGAGCGCCTGGGCGAAGTCTTCGGACGCTCCCATTGCAGCGGCATCACCATTTACATTCTGGCCGCCGAACACCGCCTCAGCGGCCCGCAAGCTGTGCTGCGTTGCTTCAGGGTCGTTCACAAGCGGCACAAACACGCGCTCGTAAGAGACATCGACGCTGCAGCCATGCGCAGCCGCCACGCCCTCTGCGACACGCCGCAGGGCCGCTTCAATCCGTTCACTGACCGCATCGTCAAAATGGCGGCAGTCGCCCTCAATCCGCGCCTGGCTTGCGATCGCATTTTTGATGTTATCGCCTTGCAGTGATGTGACCGAAACCACGGCAAGTTCGGCCGGATCAATGGTTCTGGAAACAATGGTCTGCAGCTCGCTCACAATCGAACACGCGCACACGATCGCATCGCGGCACTCATGCGGGCGTGTCGCGTGGCCGCCTGCGCCCTGCACCACGCTCTGAAACCCATCCTCTGCACCCATGAACGGACCGGGACGGATGGCGAACGATCCCACAGGCAGCCCCGGCATGTTGTGCAGGCCATAGATTTCATCGAACCCCAACCTGGACCCCAGACCATCGCGGATCATGGCCTTCATGCCCTGGCCCCATTCCTCCGCCGGCTGGAACACAAACCGGACCGTGCCGTCAAACCCGCCTTCGCGGGCCAGCCTTGCGGCGGTGCCCAGCAAGATCGTTGTGTGGCCGTCATGGCCGCAGGCATGCATGAGACCGGGCTTTGAGGAGGAATACGGCAAGCTTGTTGTTTCGTGGATCTGCAGGCAATCCATGTCGGCGCGAAGGGCGATCGTTCGGTCTGCCTCGCCGCAGCGCAGGGTTGCCACCACGCCTGTGCCGCCTATGCCGGTCTCAATGTCTTCAATGCCGAACTCGCGCAGACGCTCAACGACAAAGCGGGCGGTGTCCTCTTCTTGAAAGCCAAACTCCGGATTTTTATGCAGGTGATGGCGCCATTGGCGCATCGCTTCGGTCAGCTCGGTCGTGGTCAATTCCAGGTCCTCCGCTAATCCAGATCCGCCACCTCTTGATCCCCCGACCCTTGCACGCGATGCGCAAGCGAGGTTTCCAGGAAGCCGTCCAAATCGCCATCGAGCACGGCAGAAGGATTGGTGTTCTCCACGCCCGTACGCAGATCTTTCACCAACTGGTAGGGCTGCAGAACGTACGAGCGGATTTGGTGGCCCCAGCCGATGTCGGTCTTGCTCGCCTGCTCGGCCTGAGCCGCCTCTTCGCGCTTTTGCAGCTCGGCCTCATAGAGCCGGGCGCGCAGCATGTCCCAGGCCGTGGCCCGGTTCTTATGTTGCGAGCGCTCGTTCTGGCACTGCACCACGATCCCGGTGGGCTCATGGGTGATACGCACGGCTGAATCGGTGGTGTTCACGTGCTGGCCGCCCGCGCCGGAGGCCCGGTAGGTGTCAATCCGGCAATCGCTTTCGTTGATCTCCACCTCAATGGTGTCGTCCACCACCGGATAGACCCCGATAGAGGCAAAGGACGTATGGCGCCGGGCATTGCTGTCAAACGGGGAAATGCGCACCAGCCGGTGCACACCGCTCTCCGTCTTCATCCAGCCATAGGCGTTGGGGCCCTTCACCTCCATAGTCATGGATTTAAGGCCCGCCTCTTCCCCGTCCTGCGCCTCGATCACATTGAGCTTATAGCCCTTGCGCTCCGCCCAGCGGGTGTACATGCGGGCCAGCATCTGGGCCCAGTCCTGGCTCTCCGTGCCCCCTGCCCCGGAATGCACTTCCACGTAGCAATCATTCCGGTCAGCTTCCCCGGAGAGCAGAGTTTCCAACTGGCGCTTGGCTGCTTCTTTATGGGCCTCGGTGATGGCCGCTTCAGCCTCGGCCACAACCTCTGCATCCTCTTCGGCTTCGCCAAGCTCGATCAGTTCCACATTGTCATCGACCGCGCTCTCCAGCGCCTTGTAGGAGCTGATGGCATCATCCAGTTCCTGGCGCGCGCGCATGATCTTCTGCGCTTCGGCAGGGTCGTTCCACAGATCGGGGTTTTCAGCCTGGGAGTTCAGATCGTCCAGGCGCTGTTCAGCCGTATCCCAGTCAAAGATGCCTCCTCAGCAGCGCCAAGGACTGCTTGATTTCATCGACCATAGTCTGGGTTTCGGCGCGCATAGGACGGGGGCCCTCGTTCAAGTCACTCAGACCCCCTAGCTAATGCGCACGCCCCCAAAGTGCAATGCTTTTGTCGCCGCCTCAGGCGAGCTCCACAGACACCGGCACCGCACGGTTCAGGGTGTGGCCCACGGGCGAGGTGGACGTGACCTTTTCATGCAACGCCTGAAGCGCCTCGGGCGAGGCATCGCTGTCAATATCCACGCTCACCTGAATGCCGCTGAACCCCGCATTGCCGTCTTTCAGGCCAAGGAACGTATGCAGGTCAAGGTCACCGCTCACGTTGATGGTCATGTCGTTGATGGTGATGCCCGCGGCGGTGGCGTTGGCGGCATAGCCAACAGCCAGGCAATTGCCGAGCGCGCCCAGAACCTGTTCCACAGGGTTGGGGCCGGTATTGGTGCCGCCAAGCTGCGTGGGTTCGTCAGACTGGGCCGCGCTGAAATCGCGGATAGACGCTTCGGAGCGAAAGCCGCCTTTCCATTTGACCTCCGCTTGCCACTTCGTGTCGGCCACATGAGGCTCCTCCTGGATCTTCTGGGCGAGACTGGCAACGGAGCTGATATCCACATCGTTCAGCTTGGTGGTAACGGTTTCTGTCATGTCGGCTTCCTCCCTTTCCCCTTTTTGGGGTTGGCCCATCATGCCTTGAGGGAGGACGGCTTGTCGAGACCGGCCGGTTTGGCGCGCTCTAATCGTACTTGAGGGCGGTCGCTTTACCGCGGAAGATCACGTAGGCCATGACCGAATAGGCAATGATGGTGGGCAAAACGATCGCCGTACCGATCAGCATAATGAAGAGGCTTTCCGGCGCGCTGGCCGCCTCGTAGAGGGTCATTTTCTCCGGCACCACATATGGATAGAAGGAGTACGCCATTCCGGCGTAGGCCAGCATCATCAAGGCGGTGACCGAGACGAAGGGGATCCACGACCACTTATCCTCACGGTCCGGCGCATGGCGCAGCGCCAGCCAGAGCACGGCAAACAGCGCCGCAGAGGCCAGCGGCAGCGGGGCCAGAAACAGGAACTCGGGCAACTGGAACCATTTGTTGAAGATCCGGTCGCTCACCAAGGGCGTTGCGATGGATATGGCGGCCACCCCCAGCAAGGCGCCCCATTTGGCCCGCCGGGCCCACTCCACCGCTTTGACCTGCAGGGCCCCTTCGGTCTTCAAGATGAGCCAGCAGGCGCCGATCAGGCTGTAGCCGACCGTCAGGAACACCATGGTGAGCAACGCAAAGCCCACCGTGCCCCAGCTATATTCCAGGCCCATGATGTAGATGCCGAGCATGAAGCCCTGGCTTAGACCGGTGAGCGCGGAGCCTGCGAAGAACGCGTTGTCCCAGAACCCTTTGCGCTCCGGCGGGGCTTTGGCGCGGAACTCAAACGAGACGCCGCGCAAGATGAGGCCGAACAGCATGACCGCGCAGGGCAAATAGAGCGCTGTGAGGATCTCCCCATGCGCGGCCGGGAAGGCCACCAGCAACAGGCCGACCGCAAGGACCAGCCAGGTTTCATTCGCATCCCAGAACGGGCCGATGGACGCGATCATCCGGTCGCGCTCCTCCGGCTCGGCCTGGGGCAACAGAATGCCCACGCCCAGATCAAACCCGTCCAGCACCACATAGATGAGGATCGACAGTCCCATCAGGGCCGCAAAGGCCAAGGGCAACCAGGTGGCCGGATCTCCGAACACATGCATGGGCCCTACTCCGCCGGCACCGGCCGCGGACCGGCGCCGCCAAGGCGCACCTCCGCGCGGGGCGGCTGGCCGAGCGCAGCCCGCCGGGCCAGATAGAACACCACGCCGATGTAGGTGACGGTCAGGGCCGCGTAGATGGCGAGATAGGCGATCAAGGTGGAGAGCACCATTCCGGCCGGCACATCCCCCACGGCATCGGCGGTGGACAGCACCCCTTGCACCAGCCACGGCTGGCGGCCGATCTCGGTGGTGTACCAGCCGGCCAATGTGGCGAGCCAGCCGGAGAAGCTCATGGCCACAAGTCCCATGAGCAGCCAGGACGGCACCCCGTCAATCCCCCGGCGCCAGATGAGAAAAACGCTCACCCAAGACACCAGAAGCATCAGCATCCCTGTGCCCACCATGATCCGGAATGACCAGAAAACCGGCGCCACGGGCGGATGAAGCACGGTGCCATCCTCAGCCACGAAGTCGTTGAGGCCAGGCACAACACCCTTCGGGTCATGTTTGAGGATGACACTGGCGCCGGACGGGATCTCGATTGCATAGTCATTGGAGCGGGTTTCAGAATTGGGCCACGCGAACAAGACCAGGGGAACGTTCGGGCCGGTCTCCCAGTTTCCCTCCATGGCAGCCACCTTCTGGGGCTGGTGTTCCAGGGTGTTGAGCCCGTGAAGGTCGCCGGCGAAGATCTGCACCGGGATGAAGAGAGCCGCCATCACGATGGCCGAGCGCAGCGCCACGCGCGCGCTCTCGGTCTTGTCCCCGATCAGAAGCCGGAAGGCGGAGACGCCGGCAATCAGAAACGCGGCGGTGAGCGCGGACGCCAGCAGCATGTGGACGAGCCGGTAGGGCATGGAGGGGTTGAAGATGATCGCCCACCAATCGGTGGCATGGACCACGCCGTCGCGCAGCTCAAAGCCGGCGGGCGTGTGCATCCAGGAATTCAGCACCAGGATCCAGAACGCGCTCATGGTTGTACCGAACGCCACCAGCACGGTGGCCAGCGTGTGCAGCCAGTTGGGCACCCGGCGCATGCCGAACAGCATGATGCCGAGGAACACCGCTTCCAGGAAAAAGGCGGTCAAGATCTCGTAGGCCAGCAGTGGTCCGGCAACATTACCCACCTTCTCCATAAAGCCCGGCCAGTTGGTGCCGAACTGAAAGCTCATGGTGATGCCGGAGACCACGCCCAGCGCGAAGGTGAGCGCAAAGATTTTCACCCAGAAGAGGTAGGCGTCCATCCATTTCTGCTCGCCGCTCCAGTTAAAGCGCAGCTTGAAGAAGAGCAGGATCCAGCCCAACGCGATGGTGATCGTCGGGAACAGGATGTGAAACGAAATATTCGCTCCGAACTGAATGCGAGAGAGAATGAGTGTTTCCATGATCAATCTTACTTCTGAGCCAAACAAGACCGTTCATGACCACAAATGGGGTGTTCGCGCCGGATTGACAGGGGGCCCGTGCCAATCCGACGCGGCACAGATCTAGGTCGCCGGCTGAGGCTCCGGCTCGCGCTGACGCAGGCTCATTTTCAGGGCCGCAACGCCTGTGACTGCGGACATCAACGAGCCCAGAAGAACGCCCATTCGAACTTCATTGAGCTGCGCGGCATTGTCGAACGCGAGGGTGCCGATAAACAGGCTCATGGTGAAGCCGACGCCCGTGAGACAGGCAATGCCATAGACCTGCTGCCAGTTAACACCATCGGGCAGCCGGCAGAGGCCTGTCTTCACCCCAAGCCAGGCGAAGGTGAAGACACCAACCTGCTTGCCGACAAACAGGCCGAGCGCGATGCCGAGCGGCAGAGGCGCCAGCAACGCAGCCGGCGACAGCCCCTGAAGGGAGACACCGGCATTGGCGAAAGCAAAGAGCGGTAACACCAGCAAGGCAACCCAAGGGTGGAGCCCATGTTCAGCCGACTTCAGAGGCGATTTTGCCCCTTCCGGCACACGCAATGGGATCGTCAGCGCGATGAGCACGCCGGCCAAGGTCGCGTGAACACCGGACTTCAAGACGGCGGCCCACATAATCAGACCGATGATCACGTAAGGAGCCATTTTCAGCACCCCTGCCCGGTTGAACATGATCAGGATGGCCAGGCCCGCCCCGCTGATGCCAAGCGCAAACAAGGACACGCCTTCAGTGTAGAACAGGGCGATGATGATGATGGCCGCCAGGTCATCGATGATCGCCACGGCGAGCAGGAAGACCTTCAGCGAGACGGGCACCGCCTTGCCCAACAACGCCAGAATGCCCAGCGCAAACGCAATGTCGGTCGCCGCTGGAATGGCCCAGCCATTCAGTGTTTCGGGCGAGCCTGCGTTGAGGCCGACGAACACCAATGCCGGAACGGCGATACCGCCGATCGCCGCGATCAGCGGAAAGGCGGCGCGGTCGAAACTGGAGAGCCGCCCCTCCACCACTTCGCGTTTGATCTCCAAGCCTACGAGAAAGAAGAAGATCGCCATCAAGCCGTCATTGACCCAGAGCAGCAAGGGTTTGGCGATCTCCAGAGCACCGATCTGTATGGCGATGGGAATGTCCAAGAAGCCTGAATAGTAAGGGGCAAAGGAGGAGTTGTTTGCGATCAGTGCCATGACCGCGGCCAGCATGAGCAGAAGGCCGGGCGTTGCTTCGTTGGCATAGAGTCTGGCGATAATGGAATTTGACGTGTTCGGTGATAGGGCAGTCATGGCAGTGTCTCGTGGTTCCTAAGGGGTCTTCAAAAGAAGCGCGGGCCGCATGATGCGACCCGCGTTTTGAGGCTATGTCGCGGTCGTGCGGCCTTAAGCGGCCTTCAGCGGAATGGGGACAATGGTCTCTTTCCCGGACATCTTGGCGACTTTCAGCTCCAGGAAGCCGTGGTGGTAGATCGCCTCGATCTGCCCATCGCTCACCTCGAATGGCAGGCGCAGCGACCACCAGCTTTCGCCCACGGGCGGCTTGCCGAAGATCATGTTCTCATCATCATCCATTTTGGGTGTGATCTGGCTGGCGCGGATCGACACCGTCGCCCCTTGTGCGGACAGGATCATCGTCGCCGGGTCGAGCGAAGGCAGGAAAAACCACAGCCGGTAGTGGCTGTCCCCTTCAATGGAATAGACCGGCGCGCTGAACGAAGGATATCCGGCTGACCAGGGCGTTCCCGCCGTTCCATCATTGAACTGATGGGACGGGATGATCATGGGGTTGTTCCACGTTTGCAGTTTCACTTGGTCGAGCATATGCGTTCTCCTTAAAGCTGGTGAATGGGGGGGACAGATGAAGCAAGGGGTGCTCCCGGCAGGAGAGAGGTGGACTGCAGCGTGGTCTGAGTGCGGGTGTCAAATCTCGCTATGCTGTGTTCAGACCCCTGCATCTCCAACGCCTCTCCTGTGCGATGAGCACCAGCCGCGCTCAGCGGCTCCGCCTTGGCGACGAGATGGGACAGGCGCACCAGGAGCGCCAATTTATTCCCACTAAAGAATTGATTGAAAAAATCTATCGCGAAGAGGTCGGGAGATTGTCTAACCGCACCCCGCGCTGATCGTGAGCGCGCCGGCAAAAGCAATATAGAAAAGACTTTACGCAGTTATTTTGCGTCTTTTTGGTTGATTTTGTGAGTTTTGACACAGACACATGAAAAATAAACCGCAAAACTTTCATCGTTAATTTGCTGGAGGGGTGTGTTCACGGTCCAACTCAATATTAAAGGACAGAACGTCATGACATCAGAAAGCAAAAGTAAAACTTCAAAGTCCCAAAAAAATAAAAAAAAGAAAAAGAAAAACCGCGGCGATGGCGACCCGGGTGGTGCCTTTAAATCGAAAGATCTGCATGAGACTCATGTGATCGTGCGGTTTCAGAAATTCGTGCCCCTGCCTTACGAAGAGAAGGCGGAAAAACACCTCAAGGAGTTTGCGGGAGACGCGTGGAAAAGCTTGTCAAAAGATTTTCCGGGCATCTCGCTCAGCCCGCTCTTTACGGCCGCAAGCGCGGACAAGCTGCAGGGATTGATCGATCGCGCGAGCGAGGTGGACCGCACCTACTCACCCGGCCATTTCTTCGGCTACTTCCGGGTGCGCGCGCCAATAATGACAGATCTGGAGGCCTTGGCCAAACGGCTCAGCACCTGGGAAATCGTCGACACCGCATATGTGGACCGGCCCGGCCCTGACCCGGTTGTCAACGCCGCCGATGATCCAAGATCGCCCAATCAGGGCTACCTCGACCCGGCACCTGACGGCATCGATGCAGAGTATGCCTGGGGCTTTACAGGCGGCGACGGCGCAGGCCAGCGCTTTATCGACCTTGAACGAGGCTGGACCCTCAACCATGAAGACTTGAACGCCCAGGGAGCCTCGCTGCTCCACGGCACTATTCGTGATAATTCCAGAAGCCACGGCACATCGGTGCTCGGCCAGATCTGTGCGGTCGATAACACGATCGGGTGCGTCGGCATCGCGCCTAATATCGACAGCGTTGATGTGGTGTCCTATTTCGGCAGCACGCGGCCCGACGCCATACTCGCGGCCATCACCAATTTGTCTTTCGGCGACGTGCTGTTGATTGAAGCTCAGGTGTGGGCCGATTTCGCCGCACTCTTGCTTGGACCGATTGAAATCAACGATGCAGATTTCGACGCCCTCCGGCTTGCAACGGCCTTGGGGGTTATTGTTGTTGAAGCCGGCGGAAACGGCACCGACAACGGCGATCCCCCTCCGATGGCCATGGACACTTGGACGAACGCTGCCGGGCTCCAGATCTTGAACCCGGCCAGTGCGGACTTCCGCGATTCAGGCGCCATCATCGTGTCCGCCGCCACCTCCACGTCCCCGCATACGCGGCTTGATTACGCGCCGCACGGTGCGCGGATCGATTGCTACGCCTGGGGCCAAAACATCGACACCTGCTCATCCTCCGCGGCAGGATCGACCACCAGCTACACAACCGGCTTCGGCGGCACCTCAGGCGCCTCGCCGATTGTCACCGGAGCGGCGCTGCTGGTTCAGGGCCTTGCAGAGGCCAGTCTTGGCTATCGGTTCAGCCCGAAACAGATGAGGGCTCTGTTGCGCGATCCGGCCAACGGCACGCCGCCGGCCGCAACCGAGACAACGCAGATCGGTGTGATGCCCGACCTTCGCGCCATCATAGACGGCAATGACATCAACTTGGCACATGACGTCTATATTCGCGACAATGTGGGTGATACCGGAGATCCTCATTCCGGATCGATCTCGGCCAGTCCGGACATTATCCTCCTGCCGTCACCGGTCATCGATCCGCAGGCGAGCTTCGGTCAGGGCAGCGGAACGGAGAACAGCAATACGCTCGGCTTCGAAGCCGTTGCAGGTCAGGACAACCACCTTTACGCCCGGCTTCGCAACCGTGGCGGCTCGAACGCTGCCAATGTTGATGCCACGATCTTCTGGTCGCCGGTGTCCACCTTGGTCACGCCGGATCTGTGGACGCTGGTGGGGTCCACCACCCTGCCGAATGTGCCCATGGGTGACCAACTCACCGTCTCGGACGCCATCACCTGGCCCCAGGCGGAGATACCGGGCCCGGGCCATTATTGCTTTGTCGGCTTAGTGGGCACCGCCCAGGATCCCGCGCCGGGGCCTGCGGATTTCCTCGATTTCGACAACTTCAGGACATTCATCCGCGAGAACAACAATGTCACGTGGCGCAATTTCAACGTTGTTCCAAGCGCACCTCCCGGTCCTGATCCGGAAGCACCGGTGGTTGTCGAGTTCCTTGCCCCCGGCGCGCCGGACAAGGGCCGCAAGATGAGCCTGGAGATATGTGCACGCCTTCCGAAAGACGCGCGCGCCTGGCTGGAAATGCCGCTCTACTTCATCGATGCGCTTGATTTGGCATCCGTATCTGTGGACGTGAAAAAGCGCGAAGAAACGGCGCTGGTGCCGGTCAGCCCCCATGGCTGCCGATGGTTCGGCGACCTGCTGTTCCCTGCCAAATCGCGGGCCAAGCTCAAACTGCATGTGCACATTCCAAAGGCCCACCGGGAAAACGCCTATGAGGTTTATGTTCGCCAGCTATACCGAAAGCAGGAGGTTGGCCGCGTCACCTGGTGTTTCGCCCCGAAACGCAAGGGTCCCAAAGACAGGTAACCGATCAGCGAGGTGGCATCCCGGGCCAAACTGTTCACCTGGCACTCGCCAGAGGACACAAAGCCCGGGAGGTCGGAGAGATGAGCAAAACCAAATCCCTCCAACACGCGTTTACGTTAAGGAACGCAAGCGTTGGAGGTCCGAACGATGTCCGAAGCGGTGCTGTACCGCGATCAGTTGCAGACGCCCGAACTCATCTACTGGGGGGTGTGTGTCTCCATGATCGCCTGCTTTGTGGTCACACTGGCCTTCGCAGCGCTTGATGGGCGCACAATCGACGGATCCGTCTCCATCTGGGCAAAACCGTTGAAGTTCGAACTGTCTTTGGCGATCCATGCGGCCACACTGGCCCTGGTGATGACGGTGCTGTCCCCTTCCCTCCGCGCCAGCACGGTTATGACCCTTCTGGCCGTTGCGTTTCTCGCTGCCTGTCTGGTGGAGATGGCTTACATCATCGGCCAAGCCGCGCGCGTGGAGCACTCCCACTACAATGTGTCCACGCCATTCCATCGTTTCATGTGGTCGGTCATGGCGTTTGCAGCCATCGTCATCATAGGCACTGCAGGCGCACTGGGCGTGGCCGCCATGGTCGGCGCCCAGGGATCACTCGCGCCGGCCGTGAAATGGGCCATTGTGGTGGGACTGATCGGCGGCACGGTGCTGACCCTCTACACCGCGTTTACCATCGGCGGGCGCATGTCGCCCTATGTGGGTGCCCTTCCGGACGGCAATGATGCGCGCATGGCCTTCACCGGATGGTCGCTGGCGGGCGGAGACCTTCGCGTCTCGCACTTCCTGGCCACGCACATGATCCAAGTGCTTCCGCTGGTTGGGCTTGCGGTCGCGCTGTTCGCGCCCGGGCGCCTTGGGGTTGCGGTTGTGATGGTTTTCGCCGTGATGTGGGCCGGGCTCACGCTGAGCGAGTATAGCCGTGCGCTGGGCGGGGCGCCCTCGCCTCTGGCGCTGTCCTTCAAGGCGACCTGAAAGGTCTGTTCACGCGGTTGTAATCACGATGTCATCGCCAACCGGTTGACCTGATCAGCGTGCAAACCATTTGGACAGGTTAGATGCAGGTCCCTGACATCTCATGAAGAAATGGGCAGCCGGGGTGCCCCTTTCGGATAGACGTAATCACCGCCCCTGTGAGAGGAAAATCATGTCCATTCGGTCTCTTCTTTTAGCAAGTGCAGCTTTCACCACGCTTTCAGCCGGCTCGGCCCTTGCCGCGGAAATCTCCAAACAAGACGTCATCGCCGCCCAGAAGGCTTGGGGGGAAGGCATTGTTGCCATTGCCTCGACCCACAAATCGGGCGGCGACTTCAAGGCGCGCGCCACAGAGCACATCAACACGCTTTACGCTTACGGTAAAACCGATGTGATGTTTAAGCCAACATTGGCCGCGAAGGACCAGTTCCGCGAGAACTTCGATGAAGCGCTGAGCTACTTCATCGGTACCGAAGGCACGGAAGACGGTGGCTTTGCGATCAAAGGCTGGACCAACGTTCGCTGGGAAAACAACGGCATCTTCACCGACGCAAAGTCTGCCATGGCGATGGGCAACTACTACTTCACCGGACCCGATGGCAAAGAAACCAAGGTGGAATACACCTTCGGCTACGTGAAAGACGCTGAGGGCAAGCTGAAGATCAATCTGCACCACTCTTCACTGCCATACTCGCCAAGCTGAGGTTATGCCGTAAAGCATCACGTAGGCTGCCTGCGCAGGGTCTTCGGCGCGGGCAGCCGCCCACACCGGGTAAGCATATGGTTGCACCCTGTTCGCGGTAACCTCGCCTCCAGAGCCGCCGAAGAATGCTGGGGTTCATGTGTTGAGCGATCAGTCAACCGGTGCTGAGAATTGCTTTGGGCGCGGTCGGCCAAGTTCGTCAGTGACCTTAGATCGCTTTCCCGGCACGCCTATGTATTCACGGGAGGTCCGTTTCCCGTTTCGGTCCTGGATGGTAATGATGTAAGTGCTGCTGCCGCGGCCCACGGCTCGCGCCGATCGCGTGAACCTGATCAGAAAATCCGCATAGTCGGAATGGCGAATTCCATGTTTCTCGCAAAATGCGGGGAATGCGGATTTCAACAGGGGAAGCGCTGCCTCAACGCCGCCGCCGGAACGCGCCCCATGCGCCTGCGCTGTCAAAATGTTCACCACCAAACAGTCGTTCTCGTTTTCTGCCGCCTCCGCATAAACGTCGGTCTGGATAACATGGTACGGAACGACAAAGCTCTGACCGCTGGCAATCGAGTCTGCAAAGTTGTGAGCAACGCCGTGGAGTGTGTCATGCTTCATTTGGAGGTCCTACGGCGCAGCTTGCACAGTCACACTGTTAAACACCAACCAGCTTCGCGTTTGCAAACCGTGCTTCGCCTCCCGGCCTCTGTCCCGCTCACCCAACCGATAGGCTGACGGGAGTAGCGGGAGCCGGTGCGCGCTAATAAAGCCCGCCCGTGCCGGTGGTCAGGCCGCCGTCGCGCGCTGAGCTGTCCACTTGGCTGACCCCTGAGGGCACAAAGCCCGGGTCGCCGCCGATCACCACGGAATTGTCCTCGGCAGGCTCCTCGCCCGGCTTGAAGGCTTCCAGAATGGTGGTGTCCGCCCCATAAGGTGCGCGCTGGCCGGATTTGGGGTCGATCGGGATCAACTGAATGCCGCGCGGTACCCGGAACGGGGTATGCGGCTGGCCGCGCAGGGCAAGTTTCATGAAATCAGCGAAGATCGGCGCGGCAAGCCCGCCGCCGCTGGCCTTCTTGCCCATGGGGCGCGGGTTGTCGTAGCCCACATAAACGCCCACCGCCAAGTCCGGCGAAAAGCCCACAAACCAAGCATCCTTTTCATCGTTGGTGGTGCCTGTCTTACCCGCAATCGGTACGTCGAACTCCGCAAACGCCTTCTTGGCCGTGCCGCGCTGGACCACGCCTTCCATCATGGAGGTGATCTGGTAGGCGGTGTACGGATTGATCACCGCCCTGCGGGCATCCACCAATTCAGGTTCGGCCTGGCCGTCCCACTTCTGCGCCTTACAGGCCGAGCAATAGCGGGAATCGTGGCGGAACACCGTGCGGCCATGGCGGTCCTGCACCCGGTCCACCAGAGACGGCAGAATGCGCTTGCCGCCGTTGACGAACATGGAGAAGGCCGCGGTCATGCGCAAAAGCGAGGTCTCACCTGCCCCCAGTGACATGGACAGAAGCGGCCTCAGATTGTCGTAAACGCCGAAGTCGCGGGCGTAGTCCACCACCTTCTGCATGCCCATGTCGTGGGCCAGACGCACGGTCATCACGTTCCGCGACAGCTCAATGCCCCGGCGCAGGGTGGACGGGCCGTAGAACTTGTTGGAGTAGTTCTTCGGCGCCCAGGTTTCGCCGTTGGAGAGCTTGATCTCAAACGGCGCATCCAGGATCACGGATGCGGGCGTGTAGCCATTGTCCAGCGCGGCGGCGTAGACGAACGGTTTGAAGGAGGAGCCCGGCTGACGCTTGGCCTGAACAGCGCGGTTGAACTGGCTTTTGGCGTAAGAGAAGCCGCCCGAGAGCGCCAGCACGCGGCCGGTATGGGGATCGAGCGCCACCAATGCGCCCTCAACCTCAGGCACCTGAACCAGGTGATACTGCCCTTGTTCGCGGGCCGGGGCGGCGTAAACCACATCGCCCACATTCAGCACCTGATCCACCGTGGTGATGGCTTCGCCCAGCTTGTACTTGCCCTCTTTGCCGGCAATATGCTCGCGCGCCCAGGTCATGTATTTCACCGGAAGCTGCCCCGTGAGGCGCTTCTCGTCCAGCTTGCCGGACTTCAACTTGGCGGGCTGCAGGCCCACCGTGGCGTATTCCGGCGTCACCTCCAGCACCACGGCCAAGCGCCAGGGGCGTAAATCATCGTAAGCCTTGATCTTGCCGAGGGCGGCGCCCCACTCCTGTTCAGCCGGGTTGAGCTTGGCCACAGGACCGCGCCAGCCGCGCTCGCGGTCAAACTTCATCAATCCGCGCTGCAGGGCCTGGCGGGCGAAGATCTGCAGTTTCAGATCCAGCGTGGTGCGCACAGACAAGCCGCCTTCGCGCAGGCGCTTGCGGCCATAAGCCTTCTCCAGATCCCGGCGCACTTCTTCGGCGAACGCTTCGGCACCGATTTCAGAGGCAAACAGCTGCACCCCATAGGGCCTTGGGTTCACTTCCAGCGGCTTCTTGCGCGCCGCTTCAAGCTCATCGGCGGTGATGTAGCCGTTCTCATGCATGCGGCCCAGAACCCAGTTGCGCCGCTCCATGGCGCGCTTGGTCTGGCGGAACGGATGGTAGTTGCTGGGCGCCTTGGGCAGAGCGGCGAGATACGCCATCTCTTCCAGCTCAAGATCCTTCAGCGACTTGCCGAAATAGTTGAGGCTGGCGGCGGCCACGCCGTAGGAGCCGAGGCCCAGGTAAATCTCGTTCAGATAGAGCTCCAGGATCTGCTCCTTGGAGAACGCCTGTTCGATGCGCTGGGCCAGCAGGGCTTCGCGCAGTTTACGGTCGAACGAGCGCTCAGAGGACAGAAGGAAGTTCTTGGCCACCTGCTGTGTGATGGTGGACGCCCCGGAAAGTTGCCGGCGCTCGCCCTTCAGTTTGGCCTGGCCGTAGCGCACAACCGCGCCCACAATGCCCTGCCAGTCGATCCCGGCGTGAGAGAAGAATGTCTTGTCTTCGGCGGAGATGAACGCGTGAATGAGCCGCTTGGGCAGCACGCTGGTGGGCATATAGAGGCGGCGCTGCTCGGCATATTCGGCCAACAACGATCCGTCCCCGGCATGCACCCGGGTCATCACCGGAGGCTCATAAGAGGTCAGCGTTTCCAAGCTGGGCAGATCTTCGGACTTGTCGTAGATCACGTAACCCACAACGGCAGCGCCCGCGCAAAACACCAAAAACCCTGCCGTGAACAAGAACCCCAGTAACCGGATCATGCAAACTCAACTTTCATGGCGTTCTGCACATTGGCAGAACATGCTGACAACCTTCAGTCGCTAAAACGCCCAATCCGCCTGTGTAGTGCCTCTTACCTACACGGCGCCCGCCCCCGGTGGCAACCGCCACTTGGCAGCCCATGCAAAAGTTGATGGGCGGCAGGGGTGCGGTACCTTCAGATTGTGGCAAGAAAGAGCGCAACATCAGTTTCTCTGAGCGAGGCGGGTGGAAAAATACCGGTCGATCGATGACTTGACCGCACCGGCAACTTTTTTGCGCCATTTCTTGGAGCGCAGATTGGTTTCATCGTGGCGATTCGACAAATATCCCAGCTCAATCAGGATCGACGGCACATCGGGCGCTGTCAGCACCGCAAAGCCGGCTTGACGATGGGGGTTGCGGCGCACCCGTGTAACCGTCCGCACCCGGCGCATGAGCTGCTCGGCAAAATTGATGGAATGGTTGTTGGTTTCCCGCTGGGCCAGATCGATCAGGATACCCTTCACCTCTGTGCTCTCCTGCTCCAGAGCCACGCCGGCGATCAGATCGGCCCGGTTTTCCTGGGCGGCCAAGGCGGCGGCTTCCTTGTCGGTGGCCTTCTCCGACAGGGTGTACACCGTGGCGCCCCGGGCCTGGCCGCGGCGGATAGAATCTGCATGCACGGAGATGAACAGATCTGCGTCATTCTGGCGGGCGATGCGGACCCGGTCGCGCAGACGGATGAACTTGTCGGAATCGCGGGTCATCACGATCTTATATTTGCCCGATGCCGCCAGTTTGTCTCTCAACTGGCGGGAGAAGGCCAAGGTGATGCTCTTTTCAGCCGTGCCGCGCTTGCTGAGCGCGCCGGGGTCGACACCGCCATGGCCAGGATCAATCACAATGACCGGCTTGGCCGCCTGACGCTTGAGGGTGGGCTTGGGCGCGGGCACGGGCGCTGCGGGACGCGCCGGGGTCAATTTGGCGACAACTTTGGGTTTCGGCCGCACCCGCGGCTTTTTCGCCGGAGCCTTGGGCGGCTCAACCGGCGCATCCACCATGCGCTGAAGCAACGCCGTGATCTCCTCGGTGCGCGCCGTAATCGGCTGTTCCGCCCGCCCCTCGTCCTGCCTGGTCTCTGCAAACGTGGCAATATCGGTCCGGGTGAGATCGATCACCAGGCGGGCCGGCTGATCGCCCCTGGGCTTGATCACAAAGGATTTCGACACCAACACGGGCGCGGACACATCCAGGACGATCCGCGACTTGCCCTCGCCGAACTGGCCGTAACGGTAGGCTTTCACCAAACCCTGGCCCTTTTGCCCCAGGCCGGGCGGGAAGTTGAAGTCCACATCAGGAAGGTCGACAATCACCCGAAACGGGTTGGACAGCACCTTGACGGTATATTCCACCGAGCTGGAGAAGTCGGTCACAAAGCGCGTGCGCTGTTCATCACCGCCCAGCCTTGCGGCAACCGCGCTGACTTTCGGCTGCGCCCCAAGCGCCGGGCCCACTTTCGCAAGCACCAGGCCCGCGAGCACGAGCAACAAGATCCCCAGGCCAATGGCGGGGCGTGTCGGTCTTTTCCGTATGATGTTAGAGGCGCTCATAAGTGCCATCGCCGCTCAGTCTAAGCTCCATATAGAATCAGGTCGCAAAGATTCGCTAATCCGCCAGTTTGCGGACCCTAGCGAGCGCGGGTTAATCGAATCTTTACCAGAATTGCCGTTTCCGCCCGCCGCGCAAGATTGCTGAAGAAAGGGCCATGATTTTATCCAACCTTCATTTGTAAGCTTGCAATGCGCTTGAACTGGACTTAGAGACTATGAGGTAACCGTTTTGGCATGCGACGGTGCCGGGGAACGGCGGCTACACCTGCAGACCACGAAAGCTAGAGGTGACCTGCGGGGGACAGAGAACGCCAGCCGTCCTTGAAAGTTACCACGGCCAGCCGCTTGGTGCGGAAGATGGCCGCATGCTGATGAAGAATTCGGGCGCTCAGCCAGATGTGCCGGCCAGGAAGCCGGCAACAGCTAGCGCCGAAGGACCCACCTGCGACGATTTCAGCAGGTCCGAACCAAGAGCGGGGCACACGTTGACCCAAGTCAACAAGTTAGTTCAGCTCTTTCACGTAACGGTCTCAAACAAAACGATTTGAGACTTGAGGTAAATGATGGACGCGTGGTTGGCATCACCCCAAGAGTTAGCCCCCCCTTCGTTGGGGCGGCACGGGCGTGGTCTGCCGATATCCTCCGGCCCGCCGGGCAGGAGCGTTTCTGAAGCCCGAAACGCCACGCGCCACACTATTCGCGCACCCCTTCACGAAACTCCTCCAGGGCGTTGTAAAGCGCCGCCAGGCGCTTTAGTGGCGTGGTGCGCTGGAGATTCCAGCTTATGGCTAAGAAGATTCTTATCGACGCGGCACACCCGGAAGAAACACGCGTCGTGGTTATGCGCGGCAACAAAGTCGAGGATTTCGACTACGAATCGGCCGCTCACAAACAACTCCGGGGCAATATCTATCTAGCGAAGGTCACCCGGGTCGAACCTTCCCTCCAGGCAGCATTCGTCGATTATGGCGGCAACCGCCACGGATTTCTGGCATTCAGCGAGATCCACCCCGACTATTACCAGATCCCGTTGGCCGACCGTCAGGCCTTGCTGGACGAGGAACTGGAAGACCAGGAAGCTTCATCTGAGGACGACGAGGATGATGAAACTTCAAGCGCCAGCGCAGCCGATGTTCCCGAAGACCCCAGCAATGGCGAAGACGCCGCATCCGACGAGGATGACGATGGCGATGGCGATGATGAAAGCGATGACGCTGAGGACGACGAGACCTTAAGCGCGGCCGGCGAAGCTGAAGAAGAAGCGCCCGCAGAGAGCGAGGAGGCAGAAGCGACCTCTGAGGACGCCAGTGACGGCGATGCCACCGGTGACGACGATGGCGAAGATGATCCCGACGATCCCAAGGTTGCGCTCCTGGAAGTGGAAGACCCCGAAGACGAGTTCGTCGCCTCTGAAGAGGTGAGCACTGCGGACGAGGACAGCAAAGAGCCCGAAGAGGTTTCAGAAGACGCCGAGCCGGCCGAAGAGGCCGCTGCCGATGGCGAGGAGACCGACGCTGCAGAGGCAGAGGCTGCCGACGGCGAAGAGGAAGACGAAAAGCCCAAATCAAGGTCAAGATCGAAATCCAAGCCGAAAGGCAAGTCCTCAAGATCGCGCCGTTCGCGCAAATCCAAGGCCGACGCGGAGGATGATGAGGCCGATGACAACGGCAATGGGGACACCGTAGACACGGTCGGCGCGGAAGACGCCCTTGAAGAAGTGCCCCAGCGGCGGCGGAAGCGGCGGCGCGAGTACAAGATCCAGGAGGTTATCAAGCGGCGCCAGATCATCCTGGTGCAGGTGGTCAAGGAAGAGCGCGGCAATAAGGGCGCAGCGCTGACCACCTATCTGTCCCTGGCCGGTCGCTATTGCGTGCTGATGCCGAACACGTCGCGTGGCGGCGGGATTTCGCGCAAGATCACCGATGCCCAAGACCGCAAGCGCCTGAAGGAAGTGGCCACCGGGCTGGATATTGCCGCGGGCATGGGCCTCATCGTGCGCACCGCAGGCGCCAACCGCACCAAGGCGGAGATCAAGCGCGATTTCGATTATCTCCTGCGGCTGTGGGAGAATGTGCGTGATCTGACCTTGCAATCCAATGCGCCGTGTCTGGTCTATGAGGAAGGCAGTTTGATCAAACGCTCGATCCGCGATCTTTATGACAAGGATGTGGACAGCATCGAGGTTGAGGGCGAGGCGGCCTACCGGGAAGCCAAAGACCTGATGAAGATGCTCATGCCGAGCCACGCCAAGAACGTGAAGGCCCACAAGGACAGCCGGCCGCTCTTGTCGCGCAATCAGATCGAAAGCCAGCTTGATGCGCTCTACTCGCCGCAGGTTACCCTGCCGTCGGGCGGGTATATCGTCATCAACCAGACCGAAGCGCTGGTGGCGATTGATGTGAACTCGGGCAAATCCACCCGAGAGCACAATATCGAGAACACCGCGCTCAGGACCAACCAGGAAGCGGCCGAAGAGGTGGCCCGCCAGATGCGCCTGCGCGACCTGGCCGGGCTCATCGTGATCGATTTCATCGATATGGAAGAGCGCCGCAACAACCGCTCGGTGGAGCGCAAGCTCAAAGACGCGCTGAAGAATGACCGGGCACGCATTCAGGTGGGCCGGATCAGCCATTTCGGCCTGTTGGAAATGTCGCGCCAGCGCATGCGCACCGGCGTTCTGGAAGGCTCCACCATCGTTTGCCCGCACTGCGAGGGCCAAGGCTTCATCCGCTCGGTGGAAAGCTGTGCGCTTTCGGTTCTGCGCGGCGCAGAAGAGCACCTGATGGGCCGGCGCAATCCGGAAAGCATCGTGGTGAACTGCGAAGCCTCGGTGGCCGCCTATATTCTCAACCAGAAGCGCGACCATCTGCACGCGCTTGAAGCCACCTTCTCCGTGGTGGTGTTTGTGGAACCGGGCAGCGGCTTCAGGGGCTCTGAATTCAAGATCTCCAAGACCGAGGGCCCGACCCGCCGGCCCAGCGATGCGGTCTCACCGCTCTCGCTCAGCAAAGCCTATGAGGACGCCGAAGAGGAAGATGCGGTGTCTGAGGCCGCTTCGACCGACGATGAGGCGGAGACCGAGGAAGACAGGCCACGCCGCCGCAAGCGGCGCCGCGGCAGACGCGGCGGCCGGGGCAAGAACCGCGACCGCTCCGAAGAGCGCGAGGCAGGCGAAGCGCCCGCAGAGGCCGCCCCTGAAGCAGAGGGCGATGCGGACGGCGAGGACGAAGACGGCAGCAAGAAGCGCGGCCGCCGGCGCCGCTCGCGCGGCGGTCAGAACCGCAAGAACCGCGAAGAGGCCGCCGCACCTCAGGACGAGGAGGCGTTCGAGGCCCCTGCCCCCAGTTCCGATGGCGAGGGCGAAGACCCTTGGGACACCACGCCAAAGGTGGAGGAGCGCGCCAAGTCCGACCCCGTGGCCGCAGAGGCTGCGCCTGATGAGGCTGTGGCCAGCGAGCCGGAGGCGGCGGAAGAAAAGCCCAAACCCAAGCGCAGGTCCCGCAAGAAGGCCGAGCCTGAGGCGGAGGCGGAGGCCAGCACTGAGGAGGCTGAAAAGCCCAAGAAGGCGCCGGCAAAGCGCAGAAGCCGCAAGAAGGCCGAGGAGCCCGAGGCTGCCGCTGAAGAGGCACCAGCAGCCACAAACGGTGCTGCGGACTGTTCACCGGCTGAGCCGGAGCCTGTGGCTGAGCCCGAACCGGTGGCCGCCGAGCCCCCGCCCGCCGAGCCGGACCGGCCCAAGCGCAGCGGTTGGTGGACAAAGCGCTAGTCTGTCATTCCCTCAGCGTCCTTGCGAACGCGAGGACCTTTTCAGCCAGTGGATCGGTGAGAGCTGTGGACCCCTGCTTTCGCAGGGGAGCAGGTGATCGACCGTCATCCCGGAATTCTGCACAAGCAAAATATCCGGGACCCAGAGCGGCATGGCGCAGAGAATGTGGCCCTGGGTCCCCGCGTTCGCGGGGATGACGATGATTGCGTTTCCGCGTCCTTGCGAAAGCGAGGACCTTCTCAGCAAGGGTATCGGTGTCAGTTATGGACCCCCGCTTTCGCAGGGGAGCAGGTGATCGACCGTCATCCCGGAATTTTGCGCAAGCAAAATATCCGGGACCCAGAGCGGCAGGGGGCGCAGAGCATGTGGCCCTGGGTCCCCGCGTTCGCGGGGATGACGAAAGGAGGAGGAGCGGGGATGACGATGATTGCGTTTCCGCGTCCCTGCGAAAGCAGGGACCTTCTCAGCCAAGGGATCGGTGCGAGCTATGGGCCCCCGCTTTCGCAGGGACGCGAGGTGATCGACCGTCATCCCGGAATTTTGCGCAAGCAAAATATCCGGGACCCAGAGCGGCAGGGCGCGGAGCATGTGGCCCTGGGTCCCCGCGTTCGCGGGGATGACGATGATTGTGTTTCCGCGTCCTTGCGAACGCGAGGACCTTCTCAGCCAGTGGATCGGTGAGAGCTGTGGACCCCTGCTTTCACGGGGGAGCGAGGTGATCGACCGTCATCCCGGAATTTTGCGCAAGCAAAATATCCGGGACCCAGAGCAGCAGGGCGCAGAGAATGTGGCCCTGGGTCCCCGCGTTCGCGGGGATGACGAAAGGAGGAGGAGCGTGGATGA
>JANQOW010000111.1 GCA_028285595.1 Hyphomicrobiales bacterium
CTACTGCGTGAAGACCTTCTCCTACGGCTACATGGAGAACACCTACGCCATCACAAAGTATGCCCTCCGGCATATCTCAACCGCCAACTTCACCTTCCACGACACCCCGTCGGACGTCACTTCTACGCCCGGTTTCCGGGATGCGGGCTTCGACAATTTCGGGCCTGCCTATGAAGACTGGCGTGATGCCGAGACGCTGATGATCTGCGGCACCGATCCTTACGAGACCAAGACGATCCTCTTCACCGACTGGATCATGCCCGCCATTCAGGGCGGCCAGAAAACCATCTTCCTCGGCCCGCGCCGCACGGGCGGCATCGCCTATGCGGAAAAGAACGGGGGCATGTGGATCGACCTGCAGCCCGGCACCGACCTGCCGGTGGTGCTCGCCATTGCGCGTGTCATCGTTGAGAACGGCTGGGAAGATGCCGAGTGGATCAAGAACTGGGTGAACAGCAAGTTCGAAAGTTCATCGGGCTTTGGTCAAGGTACGCGGAACACGCCCTGGCAGTGGCGCACCACCTGGGGCAAGTTCCAGACCAACGGCTTTGAAGACTGGAAAAAGTGGCTCCTGGCCCAGGAATATTCCGAGCCTGAGAAAGCGGCTGAAATCGCACAGATCGATGTGCAGAAGATCCGCACGGCCGCCGAATGGCTGGCCAAGCCCAAGGCAGACGGTTCACGGCCCAAATCGTCCTTCATGATCGAGAAGGGCTTTTATTGGTCCAACAATACCGGCAACACCAACGCCATCTCCGCGCTCGGCATCATTTGCGGCGCAGGCGGGCGCCCGGGCCAGATGATCGGCCGGGCCGGTGGCCACCAACGGGGCGGCCTGCGCGGCGGCAAATATCCGCGCAACAAGTCTCCGGAGAAGCTGCCGGGCCGTCGGCGCCGCGCCATGGATACCGACCGGTATCTGATGTCCGGTCACACGCGCCTTGCTCATGTGATCGGCAACACCTGGATCCAATCCATGTGCGGCAGCCAGAGCTTGTCGGCCAAGTTCGAAGAGCTGACGGTGCAAAACCCCCACCAGGTTCGCTCGTTCGATAAGAAGGAGATCATTGAGACCCTGAAGAAGCGGGCTGATTCCGGGGGCATGGTGGTGTTCGATCAGGACATCTATCTGGTGGACCCGATCGGCGCGCGCTTTGCCGATATCATCTTCCCGGCGGCAGGCTGGGGCGAGGACACCTTTACCCGGGCCAACGGCGAGCGCCGCATCCGGCTCTACCCGAAATTCTACGATGCCCCGGGCGAGGCCAAACCCGATTGGTGGATCATCGCGCAACTTGCCAAGAAGATGGGCTTTGAGGGCTTCGACTGGAACGACAGCAATGATGTTCTGACCGAAGGTGCCCGGTTCTCGCGGGGCAGCCGCAAGGACTTCTTCATGGTCAAGGTGGTCGCCGACAAAGAGGGCAAAACGCTCCATCAGAAGCTTGGAGAGTTCGGCACGGACGGCATCCAAGGCCCGGTCATGATGATGGATGATGGCTCGCTGGTGGGCACCAAGCGGTTGCATGACACCACCCGCACGCTGCCGGCGGAGGGCCCGGCGGGTGCCAACGTCTTCAACAAGAAGCTCACGCACTTCAACTCCCAGACCGGCAAGTGCAACATCCAAAAGGCGCCCTGGTCATTGTTCTCCGATTATTGGGAATGGCTCAGCCCCAAAGGCGATGAGCTCTGGTGCACCTCGGGCCGCATCAACGAACGTTGGCAGTCGGGCTATGATGACCGCCGCCGGCCATACATCGTTCAACGCTGGCCGGAGAACTGGGTGGAGCTACATCCCGATGATGCCAAGGAGCGCGGGATCGAGAATGGCGATTATGTCATGCTCTATTCAGACCGCATCCCCGTGCAGGTGGACACCATCATCGGCGTTGAGGGCGATGACTTCACCTTCACCAAGCTCATGGAAAACGGCCATATCAAGTTGGAGAAGGCCGCCATCACCGCTGTGGCCATTGTGACGCCGGCCTTGAAGAAGGGCGTGATGTACATGGACTTCCTGCACACCGCTCAGCCCGCCAACGCACTGGCCGGCCGCGTGGTCGACTGGATCAGCGGCAACTACAATTACAAGATGGGCATCGGCAAAGTGAAGAAGATCGGAGTGTCGCCTTACAAGAACGACTTCCGGTCCATGACCTTCGCGCGCCGCGACATTGCCTAGGCGGTTGGAGCGGTGGGCGGTTCCATGCTGGACAGCGTTGAAGCGAAAGGGCTGAACGGTCCGGCGCGTTCACAGGTCGTGACTGCCTTGCGCGCCGTGTTGGACGAGGGCTCGGAGCCGGAGCGCTGCTATGCGGCATCTGCGCTCGGGGCTCTTGGCGGGGAGGGCGCTGCGGGTGCGCTGTTGAGCGCTCTCAGAGATCCTGACCCCGATGTGCGGTGCGCGGTGGCTGAGGCCGTGGCCGTTTTGCGGCCGGACGGTGCCGGCGCGGCGCTCATCGCCAATCTGCGCGATGATCCGGTGGGCGAAATCAAGCCGGTCTACATCTCGGCACTGGCCCGGCTTCAGATCGCGGAGAGCTATGAACTGTTATGCGCCCTGGCCGTGGACCGCGCCGAACACCTGGATGTGGCGTGGGAAGACGATATGAGCGGCTGGGACGATTGGCTCGACGTCCAACTGGCTGCAGTGGATGCGCTTGGGGTGATCGGTCAGGGCGATCCGGCTCCAGCGGTTGAGGCCATCCTTGCCGCGCTTCACGATCTGGACGGTCAGGATATCTGGACCCATGCCTGCAGCGCATTGGCCCGCCTGAGCCCGCAGGGGCCGGCGGCACTCTGCGAGCTGGCGGCTGGTGCATCTGTTCTGCAGCGCAAGCGGATCGCAGCAGCCCTGCGTCACGCAGACGGGGAGGATGCAACCCCCATCCTGTCCCGGCTTTTGGACGATGAGGATGGCTCGGTCCGCCTGGCCGCCTTGGAGAGTGCTGCCCTCGTGGATCTCGACGACCTCTGTCAGAGCGCAATCGGCGATCGCTCGGCAGATGTGCGTGCGGCGGCGTTTGCAAGTGTGGCTGACCTGCCCCCGAGGCAGTTGCTCAAAGGGCTCAAGGATGCCGACCCAAAGGTCTCAATTGCCGCCTGCCGTGCGATCGCACGCGCCGGAAAGCAGAGCACGGGATTTGGCCTTTGCGAGCGGATCGAACGTCAGCTGCGCAACGGGCAACCGGACCTTCTGGCCGCCCTGATCTCGGCGGCAGCGGTTGCAGAACCTGAAGCGGCGGGCGCGCTTGCAGGCGACGTGGTGAACAACCCGGCGACGCCGCAGGAGGTGCGCGTGGCGTGCCTTGACGCCCTTGCGAGGCTTCGGCCGGATGGTATGGTTCCCCTGCTCACCCGGGCGGCCACCGATGCGGACCGCGGCGTGCGCGTGTCCTCGGTCGCTGCCTTGGGCGAGCTTGCCAAAGGGCCGGGCTCACAAGCCGATGAGGCGGCCCGTGTCCTTGCTCAGGCTGTAACAGGTGAACTTCTGCCCGCCCCGGCGGACTGGCAACCGGAGGACGCCAAACCCGTTTCCTTTGTGCCGAAGCGTGGTCAGCATGCGGCTGCTGAAGACGGCAAGGCCCGTGTTCGTCTGGACCGGGACGGCAATGTGGTTCCGAAAAGCGAAAAGGCTGACGCTGTCGAGCTGCCGGAGAACGATGCCCCGGCCTTTCCGGGCTCTACGCTTGATGCCATCTTGGGGGCCAACACGATGGAGCCGGCCGGCCCGGACCTTCGCCGGGCCTATGTGGAAGAAGCCGACCTGCCTTACCTCGCCCGGGCCGCCTCCAGGGTCTCCCGGCGCCGGCTCGGTTTGGACGATCTTCCCCCGCCGCATGTGGACTTACCCCGCATTGCCGCATCGGTCTGCGCGACCGTGCCGCGGCCCGACTTGGTGGAGCCGTTGGCGCAGGCGGCGCGCTCTGCCGATCCGGCGCTGGCCTACGCAGCTCTGGATGGATTGGCCGTTCTGGCGCAGGCCGGGATGGATCTGACGGGTGCCGGCGAAGCGGTGCTGCAGCTTTGCCGCGAGCAGGATGCCGGCGTGCGCAGCAGGGCGGTGCGTCTCTTAAGCGGCCTTTCCACAGGGCAGGAACCGGCAGAGGCGCTTGAGGCTCTTAAGAGCCCGGAGGCAGATGTGAGAGCGGCCGCGGTTAAGGTCTGCGCGGATCTTGGCTGTGTGCGGGGCGAGGCGATTGAGGACCTCCTCCAAGACCCCGACCGGCGCGTCAGGGCAGAGGCTGCGTCTGTCCTTGCCGAGGCGGCAGATGATCGGGCGATCGAGGCCTTGATTGAGTTCGGCTTAATGGAGAATGCGGTTCAGATAAACGACGCGGTCCGGCTGTTGAGGCCTGATGGCAGGAGTGCTTTGGATCGACTGGTTCCGACGGCCTGCGGGCCCGATGCCACCAGACGCTTCTTTGCCTTGCAGATGATTGCTGACCTGTCGGCACATCCCGGTGAGCGCTCTTAACGAAGACTGACGCGGGCTCTCCGAGACAGTGGGGCCGCGCATGTAGAGTAAAACATGGCTGATGTTCTTTGGGGGGCCACGCCTTCTGCCAAGCGGCAGCCCTCGGTGCCCTCTCAGTTTCGCGCCTGTCCGCTGGTGCCGTGCGTGCCTGGCATGTCGGGTGAGGCAGGTCCCAGGACCGAGATAAAGGGCATGAGACCATCGCCGCGGTCCACGATCTCCGGGCGGACCCCAAACGCTTCCTCGATGATGTCCGGGTCAAAGGCATACGCCGGTGGGCAATCGGTGAGCACTCGGCCCTCTCTCATAACGATCACCTCGTCTGCGTAATGAGCCGCGAGATTGAGGTCGTGCAGAACGGCGATGACGCCTAAGCCTTGGCTGGCATAAGAGCGGGCAATCTCCATGGTCGAGATCTGATGCCGGATGTCCAGGCTCGTCACAGGCTCATCGAGCAGCAGGTAACGGTCCTTGGGGGGCTCATCGGATGCTTCGAGCTGACACAGCACACGGGCAAGCTGGACGCGCTGCTGTTCGCCGCCGGACAGTTGCTGGTAGAGCCGGCTGCGATGGTCAGCGAGACCCACGCGCGCAAGCATCTCTCCTATCAGCCTTTTGCGTTCGTAAGGTGGGCGCGTGCTGGCCATGAGACCTAAGCCCACCACCTCGTAAACCGTGAAGGGGAAGCTTAAGTGCGTGCGTTGCGGCAACACCGCCCGCCTTTGAGCAATCTCATGAACTTTCCAGGTGTTCAGGTTCCGGTTCTGGAAGAAGACAGCACCAGTGCTGGGCGTGCGCTCGCCGGTGAGCAGGCTCATGATCGTCGTCTTGCCGGCACCATTGGCGCCCACCAGAACCGTGATCCTGCCGGGCTTGAACTGTCGCGAATAGGGCCATAGCGCAGTGGTGTCACCGTAATTCAGTGATGTGCTTTTGAGTTCAAACATCCACCAAGCCTCTCTGCCGCAACAGCAACCACAAGAAGAACGGCCCGCCCAGCACCGCCGTTACGATCCCTATCGGCAGCTCGGCCGGCGCGACAACCACGCGCGCGATCATGTCCGCGCTCAAGAGCAGGACTGCGCCGAGC
The DNA here is from genome assembly GCA_028285595.1 of Hyphomicrobiales bacterium. Taxonomy (GTDB): domain Bacteria; phylum Pseudomonadota; class Alphaproteobacteria; order Rhizobiales; family CAJQND01; genus JAAEUE01. The sequence goes on from JANQOW010000111.1 coordinate 5,571, forward strand.
AACATGCAGGCAGGCAATAGAAAGCGATTGTCCGGACCAATGATCAGACGGAGAATGTGTGGAACCACAATGCCCACGAAACCGATGATGCCGGAAACAGCCACAGAGGCGCCCACAGCTAACGCAACAAGCAGAACCGCCAGGATCTTGGTGCGCTGAACCTGAATGCCAATGTGCAACGCCTGGCTCTCGCCCAAAAGCAGGCCGTTCAGACCGTTGGCTACAAACCGGGACATCAGCAGGGCAGGGAAGATAAAGGCCACGATCGCAGCGCATTTATACCATGTGGCCCCGGCAAGGCTGCCGAGGCTCCAGAACGTGAGGTCGCGCAACTGCTGGTCGGTGGAGATGAACACAAGAACCCCTGTGAGCGCCGACGCCAATGCCGCGATGGCGATGCCGGCCAGAAGCATCGTGGCTGTGGAGGTGCGGCCTTGGCGTGTGGCAATGGCATAGAGCAACACTGTGGTGAGCAGGCCGCCGATGAACGCCGCCGGCGGCAGCAGCTCGAACGTGGTGATGCCGGTGTTGAGGAGAATTGGCGGCACCCCCAACACGATCACCGTAACCGCAGCGAGAGCGGCGCCGGCTGAAACGCCCACCAGACCAGGATCGGCGAGCGGGTTGCGGAAAAGGCTCTGCAAGGTCGCACCGCTCGCCGCCAACGCGGCTCCCACGAGCGCGCCCATAACCGTTCTGGGCGCTCTAATGTCCCGCACCACGAGTTCGCTCGCGCTTACCGCTGATTGACCGCTCTCCGTTCCGATCAGAATGAGAAGCACTTCGCTTAAGGGTATCGGCACCGGGCCAACGGCAAGCGAGGCAAGGCAAACCAACAAAAACAGACCACCCAGCGCGATCAACACGATCGCTGAAACCTCCTGGCGATCTCCGTCGCCGCGGAGCATCAGGGGCAAAGTCGCTTTGACTGATCCTGAAGGCATGAAACCCTCCTGATCAGTTCGTGGTCGGTGAAACGATTTTGAGATCGGGATAGATCTTGGCTGCCAGGTCCCGTGCAGCATCTGCAACACGCGGCCCAAACCCAAGAAGGTAGGTCCCGTCCATGGCGATGATGTGCTTGTTCTGGCCGGCGGGTGTCTTTGCGATGACGGGATTGGCCAACAGCTCCTCGGGCTTAAAGGCATGTCCGCCTCTTTCCATAATGAGGATCGCATCCGGCTTCATATCTGAAAGGGCCTCAAGCGAGATCTGCTTGTAGCCATGGAACGACGTCACTGCGTTGGCCGCACCGGCCAGCTTGATGATCGCGTCGGCAGAGGTTTTTCGGCCGCCGACGACCAATCGGCCCGATTGGGTCGATAACAGGAAGAGCACCGATTTTTGCGTCTTAATCTCGGCGAGCTGCGCCTCCAAAGCCTCCAGCGACTGTGCCATGCGATCCGCAAGGGCACGGCCTTGATTGTCTTTGCCGACCAATGCGGCAATTTGCTGAACCTTGCTGATTGCCCCGCGGGCAGTGGTGTCGTTTTTGATCGTGACCACGTTGATCCGGCCTTGTTTCAGCACATCCAGGGCGCTCGGAGGCCCTGCGCCTTCAATGGCCAGAATGACCGTCGGACCAACTGAGATCACCCCTTCAGGGGAGAGCTGACGCATGTAACCAACCGATGCTTTGTCCTCCAGTGCCTGAGGGGGGTGGACGCTTGTGGTGTCCACGGCCACGATCTTGTCTTCCACGCCGAGCGCGTAGAGCGTCTCGGTCACCGAGCTTCCAATGGACACAATGCGGCTGGTATCTGCTCCATCGGGCAGGGCGGTCGTGGGGGCGAGCAGCACGGCGGCCGCAATCACAGCTGATTTCAGGATTCGAGACCACATCATCGAGGCACTCCTGTTACTTTGTGAGAATGAGCTTCCCGAGTGAGGTACGCCTTAGCCGGTAGGTGGCGGAATTATGCTCGATCAAGACCTCGGCTTTGTCGCCAAACAGATCCTCAGATCTGATTTTTGGCAGCGCCTCACTCCCCTGATCCGGCGCATCGCCCCGGGTTTCTTCTGTCCGACGTTCGTCCATGCATCACTCATTGAATAATATATGATAATTTTTATCATATTTATTTCTTGACTGGATTAGTCGGAAATAGATAGAACGTCAACCGCTGCGTTAACGCAGTTTTAGCGAGCGAGCCAGATTGAGCGCGTTGAAGCTCCGGATCCAGCCAGCAAGCCAGCATAACGATAAACAATACAGGGGCTTGGCGGATGGACACCAGACCGTTCAAGGCATGGCTTGTGGGGACGAGCATGCTGACTTCTTTTGTCGCGATTCCAGAAGCCGGAATTGCAGAAAACAATGAGATTGCGCTCGACACCATCACCGTGACGTCGACCAAGACGGAAGACAAAGCGGTGGACACTCTTGCCGGTTCAAGCGTGGTTACGCGGACAGATGTTGAGCGCTATCAACCCAGCCGCCTTTCAGACGTGCTGAACGCGGTGCCCGGTCTCAACGTTCAGGAAGACAGCGATGATCCGGCATCGGTCATCAACCTGCGCGGGCTGCAGGACTTTGGTCGCGTGAACGTCATGATCGAAGGGGCGCGCCAAAACTTCCAGCGCTCCGGCCACGGCGGCAACGGGCAAGTTTACCTGGAACCGGAGATGATCAAGCAGGTGGATATTACCCGGGGGCCTGTGTCCACGATCTATGGCTCTGGTGCAATCGGCGGGGTCGTCAACTTCGGCCTCATTGACCCGAGTGACTACATAGAGCCGGACGAGACCTTCGCGCTCTCTCAGAAGGTCACTTTCGACACAAATCGCAATGGCTTCCTGAGCAGCACCACGTTGGCGGCGCAGCCCCTTGAAGCGTTCGGCGTCCTGGCCAATCTGGTCTATCGCGACGAGGGCCGGTATCGGGACGGCAATGGCAACAAGGTCGACTTCACCGGCAAGGAGGTTATTTCCGGATTGGTGAAGGGCAAGTGGAACATCTCGCCAGAGACGTCCATCGACTTTGTCCATTTACGCCAGAACTTTGACTACAACACAGGTGCGAGCGGTGTGTCTCGCGACACCACGACGAAAGACAGCACGATTGTGGTGAAGATGCGCCACACATCAGCGGACAACCCACTGATTGATCTTTCGATTTCCGGATATCACACCACCACGGATACCGAGCAGCAGCGCCTGACCGGTGCTCTGGTGGGGAACCAGCGCTCCTTCCGGATCAACACGTTCGGCACGGATGTTTTCAACACCTCCCGCTTTGAGACCGGTCCCCTGCGGCATTCACTTACCTATGGCGCCGACATTTTCCGCGATGAGGTGGAGACGATCGACCCCGGCGGAAACGGTGACGAATTTACCCCATCCGGGGAGCGGGTCGCTTATGGCTTCTTCATCCAGGACCAGATTGAGTTCAGTAACTGGCTCGAGCTGATCGTTGCCTTGAGGTATGACGGCTATTCGCTGCGTAGCCCTGATGGCTCGGTCAACTCCGACGACACCAATCTTGCGCCCAAGGTGACGGTGGGCGTCACACCGATCGAAGGAGTGAAGATCTACGGCACCTACGCGGAAGGGTACCGGGCTCCCTCCGTAACCGAGACGCTTATTGAGGGCGTTCATCCGGGAGGCTTCGCGTTCCTGCTGCTGCCCAATCCCAATCTCACGCCGGAGACCGCGCAGAACTTGGAAGGCGGCATCAATCTCAGCTTCGATGGTGTCATCCGGGAGGACGACCGGTTCCGCGCCAAGGCAAACTACTTCCACAATGAGATTGATGATTTCATTGACTCCGTTTTCAGATCACCGCCTGTCGGCACACCGCCGTTCGGAGACTTTCAATATGTGAATATCGCGAAAGCTGAGATCCATGGCTTTGAGGTGGAGGCGCTTTACGATTTCGGTGATGGTTTCCTGCAAGCCAGCTACACCCACGTACGGGGCGATGACAAAACCGCCGGCACGCCGCTGAGCACCATCTATCCCGACAAGTTCGTGGGAACAGCCGGGTTGAGGTTCTTGGAGGACAAACTCACTGTTGGTGCGCGTCTGACCGCGGTGGCTGCGCAAAACCGTGTTCCCACAGGCACCCCAACCAGCAGCGCCTATGAACTCTTGGACGTCTTCGCGACCTACAAACACAATCGGTACTTCTCAACAGCCCTCACGCTGAAGAACGTTACCGATGAGCAGTATGTGCCATTCCGCCAAGCCGAGGGCAGGCCTTCGGCCGGATTTGCAGCCTTAATTTCAGCAACAGTAAAGGTCGGGGGGTGATGAACACACCAGGTTTCCTCTCATCACTCTCCCTGCTTGCAGCCGGCGTTGCGACCATCTCCGCCGGCTGCACTTTTCTCAGCGCATCTTCGGCACACGCTGACGGCACTGCGCTGCACGTGAGCCTCAACACGGCGCGCTCTTCTGGAAATGCCTGCAGAGTGTCTTTCGTTTTCCGGAACGCGCTTGGTCGATCAATCAAGGACGCTTCGCTTGAGCTTGTGGTGTTTCTTCAAGACGGAACCATTGATCGGTTCGTGCAGATCTCCACGGGCGCGCTGCCGGCCCGGAAGACGAGAGCAAAGCAGTTCGATTTTGAGAAGCTGGACTGCGCGAAAATCGAGAAGGTCCTGCTGAATGACGTGAAGGCCTGCGACGGCGAAAGCCTGACGCCGGCGGTCTGTCTGAGCAAACTGAATGTGTCAGGCGGTAAGTCCATCAAGTTGATCTTTTAACAAGGACCGGTGGTGATGAGTGGTGCATGGGATGGTGTGAGTAAGCTGCTGGCGCTGGGTGGCCCCGTGGTCATGATCCTGGTCGGGCTCTCCGTCATTGCTCTTGCCGTAATGCTGTTGAAGGGATGGCAGTTCCTGCGGCTGGGCCGCTCCAACGCACCGGCGCTGCGGGCCGCGCTCTCCGGCTGGACCGCTGGCGGCGGCGCCCGCTCTGTTGACGCAATATCGAAGCTTGCCGGTCCCGTGGCTCCAATTCTCCAAAGCGCTATGCGTGCATTGGGCGGCGGTGTACAGGCGAGCCTTGTTAAGGAAGATGTGGAACGCCTTTCCTTGCGCACTTTGACCAACATGCGATCGGGCTTGCGTGTGTTGGAAGTCATCGCGCAAACCGCACCTCTGTTGGGGCTTTTCGGCACGGTTCTGGGGATGATCGAGGCGTTTCGTCAGCTTCAGGCGGCAGGCACACAGGTTGACTCGGCCATCCTTGCAGGCGGTATCTGGGTTGCACTTCTCACAACCGCAGCGGGGCTCGCCGTTGCCATGCCTGTCTCACTTGTGCTGGCCGCGTTCGAGGCCCGCATCGCGCGTGAGGCCGCGGTCATGGAGGACGTGCTGACGGCCCTGTTTACCGGGGCGCCCGCTGAACTGAACCTGTCGGCCGGCTTGCAGTCCGCGCGTGACGCTCAGGAGCAAACTTATGCGCCCGCGTGAGTTCGCAGCACCGGTGCGTCGGCCGTTGCCGCTCACCCCTCTCATCGATGTGGTGTTCCTGCTCTTGTTGTTCTTCATGCTGGCGTCGGTGTTCCAGAAGGAAGGGGAGATAGAAATTGCGGCTGCCGGCTCAAGTGCTTCAGCTCCTTCCCAGACACGACCTGTGCTTGTGCGCGTGCACCCCGATGGACGCATCGATGTGAATGGAGAAGCCGTCAGCGCGGATGATCTGGGCCGTGCTGTTGCAACCTTGACCCAGAATTCTGATCTGCTCGCTGGTGCTGTTCTTCAGATCCGAGACGGCACGGCGGTGCAGCGTGTGGTGGAGGCGCTGACCAGTCTCCAAAGTTCGCGCGTGCGACCAGTGGCTCTGGCCCATTGAGCGGCGGCGGATGATGCGTCTTCACCACACACATACCTCCCGCAAAGACGCGGACCCGCTGCCGCTGATCAACATTGTGTTTCTGATGCTGGTGTTCTTCCTTTTGGCGGGCACCATTGCGCCCACCTACGAGCTCGACGTGAGGCCGGCCAAGGCGGAGAAGATCTTGGCCGGCGAACTGAGGCGCCCTGCGGTTTATATCGGTCGCCAGGGTGAGATCTCATTCGGCCAACAAAAGGTGGCCCCAGAGCAACTGAAGCAGATGCTGGCCGCAGCAAGCCTTGATCAGAACGTAGGCCTCAGGGTGGTGGCGGACCGGAAAGCCGATGCGCGGCTTTTGCTCAGTGTCTTGACCTCTGCCCAAAGTGCGGGGATCTCGCGCCTCTTTCTCGTGACCTTGCGGGAGGGGGGCTGATTATGCAGATGACATTGGGGCGATGGGGGATTGCACTTGGGGTGAGCTTGGCCGCTCACCTGACGGGTGTGGTGGTCTGGTCCGGAAGCTCGCCTGAAGCTCAAGACGAGCGTGCTGCCGGCGCCCTGGCGCAGGTCGCCGTGGTTCTGTCACCATCTCAGTTCTATCCGTCTGTTGCAGCCGAAGAAACGGCTGCTGAAGACGTCGAAGAGGCCGCCGCATCTGAAGCCACGCCTGTTTCACAGCCTTTGCGAACAGTTTCGGCCACACGCGTAAGTGAAACTGCTCAGCAAAGTCCGCTTAAACCCATAGCAGACGTGCCACGCCGATCAACACAAGCCATAGCGCAAGTTGCCACGAGCCCAAGCGTGTCAGCCCCAAACGTAACTGAGGAGGCCGTCAGCGTCAGTGCTGAGGCTGCTCAGGCAAAGCCGCTGAAGCAACCCGCCGAGCGGAAGGTTGCGGCAATCGCGAAGACCACACCGGTTGAGCAGGTGGTTGAACCGGAGATTTTGCAGCCAAAGAAATCTGTGGAGCGGCCCAAGCGGGCTAACAAGTCATCGGTCAAAAAGAAACCGCGCAAAGCCAAAAGGAAGAAAGGCAAGACCGCGAAAAAGGCGAGCCGCTCCAAGGCGGCATCCTCGGCCCGCAAGGGGACTGCCAGGCGTAACGTTGGTGACGGCGGACGATCGAACAAAGCCGTCGGCCGCGCCAAGCTCTCCAGCTATCTGGGCCGCGTGGCATCCAAGGTGCGCCGCCAAAAGCGCTATCCGAAGGCAGCTCTGCGTAAGAAGCAGGGTGGGACCGCGGTTGTCGCTTTCACCATAACCAAGCGTGGTTCGGTCATTGGTGTGCGGCTCAAGCGCCGGTCAGGAAATGCTGCTCTTGACCGTGAGGTCTTGAATATGGTGCGCAGAGCCGCCCCGTTCCCGCCCATTCCTAAGGGTATGGGCAGATCACGCATTGCACTGTCTATCCCCGTGCGGTTCGCCGTTCGGTAGCGAAATCAACAGGAGATCAAAAATGTACATTGCTATGAACCGGTTCAAAGTCACCAGAGGCTCTGAGGCGCAGTTTGAGGAAATCTGGCGCACCCGCGACCGTCGGTTGACCGAAGTGGATGGCTTTGTGGAATTCCATCTGCTGCGCGGACCTGAGGCCGATGATCATACGCTCTTTGCCTCTCACACGATCTGGCGCTCGCATGATGATTTCGTGAACTGGACACGCTCACAAAACTTCCGCGATGCACACGCCAATGCAGGTGACCACAAGGGGCTCTATCTCGGCCATCCGCAGTTTGAAGGCTTTGAGGTGGTTCTGGAAAACTAGAGGAAGGAGCCCGGCATGCTGGTTACGCCCGAGGTCCGTGCGCGTATTGATGAAATGCTGCAACAGCAATCCGGCATTGTCCTGGAACAGGTGGCGCGTGCCTTCGAAATCTCTATGGCTGATGTGATTGCGTGTTTGCCGCCGACCGAGTTCACCACCGTTGCCGGCAACCAATTCGTGGAAGTCATGCAGGAGGTCTCTGCTTGGGGTCCCGTTACGCTGATCATCAATACCCCAGAGATGGTGTTTGAGGGCAAGGGCCCCCTTCGCAAGGGCAAGGTCGCCGGCGGCTACTACAACATCCCTGGCGTGATCGGGGGGCACTTCAAGCCGGACGGGTTTGCCACAATCAGCTTTCTCACCCGCGAGCTTATGGGACGCATGTCCAAATCGATCTTCTTTCTTAACCGACCCGGCCAATGCGTGTTCAAAATCTACCTCGGCCGCGATAACGGCGGCGGCTTGTTGCCCGAGCAGGTCACCCGATTTGAGGAGCTTAGGAAGAAGCTGGAGCCGACCGGCCGCTGCACGCCGCAGCAACCTGAGCCCATCATGTAGTCATCAACAACAGGAGGAGCGACCACGATGGCGAGATCCAAGTTTTCCCAGTTGCAAATTTCAGCGATCCTGGATGAGCACGAGGCCGGCCGCTCCGTCAAAGAGCTGTGCCGCCGGCACCATATCACCGACACCACGTTCTATAATTGGCGGCGCCGTTACCGTAGCGCATTTGGCGTCGCTGCATCGGCCTTGGAGCCCGCGGAGAAAGAGAACGTGCAACTGCGCGAACAGATTGCCGACCTCTTGGCAGAGGTCTCTCAGTTGCGCGACATCATTGCCAAGCATGTGCCATGAATGATCCGGCTGTCGCCATTCCAGTTTTGCCCCTGAGGAACTCGCCCACTAAAAGCGCGGCGGTGAGCCGCAGGGGACACCCGGCCCTAAGCGCTCAATCTGCGTGATGGTGGAATTTGAGCCGGGTTCGGCCTCTTTGTAAGGGTCTGATCTCCCACCATTTCTCGTCGCAGAGGCTCCAACCTTTGAATTAGAATAATTCTAACCCATTGTTTAGTTTATATTTTTTCTAATTTTAATCCTCCCAAAAAAAGTTGACATTTAATCTGAGGCTTGTTCGATAGCACGTGTCACACGTTCTTTGCTCGCGGGCTTACGGGAGCACAGAGCATCGGATTGGTTGGGAGAAGAGATATGGAAGTTGTTCGTTTGGCGCTCAGAGAACCGTCTGCGAAGATTGCCGTCGCGCGTTTATGCCTGCGCGGAGAGGCTGCGGTCACGGAGCAGGAAAAAGCCTATGTCGCGGCTCTGCTCACCTCAGAAGAGACCGGCCGCGAATAGGCCTTGAGGGGCGTGCGGTTGCTTTAGCCGCCGGTGTGTTCTGCGATGTGGACCAGCATAAACGTCATGCTGCGCAAGTTGCGCTTGGAAGATGCGATTGAGCACTATGAGCGGCTGCAAGAAAAGCGGCTTGGCACGGCTCAGGAGACGACTTCTGACAAGGCACTGCCTTGCTTCTTTTGCCTCAGCTCCCGTCCAATTGCCCCGGATCGCAACCAAGACGCCGCAGATGCTGACCTGGGTCCCAAATAGCGCTCCGCCACTAGGGTGAGAATCCGGCTAAATCTAGCCTTTTGAAGGTGATTGAGATGAGCCGGAAGCGTTACACACCAGAACAGATCATTGGAATGCTACGTGAAGCCGAGGTTCGGCTGAGCCAAGTCCAATCTGTGAGTGAGATCTGCCGCGGGTTGGGGGTCTCGGATCAGAGTTACTATCGTTGGCGCCGGGAATATGGCGGCATGGAAGTTAGCCAAGCCCACAGGCTGAAGGAATTGGAGCGGGAGAACACCCCGCTTCGCAAAGCCGTATCGGATCTGACCCTGGACAAGCTGATCCTCAACGAGGCGTTGACGGGAAAGTACTGAGCCCTTCATGCCTGCGACGCAGTGTTGATCATGTCATGGACAAGTTGGCTGTCTCTGAGCGCAGGGCCTGCCGTACCCTTGGCCAGCATAGATCGACACAACGCAAGCTTCCTCAAGGCCGGGCCGACGAGGATACTCTCACCAGGACCATCATAGCTCTGGCCTGAAAGTATGGCCGGTATGGCTACAGGCGCATCCACTGGCTGCTGGAACAGCAAGGCTGGCATGTGGGCCTGAAGAGGGTGAAGCGCATTTGGCAGCGTGAGGGGCTGAAAGTCCCTGACCTGCCCCCCAGAATCTCCCTCGTTTGTTAGGAGAGTCCGTTACTGAGAAGGAGACGGATTGTGGGGAAGTCACGGTTTAGCGAAGAGCAGGTCATTGCGATCCTGGCTGAGCAGGAACGGGGCAGCCCGGCGGCGGAGGTTTGCCGCCGGCATGGGGTGAGCCCGTGTACTTTTTACAAGTGGAAAGCCAAATTCGGCGGCATGGGTGTGTCTGATGCCCGCCGTCTGAAGATCCTTGAGCAGGAGAATGCTAAGCTGAAGCGGTTGTTGGCTGACCAGATGCTGGATAACTCCATTCTGAAGGATCTATTGGGAAACGGCTGACGCGTCCGTCTGATCGGCGGGCTGTGGCTCTGGATGTGCTGGCGCGCTACGAGGTGTCACAATCGCGGGCCTGCCGCCTAGTTGGGGTGGATCCAAAGACGGTGCGGCGCAAGGAGAAGAAGTCAGATGAGACGGTCAGACAGCGCATGGGCGAGATTGCAGCCGAGCGCCGGCGCTTTGGCTACCGCAGGATCGGGCTGATGCTGGAACGTGAAGGGATAAAGATGAACCACAAGAAGCTCTACAGGCTTTATCGTGAAGAAGGTCTGGCCGTGAAGCGCAGGAAGGGCCGCAAACGGGCCACCGGCACCAGGGCCCTCTGAGCGCTGGTCGTTGGATTTTGTGTCGGACGTGTTCGGGCCTGCACGCAGGTTCAGCATTCTGGCGGTGATCGACGACTACAGCCGGGAGTGTTTGGGCCTGGTGGCTGACACATCCCTGTCCGGCGCGCGGGTGGCTCGCGAACTGGACCGGCTGATCCGGCTCTATTGCAAGCCGCAGGCCATCGTCTCCGACAACGGCACGGAACTTACATCCAGAGCCATCCTGGAATGGCAGAATGAGACCGGGGTGGGCTGGCATTACATTGCACCTGGCAAACCGCAGCAGAACGGTTTCGTGGAAAGCTTCATCGGACGCCTCAGGGATGAGCTGCTGAACGAGGAGATTTTTGCAAGCCTCGCTGACGCTCGGCGGGCCTTGGAGCTGTGGCGCTATGATTACAACAACATCAGACCGCACTCTGCTCTTGGAGGCGCGGCACCCTCAACCGCGCGCAGGCCGCTTGAGCTATTGAAGGCTCCACGTCCCGCGCGCTCGATCAACGCAGACAAATGAGATATGTGGAAACAGGACTTACCTTTTGACCAAGGGACCCAAGGGGAGCATGTCAGTTTGTATCGACAATCTCATATGACCAATTCCCGCGGTTGCTCGGCTTATCGACTTTCATCAACACATCAGCCCGGCCCTCCCACCGGCCAGATCGAAGGGCCGCCTGAATGATGATATCTGCCCCGGCATGCATCGCGTCCAGAGTGGCATCGACCGCATCTTCGGTTATGTCCACAACGTCAATACGAATACCGTCATAACCCTCTGCCGCGAGATGTTCGAGATAAGCCTGCTCGTGGCGAAGACCTCGCTCCCGTAATGTGTCGAGAACAGGATCCCAATGGTCGGGCTTGGCAACTGACTCGGCCGCGACGGCGACGTCCATCTGAGTTAGATGCCGGCAGTTTAGATGTCCGACTAAGTCGTGGGCATTCAATATGGTAATGTTATCCGAAATCTTCATAGCTTCAGATTGCCTTTTACCATGTAAAGTCCAAAATTGGACAGTTTCCGATCTTTATTGCAACTTCGCCCGCTCTTAGCGTCAAACTACATATGATCGCAAAAATTCAGCGTTTATGCAGATTTGATTTGGTGGCATTGAGTCTCGAGAGCCCAATCTATTACAAATGTCAACTTCGGACCGTTTCGTCCAAGTGCGGAGTAAATGTAGTCCGACCTATCAGCAAATCACATGCGGAATCATGAAACTCAGTTGTTGCCTCTGCGTGGAAATCATCCTTTATGCAACGCGCGGCACTTCCGGAAATGGAGGTAGATTCACCGTACCCGCGACTCGCATAAGTGCAATTTTTCGCCGTTCGGACATTTCGAACCGGCGCAGCCCACCAAGGCGAACAGTCGCTCGGTGAGCAAAGTCTGCTTTGCTCCGAAAACGCACCGTGGTCTCGAAGGAGAGTTCGTGCCAAACTCAGACATCCAGCAGTAGTGAAGTTTGGACGCTGGAGCATCGAATACAAGAGCTCGCGGCTCGACTTGGGAATTGTCACTCACTTTAGCTGGGCGATTTTCCTGCTCATCATCTCATTTGTTTGCATTCATCGACCTAATGCATGACAGAGCTTCTCAAAGCTTTGCGCAATGCCATTTGCAAGAATGAGCCCCCGGCAGAATTCGAGCCAGATGCTTGGGTGCCAATCAGTGGATCCGTCACCGTGCACTTAGCGAGAATCACCGCTGGAACATCAATATCCCGCAATTTACACTGCGGCCTCAATTTCTGTATGAAGCATCTGCACAAGCAACGAAAAACATTCACGCTAAAATCACGCAAAGGCGTGTCAGATCGCAAAATCTAGAGACGGTGGAGGGTAGTGTGATGCACGGGCTGAGCTATGCATTTTTAGGTTCGCGAAACAAGATTGAAAGCAACTCAGCAGAGATATTTGAAACAGACGAAGGCTTGGTGAATAGATCTTCGCATGCGACGTCGGGCCGCCGCAGACGACTGCCCAGAGGCACCCGAAACTTCCTGGATGGATTGCCATCCGCCACATTCGTTGAGCACGATTTGGGTGCCCAATCACAAGAGCTCTTAAGAAAGTTGGCGTTGCGCTTGCGCTCCAGGACCGGGTGGCCTGATAAATTGATGACTAAGGCAGGCGTTTTCGCGCAGAACAGCGAAGACAACCCGAAGATCCCAGCTGGCTACACTTACCTACTTCAGCTCATAGCGCACGACATCATTGCCAGTTCAATTTCGTTTGGCGTGGCGCGCGGCGGAAAATTAGACATTGAAAATGCTAGATTGGTGCCGCTCTCACTAGCGACCATTTATGGCAGCGGGCCGGACACACATCCTCACGTCTATCAATTCAGTCGCATGTGTAGAGCCTCGCAAGGCAAGCTGCCGCGCACCTTCCTGCGCGTAGGCCGCTCACGCGAGGAAGACCCAGCAGCGAATTGTCCGTTCAAGGATATAGGAAGAGGCACCGCGATCGGTGTTTCCGACACCGGGTTTAACCCAGGGGTCAACGATCTCAACACCGAGGCCTTTCTCGCCGACCCGCGCAACGATGACCACGTTATTATCTCCCAGCTGACGTTGCTTTTTCACAAGCTGCACAACACGGTGTTGGCGACCATCGAAGACAAAAACCCGTCAGCCGCTTCCGCTGGAAGCATAGATGCCAAACTCGCGTATGAGAATTTCTTTGCGGCGCGCGCGATCGTTACTTTGATCTATCGCAAGATAGTTTTGTATGATGCCTTGGAACACCTGCTTCATCCCGCAGTTTACAAGTACTACGTCAAGGAAGAAGGCGTCCGCATTGATGGCGGGCAAGATGTTCCTCTCGAATTCGCGGTCGGGGCATTTAGGTGTGGCCATGCCATGGTCCGCGACAGCTATCAGTTCACAAAAGATAACACCCCCGAGCGGACCAAAATAGCCCTGAAGATCAGCTCTCTAAGGGTGCCGCAGGAGTTGCCCATATCAGGCAAATGGATTGTGGATTGGAACCTGTTCTTTGATACCGGGAATCCAGTACTCAATTTCAGTCAGCGTATTGGGCCAATGTTTGCAACTGCAATTGATGATAGCAGGTTGTTTCCCCCGCAGAATGAAGAGCTGGATACACACGGTTTGCCGGTTCGTGACATTCGCAGTGCTTCAGCGGTTCCGGTTTGGTCCGTGCCTGACTTGATCGTTGCGCTGAGGGAGCACGCCAATATCCCGAACATCGAACGTTTGTTGCACAAGTACGAAACTTACAGAGAGCCTCTGAGAAAATGGCTGATTTCCACATCGGGGAATAACGGTTCTGCAGTTGCGGGCTCACGGATCTTGGACGATCCGCCCCTACCCTTCTTTGTTCTTTTCGAAGCCGCGTGCGTCGACCCGACGGCCACTGATGGGCTTAAGACATTCAAAGACGGCGGCCAGCACCTAGGACCGCTGGGGTCGATCATTGTCGCTGAGACAATTCTGGGTCTGTTAGACAATGCCAGTGGCAACGGAACGTTTGAGCCTCTGAAAGAGCAAATCGACGGGGTTTGCAAGGTCCTGAACTTGGATAAGTCGCTGTTTGCTGACGTGGATGAAATCCAATCTATGCCGGCGCTGCTTGATTACCTGAAGAATGAGAGTGTCATACCCGCGTAGTCTGGAACCAGTCCTTCCATGGTGGTGGGTGCGCGCCATAGAATGGGCAACATTTTCAGCACCTTAGGAGAAGTTCAATGTCTTCAACTCAAATTGGAATCTCGGATTACTCTCAGTGGGGCAAGCTGGTCAAGTCCTGGGCCACCGGGAAGAACTACTTTGCCGATGAGGGCTTCGACCCGTTTCCAGTGCCGCGCACGCTAACCGATGTTCAAGACCGCTGTAAACATGTCGGCGTGGTGCTTACATTGCCTCCGAGCGTCACAGGTCTGGCGATGGTCGAATACAGCCCTGAAGTCCTGACAATCAAGCTACCGCCGAAGGCGATGGTCGAGCAAAGCGAGACCGAGATCGGGAATGACGGCAATCCCTATCCCATCCCTGACTTCTACGACGATTTCTACGCGACGTTCGCCAACGCGGATCCTTTGAATATTACCGACGGTGGGAAACGCATGGAGTTTCATGCCGCCCGTATCGGCGACTATTCTGTGCAGGACTGCGGCTGACCCGCAAGCTCTCACCATTCATTGTGATGGAGACCCTCGGTCGGCGCACCAGCGCCGGCCAACCCGTCCCTCAGGCGTGACCAGTCGTCGGGCTTGGCTATGGGAAACATGGTCAAGAACCAGCGCGAGATTGATTTCTCGGTGGCTGGCGCCTCGCCTGTCCAACGGTCACGAGCGAGCCCATAAAATCGTTCGAGCTCTTCGCTCGCCTCCTTCTTGCGGCCCTGATGATACAAAGCCGCAGCCTTGTAACCCGGAACGTTCGGGTTCACATCGGCAACTGAGTCCGCGGCATCGACGCAACCCTGGTAATCGCCGCACATAAAGCGGATCGCCACGTGATAGGACCACTGCAAGTTGCTCGGCGCCAAGGGTAGCTCAAGCGCCCGTGCGGCGATTTCCTGCGCCCGATCATACTGACCACAAAATGCTAGGCAGTTTGCCGCCGAAACCATGGTCCACGGATCGTTGTCGTTCAACTCGTATGCCAGAGGAATATAGATCATTGCTTGCTCGTGCTGTTTCGCCATCGCATGCGACCAGCCGAGGCACAGCTGACTGCGTGAATCTACCGGGTCAAGGCGTGCCGCTTCACGTGCGCAAGTAAGCGCCTTTTCGGTTCGGGCCGCATCGCGAAATACACCAGGCATGACGATGTGCTGCGAATTGTAGAGTTGCGCCAGGCTGGAATAAGCAGGGGCAAAACCGGGCATGTCCTCAATTACCTGAAGAAAGTGCTCGGCAGCTTTGTTCCAGCGCTGCGGATCGAAACTCAAGAATGTTGCCTGCCCGAGCAACCAGGCATCGAATGCTTTCAAGTCGCTGACGGAGCGATCGATAATCCCGCTCATCCGCCCCACCGAAACGTGCACATTCAGCGCGGTTGCGATGCGCCTCACAATGATCTGCTGTGCCTGGAACCAGTTTTCAACGGAGACATCTACATTCTCGCTCCACAAATATTCGTCCGTCGATGTTTCGCGCAGCATAAGGACAAAACGGAGACTGCCGGGTCCCTCCATTGCGCTCCCATCAATCACGTACTCTGCTTTGACGGCCACTTTGGGTGGCCGCTGGCCATTGGATTTGCCAGTCTCACGCACCGCCCATTCGCGAAACCGCACCAGGCAAGCAATTAGCTCACGGCGGAAACCCTGGACCAAGTACTGCAGTTCCGCTCGGATCCCGAGAGTGTCGAACCCTGCGACGGAAATCAGCAGCTTGGGCGGCATGCCCCGCTTGACTTCAGTCAGTGTAGATCGTGGGGGCTGCCCCTCAGACTCGAAGGACGCTTCAGCAGGGGCGGGTCCCGTCACCTCGCTCGAAGAACGCGGTTCGCCAGGGAATTGGCCGAGCTTCAACGCTGCGACAAGATTCTGAGTCGGTTCGGAGGGTTCGACCTCGTATTCCTCATCAAGGATGGTCCAGAGATCTTTGTAAGCCCCAAGCGCGCCACCAATGTCGCCCGCCAGTGCCCGGGCCTTCATCAGCTCGCGCACCGCCTCTTCATGAGTTGGGTCGAGATTGATTAGTGCCCTTGCCACCTGTTCCTTGAGCTTGCTGGGCGACGTAGCGTTGCGAAGCGTGTCTTCCATCTGCGAAGTCAGCTGGTTGCAAAGAGATTGGCGCTTTGCAAGCACCCAGACATGGAAGGCAGGGTCGATCCAATCAAGATCTGATAATAGCCGATCGGTTAGTCGGTGCCTCTGCAACAAGCGATCTGTTCGTCCGGCTTGAGCTTGCCTCTGAATTTCAATCACATCAACACGAATTGACTCTGGATCAAGCGCGACCGTCTGCTTGTTGGAGTGAAATCCCGAAAGGTTCATCGCGTCGAAGGCTTTTCGGATCTCACGAGTGACCTGGCGCAGTGACGCGCGCGCTTTGACCTGATCGGATTCGCTCCAAAACATGCCCACGATCCGGTCCCGCGACTCTTCGCCGGAGTCTGAAAGGGCAAGAAATCCGATCAACGCCCGCGCCTTGCGACTAGGGATTTTGAGCATTTGATGCCCGAAGCGAAGCGTAAACGTCCCGATCAAATGTACCTCGAGACGATTTGAATCCGACAAAGACTCCATTTCGACGGAACTCGACAAAACACAACCCTTCAAGACTCGTTACTCAGCCTGCGCACTTGGCGCTCCTAAGCAGATGCTTCCAATGACTAAGGTAATTTTTAACCCCACCCCAGCTGAACTCGAGCTTGTTTATTAAGCCAAATGAAACCCGTGATCTAGCCTTTATACAGCGCAATAAATTGACCAGGTATCAGCTCAACGGTGCACCATTCGTCCACTTCTCGCCGCCACCATAGCGCTCAAATGCTAATTGTGACAGTTTAGTTGAAACCGGAGCAGGAAGAGGCAGCAGTGCGGGCGCCAACCCGTACACGACGGAGATCGAGTATTCCGGGCGGGTCAAATCGACAAAAGCCACCTCTACGCCGCTTGCTTTTAAGACAGATAGTAGATGCTTCAATTCCAGATCCGGCTTTTGTCTCGAGATGTTTGGTGTGAGCCCGCCGGGATGCACCAACATGCAGTCTTTGGCATTCACCTTAGTGGCACGTTCCAAATGAGCTCGGTCAGCTGCAGTCAACACGCCATCGCTCTGCGCTTGACCCGCCTGCTTCTCCCTTGCCATAGCCAACTGGAGCCCGATTTCCAGCTGGCAGAGCTCGCGTACCGCAGCACCTGCCGCTTCAGATAGGGTAGTGCGAGCTGCTGTCCCGCAAGCAAAGCCCGTTCCCTGCATGTTGAACGCGACGGCGGCTACAGTCGGCACATCGACCTCGGTGGTGATGTCAAGTATCCAGGTCGAGCGGACACAACAATCTTGACGCAATCGTTGAAGCAGTTCTGTAGTTGCACTGACTGTCTCCGTTTCTAACGGAATTATGCGGCCGTTTCGACCTGCCAGCCACCAGAGATGTGCGGCATGCCGTTCAATGAGTTCAAGTAGTGCCCGTGTGGCGGCTTCCTCAAAGTTCCGCCCAGCCGCTGTACCGGTGCTGAGCGAGGTTCTTGGCTTAAGGATCCCGCTCTTGGGCGATCGTCGGAGACACCAATCGGCGGGTACAAGAACGGAACGGGCGCTCGTACCATTGCGCCCAGAGACCCAAGCAAGCCGGGATCCTGCATCTAGCATGCCCGCGGCTTCATATTCAGCCAGTAGGCCCTCTAAGCCGGGCGCCAAGTCGCCACGGACTTGCCGCCAATCTGCCTCACAGGCCACATCGCCCGCTCGCTCGAACTGCGAAAGGCGTTCCACACCTTCACCAACGCACGCTGCGAATGCATCTTCAATCGAGCCACCACTACCTGTTAGGCTCAATGAACACCACTCCGAGGGGCAATCGCTAGATGCTCGGCCCTCCGCGATCCCACCCACCGTGCGCAGTCCAGGAGCCCAAAGCGAGCGCAGCAAGAATAGGCGCGGAATAAATTTAGCACAGTTCGCTATAAATGAACCATGCCTCTCCTCTACCGCCGCGAGCAGCTTCTGCCCCGGAGTGCTTTCTAGATCGATCAATAGCGGATCAGGAATCATAGTGCCTCATAGAACTGCGACCGTGATGTTATAGCAAGGTGCGGGCAAAATGAACCGAACCGCTTTTGCACAGACGGGTAAATTTGCTCCCTGTCATAGGTTGTTCAGCGTTATCCGAACGGACAACATATCCAAGCGCAATTCCGCTTGCTTAGATGTTGGCTCGGAGTTTGATCCAAACTTTTGGTGACGCATTATATTCGGCCGAATGGAAGTTTGCACTTGAGGAGAGGCTGTGCGTGGCTGCGCCACGACGACTGGAGCGATTGGCTGAGTGGTGCAAGATGGTTGAAAAAAGCCTGCGAGATCTTGCAATGCGATGCTGCACTAACCTATTTCAGCGGCCAAACTGAACAAACAGCTCCCCGACGTTGATTATAGAATGGACCGACATTGTCTCGTTCAACCGCGCTCTCCTGTGAAGAAGAAGCTGTCATCGTTGCTTTGCAATGTCATTTTGTCTGCTCGGCAACTCGCTCTCGATTATTCTGCGCGTGAACTAAACTCCGACCCTAACAATACTCATTCCCGGCACTGTTTTGGATTTCTAAATTTGGTCCGACCGCCTGCACAAAGTTATCGCAAGACCTGTTGCAACATCTCACTTTGAGATCGTGCGACCTAAGCCTTCAATTAGATCAGCACCTGCATATCCAGCGACTATGATGCTCGCGATAAACGGACCTTTGATGTCATTCACGTTCATCCCACGAATCGCCTCCGCTCCTGATCCTAAGAAAAGCGTTGGTCCTGATGTGCCCAAAGCGGCCGGCATGCCGACAGCGGCGCCAATGACCAAACTCGCGAATATGCGCCAAGGATCACGAGCTTCCCCGATAGCTGCCTTGTCACCGGACTGCTTCTTGCCCAGCTTAATCAAGCCTACGCCAACACGGACAAATTGTCCGAAAGTGCCGAACATCAAGCCCAGTCCTGCCAGTTGCATCCAATCGCCAGCGGTCATTGTGATTTGATCTGCGGCCATTGCGATTCCTCCTCGTTCGATGTCTGGAGCAGACGTCAGAATTTGACGCTTAGCCCCACGGTGACGGTCTCTGTCCTATGCAGCTTGAGAGGTATCTTGCCGTTTTCGTATTCAATTGTCAGGGCAAGCGTGTCGTTGTCCGGGATGGGAAAGAAATCTAGCCCGGCGGTTACGTTCCTCGCTGTCCCGGAGCCGGTGATGATGGGGTGATAGTAGTGGAAGTCAGCGTATAGCTTCAAATGACGTCCCCACCATAGCGAGGCTTCTAGTGCCGCACCTCCACGTGCAAATTCGAAGCCGTCGGCTAGTGTTGTGTTTCTAGTGCCGTTAAACACTTCTCCGGCTTCAACGTGGAGCCATGGCTGCCAGTAAAACGACACCTCTTCCAAGCTTGGAATCTTGTAGATGGTTCCGATTTCGTGACTGAAGCTTATGGGGCGCCACTCCCCTTCGACCGCGAGGATTGATGACTCAAATTTGAAATCCGTATCGTACGTGGCGTTGATCCAGAAGAACTGGTTGCGGAATCCTGGAAAGTTGCGGGTGTATATGTCGGTGCCAAAGCGGAACGTCAGTGAATCGATGCTCGTGCCGCGTGCTCGACTGTTGTTGAATCGATGAAACGAAATCGATGGAATCAACCCAATGTCCTGGATGTGTGGTGCGTTCCCCGCCCGGGCTTCGTCGCGCCGGTGGAATGAAATCGGATACATGAGCGCGCCTCGAGCATTGAAGATGTTGGCGTTGTTTGGGAAATCGTGCGTGAATGAGAATAGTGCACCCTCGCCAAGCTTCCGGTCTGAGGTATCATTTCCAAAGAGACGAAACTGCGTGTGATTCCGGCGCAGAAACAATCCAGGACTGGCGGAAAAGTAGGTTCGTGAACCGTCGCAATGCGGGGCGGGCCAGCCTACCGCTGGCTCAGAAACATGCCGGATCCTAACTCTGAAACTGGACCACCTAAAGGACCCCGGTCAGAGCGAGCCGGGATTAACAATCAAATCTTCGCGCCACGACTACCGTACCTGTGCCGGCCGGCTGGACCGCGACCCTAACAACGATAAGCCACTCCCTTAGCAACGCCAATCACAGCATTCGTCACCAGCAATGCATTCCCGCCCTTTGCACCGGTACGATTCTTCATCCGGTTCACGCCGTCACTGGGAAGAAGGTAGGGAGGCGGGCCAATGACCTCGCCCAGGCTTTCACAGCTCACTGTCTCCGTCTTGGTCTCTAAAATGCGCACGGCTTTACCCGCATCGGTGAGTACAACAGCCGATGGCCCTCCGGAAGTGCCTGCACAGGCTGTTAATAGGGCCATGCTTAGGACAAGCGAGAATCGCAAAGCAGGGTGTCGCTGCATTTGGCGCAAATTGTTTTTTTGAATGTCCCCGGTCACAAAACGCCCCCGCGCTGTCTTTGTGCGTCAGCCAATCGCTAACAATCGAAAAGTTAAGGGGCCTCAAGCCGGCTTGCAACGACCCGTTACACTCTATTGTTGCGACAAATTGTGCAATTTTAGGCCAAAATCAGTCTATATGTTCGACTTAGAGTTATACCCGGCTAGTTAAGATTACTTTTGACACTTTGGCGGACACCAAATTGATCTTGAAACCAGCCCTGGTGCCGAATGTCTCAAGAAAGAACGTTCGCAACGCCCTATAGGTGCGAAGAGAAACATCTGACCTGGGTTCGAATCAGTAGTCGGCCCTTAGAGTTAGGATCTGGCTAAATCTAAACTCTTGCAGGAGATGAAGATGAGCCGGAAGCGTTACACACCAGAACAAATTATCGGAATGTTGCGGGAAGCGGAGGTTCGGCTGAGCGACGGCCAGTCTGTGAGTGAGATCTGCCGCACTCTTGGCCAGTATAGATCGACACAGCGCAAGCTGTTCGTGCACCATTGGCCGCCAGAACACATCCGCTCAGACAACGGCCCGGAATTTGTGGCCAAGGCTGTGCGCGAGTGGTTGGCAAGGCTGCAGGTCAAGACCCCGGTCACCCCCCCCCGCTTGCGTACTGTTACAGTGTCTCGGTAGCGCTCTATCAGGTCGCCAACCGTGCAACTCGGCATCGATTGCAGCTCGATGGGCAGTACTGCCCTATCCAGCATAGTCTCAATGTGTGTGGCCCATTTGCGTGCATCGTCCTTAGAGGCAAACGATTTGGTGTGTGTCGGATGCCCCTTGCGGCGCACCTGCACGTGCCATCGATTGTTGCGCTTTCTGTAGGTAGCCATTGATCAGAAACTCCATTCAGTGTGCCAGTGTTGTGCCAACCTGACTTTCTGGGAATTTCTGCAGTGCGGGGTCGCAGTTTAAGCCATTGCTTTAGAAGGCTTATTATGGCGCACCCGAGAGGATTCGAACCTCTGACCTCTGCCTTCGGAGGGCAGCGCTCTATCCAGCTGAGCTACGGGTGCTTTAAGGGCGTGGCCATCCTTTAGACCATCTGAAAAGCCGGGGCAATTGTCTTATCCGCCCAAGACCAAAACCTTAATGGCCTGAACACATTTTCGTTAGATTAGCACTCGGTTAACTCCGTCATGCGTCACTTGGCACGTCCTGTGCTCGCTCTCCAAGCAGAGACACGTGGAAGGACCGGACCAGATCCATGACACAGCTTAATCAGCGCGCCCATTGGGCGGACTTTGCCAAGGGGCTCACCATCATCCTGGTGGTGATGATGCACTCCACCCTCGGCGTGGAAATCGCGCTTGGCTCCTCCGCCGTCATGGGCGATCTGGTGACCTTTGCCAGATCCTTCCGGATGCCGCTGTTTTTTGCGATTTCCGGCCTCTTTGCCGCCACCGCCCTCAGCCGCTCGTGGATCAAGTTCGCGGATGCCAAACTGGTGCATTTTGCATATTTCTACGTGCTCTGGTCGGTGCTGCAAATCGGCGTGCGCCTCGCCCTCGCCGGCCATGGCCAGCACGATGTGAGCTGGCACCAGTTCGCCCTCATCCCCGTGTCCCCATTCGGAACAATCTGGTTCATCTATATCCTGCCCCTGTTCTTCCTGGTGGCAAGGTTCACCCGCGCCCTGCCGTCCTGGGCCGTCTTTGCCGCCGCCGCCGCGCTTTCGCTGGGGCAAACCCACACCGGGTGGATCGTGGCCGATGCCTTCACCAAGTACCTGGTCTTCTTCCTGGCCGGCCTCTATGCCGGCCCCTGGATCAAAGCGCTGGCCACCTGGGCAAAAGGCAAGCTGCTCGGCGTGGCCGGGCTCCTCATCGCGTTTACCGCCATCAACCTGCAAGTGATGGCCTGGGGCCAGGTGGAACATCCCGCCTTCGCCCTCGTCATGGGCTTCTTCGGCATCGCCGCCCTGGTGGCGCTGTCGGGCCTGATCGGCCATGCCAAGGTCCTCGCGCCAGTGCGCTATTGCGGGCAGAACTCGCTGGCCATCTATGTGGCCTTCACCTTCCCCATGGTGGCCGCGCGGATCGTTGCCACCAAGACCGGGCTGATCAGCAATCCCGATCTCGTCTCCCTCTTCGTCCTGGCCACCGCCGTCACCGGCGCGCTGGCCATGGCCTGGACCGCCCGCAAGGTGGGGGCCTCGTTCCTCTTTGACCGGCCGGCCGCCTTCCATCTTGAGCGGCCTCAGGTGAGCGAAGAACGCCTCGCTAAGGCCGGCGGTCAGCAGCCTGTCAGCTGACAGAAGTTTGTGGGCATCCAAGCGTTCGCCCATGGAAAAGGCCTCAGCCCGGTGGCATAGTGCGGGCCATGTCAAACGCTGCCCCGAACACTGTGAAATCCGGCGACCACGTCTACCTGATCGACGGGTCCACCTATATCTTCCGCGCCTACTACGCACTGCCCGGCCTTGAGCGCAAATCTGACGGGCTGCCGGTGGGAGCCGTTGCCGGTTTCTGCAACATGCTCAACAAGCTGTTGCGCGATTCCAAGGACGATGATGCCCCCACCCATCTGGCGGTGATCTTAGACTATTCGGGCTCTTCGTTCCGCAACGATCTCTATTCGGAGTACAAGGCCAACCGGCCCGAACCGCCGGAGGACCTGCGCCCGCAATTCGGCCTCATCCGCGAGGCGGTGCGCGCGTTCAACGTGCCGGCCATTGAGATGGAGGGTTATGAGGCCGACGACTTGATCGCGACCTATGCCCGCCAGGCGGCCGAAGCCGGCGCCACCGTGCGCATCATCTCTTCGGACAAAGACCTGATGCAGCTCGTCAATGACAAGGTCCACATGCTGGATACCATGAAGGACAAGCAGATCGATGCGGCCGGCGTGGTGGAGAAGTTCGGCGTTGGCCCTGACAAGGTGATCGACGTGCAGGCGCTGGCCGGCGACAGCGTGGACAATGTGCCGGGCGTTCCGGGCATCGGCATCAAGACGGCCGCCCAACTCATCACCGAATATGGCGATCTGGACACGTTGTTGGAGCGGGCCGCAGAGATCAAGCAGAACAAGCGGCGGGAGAACCTGATTGAGTTTGCCGACCAGGCCCGTCTGTCGCGCGATCTGGTGACCCTGGAGCAGAACGTGCCGGTGGAAGCCTCGCTGGATGAGTTCACCATCCAGCAGCCCGATGCCAAGGCGCTGATCGGCTTCCTCAAAGCCATGGAGTTCAACACGCTCACCAAACGGGTGGCGGCTGATCTGGATGCCGAGGTGGACGAGATCACGCCCATCACTGTGCCCATCAAGCACTGGGACGCGCCGGCGCCGGAAGAGGAGAGCTCGGCGGCGCCCGATGAGGGGCGTGTGGGCAAGACCCCGGTGGATGGGGCGGCGGCCTATGCGGCAAAGCTGGAAGGCGTGCCGGTCGACACGGAGGCTTACGAGACCGTCATCACCATGGAGCGGCTGGAGGCCTGGATTGCCGAAGCCACCGCGCTGGGCACCGTGGCGTTTGATACCGAGACCACGTCGCTGGATGCTATGCAGGCGGAGCTGGCCGGCTTTTCGCTCGCCACCGCGCCAGGCAAAGCCTGCTATGTGCCCGTGGGCCATGGGGCAGGCGGCGGCGACCTTCTGGACCAGGGCGAACGGCCCGATCAGATCCCGCTGGAGGCGGCCTTGGCTGCCCTCAAAGGACTGTTGGAAGACCGCTCGGTCCTGAAGGTGGGCCAGAACCTCAAATACGACATTCTGGTGATGAAGCAGCGCGGCATCGAGATCGCGCCGATCGACGACACAATGCTGCTGTCATACGTCCTGGATTCCGGGCGCGGCGGCCATGGCATGGACGATCTGTCGGAGCGCCATATCGGCCACAAGCCCATCTCGTTCAAAGAGGTGGCGGGATCGGGCAAATCCCAGCTCACCTTCGATCAGGTGCCGCTGGAGAAGGCGACCCCTTATGCGGCCGAAGATGCCGACGTGACCTTGCGGCTCTGGCAGCTCTTGAAGCCCCGGCTTTCCGCGGAAGCCAAGACCACGGTTTATGAAACCCTGGAGCGGCCTCTGGTGGAGGTGCTGGCCGGCATGGAGCAAAACGGCATCAAGGTGGACCGCACGGTATTGGCCCGCCTGTCGGGCGATTTTGCCGGCGCCATGGGGCGCCTGGAGACGGAGATCCACGAGCTGGCCGGCGAGCCCTTCAACATTGGATCGCCCAAGCAACTGGGCGAGATCCTGTTCGGCAAGATGGGCCTTGAGGGCGGCAAGAAGACCGCCACCGGCGCCTGGAGCACCGGGGCTGATGTGCTGGACACGCTGGCCGGTCAGGGGCATGAGCTGCCGCGCAAGGTCTTGGATTGGCGCCAGCTTTCCAAGCTGAAGAGCACGTATACGGACGCCCTGCCGGAGTTCATCAATCCGGTGACGGGCCGGGTCCACACCTCCTACGCCATGGCTTCAACGTCCACGGGCCGGCTCTCCTCGTCTGACCCCAACCTGCAGAACATTCCGGTGCGCACCGAAGAGGGGCGGAAGATCCGCACGGCCTTTGTGGCCGAGCCCGGCTGCAAGCTCATCAGCGCGGACTACAGCCAGATTGAGCTGAGGGTCCTGGCCCATGTGGCCGATATTCCCCAGCTCCGCAAAGCCTTTGAGGACGGGCTCGACATCCATGCGATGACGGCCTCTGAGATGTTCGACACCCCGATCGAGGGCATGGACCCCATGGTGCGGCGCCGGGCCAAGGCGATCAATTTCGGGATCATCTATGGCATCTCCGCGTTCGGCCTCGCCAACCAGCTCTCCATTGAGCGTTCTGAGGCGGGCCAGTACATCAAGACCTATTTTGAGCGCTTTCCGGGCATCAAGGACTATATGGACCGCACCAAGGCGTTCGCCCATGAGCATGGCTATGTGGAGACCATCTTCGGGCGGCGCTGCCATTTCCCGCGCATGCAGTCGGGCAACCCGTCAGAGCGGGCGTTCCAGGAGCGCGCGGCGATCAACGCCCCGATCCAGGGCTCTGCGGCCGACATTATCCGCCGGGCCATGGTGCGCATGCCGGATGCGCTTGCGGCGGCGGGGCTTTCGGCCAAGACCTTGCTGCAGGTGCATGACGAACTGATCTTCGAGGCGGAAGAGGCTGAGGTTGAAAAGACCATGGCTGTGGCCGTTGAGGTGATGGAGAAGGCGTGCGAGCCGGTGATGCAGCTGGCGGTGCCGGTGAAGGTGGATGCCCGGGCGGCGGACAACTGGGACGAGGCGCATTAGCGCGGCAACCCGGCGCCCTTGCGCACGCGAGGGCCCATGGCTCGGTCCGATCTTTTGGCTCAGAAGGTCCTCGCTTTCGCAAGGACGCGGGAACACCCATCGTCATCCCCGCGTTCGCGGGAATGACGGGGAGGGTGCGGGAACGTCGGAACACCCATCGTCATCCCGGAATTTTGCGCCAGCAAAATATCCGGGACCCAGAACAGCGCGCCCTGAACCAGCGGCCCTGGGTTCCCGCGTTCGCGGGAATGACGGAGAGGGGTGGGGGCGACATGTACAAAATCAAAAAAGTCCCACAATAAGTGGCTGTGAGACTGTCTTCTCCCTCTGCATGCAAACCCTTGAACCTAAAAGGGATCTGAGAAAGTTTCAAAAAATAGCAATTTTTTCCTTGACAGCGTGACGCTCATCTGCCACAACACCGATACACTACACGAGTTGGGCCCAGAACCGGCCCCTAGCCAGCAAAAACCTCCATAGCCTTCCCCAGCAGATCCAGGAGCTCCAGCTCCTTTCCTTCAGTGTTAACCTCCAGGCGAACATGCTCGGTCACATACCGCTCCAGGCCGATCTCGCCTTCCGAGGCCGCCAGCAGTGCCTCGTACCCGGTGATCATCACCACATCCGGCGCCAGGGCCGGGGCGTAGAGCATGCTGACCTGGCCGCCTCGCGCGGTGAGCGTGAACTTTTCGCCGTCCACCTGAAGCTCGGCCTCAAAGTCAGCCTCGGCCGTCACCACCCGCTGGCACGCCGCGCTCAAGGTCACCGCAATGGTTCTCAGATTACCGGGGCGCTTGGGATCTTCATCGGCGGGAAAGCGCCCGCCGAAGAGGGCGAGTTCGAACAGAATGTCCCGCGTGGTGCGCCCGCGCTCGGTCAGCTCGTAGAGCGTAACCCCATGCTGGCCCTCGCGTTTCTCAATCAGGCCATCTTCGCTTAGCTGTTGAAGCCGGTCGGTGAGCAGGTTGGGCGCAATGCCGGTAAGCCCGTTTTGAAGCTCGGAAAACCGGGCCGGGCCCGCATGAAGATCGCGCAGGATCAACAAGGTCCAACGGTCGCCCACCCGGTCCAGACCCCGGGCAATCGGGCACAGCAATTTGTAACGGCGTGGTCCGGCCATAGATGTGCTCACAGAAATGTCACTTTAAAATATATAGTGATTACTAGATATTTTATACAAGACAGTTGCGTTTTTCACTCTCACACGAAGGTGGCTGAGCCCACCGCGTTCATCAAGCAAAGGAAGCAAGATATGCCCAGGAAACCCAAGATCCTCGTCACCAGTGCCGGCGGCAAAACCGGCCTGCCCACGGCGCTCGCCCTGCTGGAGCAGGGCTACCCGGTGCGCGCCTTTTTGCGCCGCCGGGACGCGCGCGCGGAGCGGCTGAAGGAGGCTGGAGCGGAGATCTTCATCGGCGACCAGTTCTCCATGCGCGACATGCGCCGGGCGATGGAGGGGGCGACCCGCGCCTATCACTGCGCCCCCACCGCGCCCAACGGCCTGCATTTCGGAGCGGTGTTTGCCGCCGCCGCGCATGAGGCCAGGCTTGAGCATGTGGTCTCGCTCAGCCAGTGGCTGTCCCAGCCTGAGCATCCCTCCCAGTTCACCCGGGAGGTTTGGCTGAACGATGCCCTGTTGGAGATGATGGGCGAGATGAGTGTGACCACGGTGAATGTGGGCTGGTTTGCGGACAATTACTTCATGGTTCTGGAGCCGGCGGCCCAGCTTGGTCTTCTGCCCATGCCGCTTGGGAACGGGGATGAGAAGAAGAACGCGCCGCCGTCGAACGAGGATATTGGCGCGGTGGCCGCAGGGGCGTTGATGGATCCGGGGGCTCATGGAGGGAAGGTCTACCGGCCGACGGGGCCGGCGCTTGTCTCGCCCAACGAGATTGCGGAGACCCTGGGCCGTGTACTGGGGCGCAAGGTGCGCTATCAGGACATCTCGGAGACCATGTTCTTAAAAGCGCTGCGTGCCGTGCCGCCGCCGAACTATTCCGACACCATGCTCACGCAGCTGCGGCTCTATGTGGAGGAGTATCGGCGCGGCGCCTTTGCGGTGAATGCGCCGACCGATGTGGTTCAGGCGGTGACCGGCCGGCCGGCGGAGAGCTTTGAGACGATCGCCCGGCGCGAGGTGGCCCGGCGGCCGGAGGCGGTGCGGACGGTTGGGAACCGGGTGAGGGCGCTGGCGAACTTTGCAAAGATTGCCCTGGCGCGCACGCCCGATGTGGCGGCGATCGAGCGGCGCGAGGTGCATGTGTTGATTGAGGATGCGCAGTACTGTGGGGAGAACCCCGAGTGGCGCGAGAGCCATGGACCAGGAGGGCCGAAGCTGCTCACGGCGGCGGCTTAGGGGCCGATAGCGCGGAGCGTGCGGCCCTGGGTTCCCGCGTTCGCGGGAATGACGGGGAGGGGGAGCGGCAGCGTCGGAACACCCATCGTCATCCCGGAATTTTGCGCAAGCAAAATAT
>JANQOW010000114.1 GCA_028285595.1 Hyphomicrobiales bacterium
TATTGCGGCTTAGCGCAACCATGGGGGTCGAGCAAAACAGGCCGATATTGACACCAGGCGTGCAGAACTGTGCCTCGTTTGAGGCCACCACAAGATCGCAGCTGGCCGCCAACTGGCACCCGGCCGCACTGGCAATGCCGGCCACTTCAGCGATCACAGGTTTCGGGCTATGCACCACCGTTTGCATGACGTCCGAGCAGGTCGCCATAAGCCATTCAAAATAGGCGCGCCCACGATCCTCATCCTGGCGCCGTGCGGAGACTTCCTTCAGGTCGTGTCCTGCTGAAAAGGCGGGACCGTTCGCCGCGATCACGATGACACGCACATCTGCGTTGCTCCGCGCCGCTTCAAGCGTCTCTTTCAGGGCGGCAAGCATGGCCTCGGAGAGAGCGTTGCGCGCCTTGGGGCGGTTCAGGGTCAGGCGCAGCACGCCGTTTGAATGTTCCGACAAGAGAATGGTCTCGGCCGCAACGTCTTGGGATTGAATGTTCATCGCCAGGGCTCCGGTTGGCAAATGCTCTGTTGGAAAGATACCTACGATAGTTTCGCCGTTATCGCAAAATCCCTGTGGTGACCGCTTGCATGGCCTTCATAGGGGCGCTACCAGTTTGCGGTCCAACTCAGAGGGAGCACGCACCATGTCGCCGCAAGACCGCCCACTCTTGTGGAATGCGGACCAGGTCATAACCTGGCTCAGGAAAGAGTTTCCTCAAGCCTTCATGCATGGCGGGAACTTTGCAATCGAACGCCTTGAACCTGGGCAAGCGCGGGTGCGCGCCGTTTTGGATGACACGGCTTTGCGGCCGGGCGGCACGGTTATGGGCCCGGCCATGATGAAGGTGGCAGACATCAGCTGCTATGTCTTGCTTCTTGGCCATGATGGGGAAAAGGCGGCTCTCTCCGTTACAACCAACATGTCGATGAGCTTTCTGCGCAAGCCCGAGCCGGGGGATATTGTGTGCGAAATCAAGACGTTGAAACACGGCCGAACCCTGGTCGTAATGGACTTGAAACTCTATTCGGTTGCTTCGGACGCGCTGATTGCCAATGCGGAAATGACTTATTACAACGCAGCGCGGTAACATAATACCGTATAGATAAACATCTGAATTTGCGCGTAATTTGCTGCTTTGGTGTTGACAAAAGCGCCGCAGGCCCCTAGAACCCGCCCAACTTTACGGTGGGTTCTTTCAGAACCGCCGCAACGCTTACGAGACACCTAACCTTCAGGACCTATCCCATGAAGACCTATTCTGCGAAACCCGCAGAGGTGGAGAAGAAGTGGCTGCTGATTGACGCGGACGGCTTGGTCGTCGGTCGTCTGGCCGCTCTTGTGGCCACCCGCCTGCGCGGAAAGCACAAAGCGACTTTCACGCCCCATATTGATTGCGGCGATAACATCATCGTTGTGAACGCTGAAAAGGCTGTGTTCACCGGCAACAAGCGGACCGACAAAACCTACTATCGCCATACAGGGCACCCCGGCGGGATCAAATCGATCACGGCCGACAAGGTTCTGGACGGGCGCTTTCCGGAACGTGTCATTGAAATGGCGGTTCGGCGCATGATGCCCGGCGGTCCGTTGAGCCGCGCTCAGCTCAAAAACCTGAAAATCTATGGCGGATCCGACCATCCGCACGAAGCGCAAAAGCCCGAGGCTCTGGATGTGGGTAGCCTCAATGGCAAGAATAAGAGGGTCCAGTAGCCATGTCTGATACCGAAACGACAACACTCGAAGATCTGGGCGAAGCCATGGGCGTGACCCCGTCTGAAGAGCCGGTGATTGCAGAACCCAAGATCGACGAGCACGGCCGTGCCTATGCGACCGGCAAGCGGAAAGACGCGGTTGCCCGGGTCTGGATCAAACGTGGCAATGGCGTCGTGACCGTTAACGGCAAAGAGATGTCAACCTATTTTGCCCGGCCCGCCTTGCAGATGATCCTGCGGCAGCCTCTTGAGGCGGCCGATCGCTCTACGGAGTTTGATGTGGTGTGTACCGTGACGGGCGGCGGCCTCTCAGGTCAAGCCGGTGCCGTTCGCCATGGCATTTCCCGTGCCCTCACGTTCTTTGAGCCCGGTTTGCGACCGGTCTTGAAGAAAGGCGGTTTCCTCACGCGTGACTCGCGCGTTGTGGAACGCAAGAAATACGGCCGGCGCAAAGCCCGCAGAAGTTTCCAGTTCTCCAAGCGTTAACGCGCAGAACAGCGGAGAGCTGGCAACAAAAAAGGCGCCGGGCTTATTGCTCAGGCGCCTTTTTTCTTGTGTTGTCCGATCTGGGATCAGCGTTTCTTGTTTTCCGGATCCTTTTCGTCAGCAGCGAAGTTGTTCTTCATCGGGTCTGCTGTCACCGGAACAATTTTAAGGCTGTCGGCCTTGTTTTCCCAAGCCACACGTTGTGGTTGGGTCTCCGACACCGAGGACAAAGGATCGATGTTCAGCGGTTTAGCGTCATCAGCCGCAAATGCTGGTGCAGTCATTGCGATAGAAACGCCCAAAGCAACGAATAGTGTGCGCATTATCATGCATCTCCACGAGGCAAGTCTTGGTTCAATCCGTAGGGGCATCGCGAGGGCTTGTCACAACATATGTAGTCACGTTTTTGTCAATAACAAGATGAGGATGGAACTCGTTGGGCGGCAGTAAGGCCACCGGTGAACCCATCACAGATTTTGGAGAAAAAGAATGGCCAGCCAAAAGATCAAAATCGCCGTTGTGGGCGCATCCGGATACACCGGGTCCGATTTGGTGCGCCTGGCGGTTCGCCATCCTGATATCGAGATCGCAGCACTGACCGCGAATACCCATGCGGGCAAGACGATGGACGAGGTGTTTCCGCATCTTGGTGGTCTGAACCTGCCGAAGCTTGTCACCACGGACGCGGTGGATTGGTCGGGCATTGACGCGGTCGTATGCGGTCTGCCTCATGCCACCAGCCAAGAGGTGATCTCGAGCCTTCCTGAGCATCTGAAGATCATCGATATGTCCGCTGACTTCCGGCTCCGCGATGCAGACACATACGCCCAATGGTACGGAAACACGCACACCGCTCTGGATCTCCAGAAAGAAGCGGTCTACGGCCTGTCGGAGCACTACCGTGACCAGATTGCCCGGGCGCGCCTGGTGGCGTGTCCTGGATGTTATCCCACGGCTGCGCTCATGCTGTTGCTTCCCTTGGTTGGGGCCGGCGCGGTTGATGCTGACGATCTCATCATCGATGCCAAATCGGGGGTCTCTGGCGCCGGCCGTTCACTGAAGCAAAATGTGCTGTTTTGTGAAGCCGGCGAGGGGATGACCTCATATGCGGTGGGCAGCCATCGCCATTCTCCCGAAATCGAGCAGGAATTGAGTGTGGCGGCCAAGCGCGCGATCACCGTCAACTTCACGCCCCACCTTGTTCCCATGAGCCGGTGCGAATATCTCTCGGTCTATGCCCGCCTCTCAGAGGGGATGAGCGCTGCAAAGCTCAGGGCGTTGCTCTCCGAGCGGTATCAGGATGAGCCTTTCGTTCGGGTGTTGCCGGAGGGCGCTCCACCGGCAACGCAGCATATTCGTGGTTCAAACTCTGTGCTCCTTTCGGTGTTTGAGGACCGGATTGCCGGCCGGGTCATCATGTTTGCCACGTTGGACAATCTGGTGAAGGGATCGGCCGGCCAGGCATTGCAGAACTTCAATCTTATGTATGGGATTGAAGAGACGACAGGCCTTGAGCAAGTGGCTCTGTTTCCGTAAAAGGGATCAGATTGGTGTGAGAGTCGAAGCGCGCAAAACCCCGTAAGCGAGGCCGCCTGCGAAATGATCAATTTCTTGAAGCAATTCTTCACATGGTGGAACGGCCAAACGCTGGGCACCCGGTTTTTCACCTGGCGCAAGGGGGAACGCGTGGGCGAGGATGAGTTTGGCAACGTGTACTACCGCGCCCCATCGGCCATACCATCCTCCATTGCCGAACGCCGCTGGGTTATTTACAGCGATGTTGCTGAGCCTTCGGCAATCCCTCCAGGTTGGCACGGATGGATCCATCATCGGGTGGACTCACCACCGGATGCGGCCTATCAGGCCCGCGAATGGCAAAAAACGCATGAGGCCAATCCGACCGGCACAGCCCAGGCCTACCGCCCGGCTGGCAGCCTGTTTAAGCCCCAGCCTTCTGAGGAAGAGACGAGGGGCTATCAGGCCTGGCAACCAGACTAGGCGATTGAGCGCTCGAATCTGTGGGCAAATGCGCTAAGCTGGGATCTTGGGAGAGACACGATGAAGAACACTCTTGTTGAGACCTTGACCGGAATGGTCGTTATTGGCCTGGCCGTGGCCTTTTTCACTTTCGCCTATTCGGTCGGTGGCGTGTCAACGGGTGCAGGCGGCTACAAGATCATCGCTGAGTTTGAAAACACTGCAGGCATCAGCACGGGCTCGGATGTGCGCATGTCCGGCGTGAAGATTGGCACCGTGTTGTCACAAGAGCTCGATCCCACAAGCTATCAGGCCGTTTTGACCCTCTCTGTGGACCCGAAGGTGAAGCTGCCAGACGACTCAACGGCAAAAATCACCTCTGAGGGCATTCTGGGTGGAAACTTCGTGGCGCTGGAAGTGGGGGGCAGTGAAACCATGCTGGCCGACGGTGCCAAGATTGAGAACACGCAAGGCTCGATCGATCTGTTCGGCCTCATCAGTCAATTCATCAATAAGGGCGATTAGCCCTGAGCTGATATCGCTCCAAGCGACCAAACCTATGAATGACATGATCCGCCAGCAAGCCTGGCAACCAAAGGACTATGCGGAAAACGCACGTTTTGTGTCCGATCTTGCAGGGGCTGTGCTGGAGTGGCTCGCCCCCAAACCAGGCGAGCACATTCTTGATTTGGGCTGCGGCGACGGTGCACTGACGCTCAAGCTTTCAGAAATCGGCGCTCATGTGGTGGGTGTGGATGCTTCTGCCAACTTCGTTGAGACGGCGAAAGGGCAGGGGGTTGATGCCCGGCTCATGAACGGCGAAGCGCTTGAGTTCGCGCAAGAGTTCGATGCGGTGTTCTCTAACGCGGCATTGCATTGGATGACCAATCCGAGCGCGGTTGTAGACGGCGTATCGCGCGCCCTGAAACCGGGCGGCCGTTTCGTGGCTGAGTTCGGAGGCTTTGGGAACGTGGCGGCCATTGCCACGGCGCTGCGGGCCGTCGCTCAGATGCGCGGTGGAGATGAGACTTTGGTTGCTCCTTGGTTCTTCCCCTCACCGGAGGAGTATTCAGCGCTTTTAGGCGCGCACGGGTTTGTGGTGGACCGGATCGGTCTCTACCCGCGGCCCACGCCTCTTAAGACCGGCATGGGCCCTTGGCTGAAGACGTTTCGAACGCCATTTTTTGAGCAGTATGGCGGCGAGGCGGATGCGGTGCTGAACGATGTGGTTGAGCTCCTGAAACCGGCTCTGTGCGATGCCCAAGGCAATTGGATGGCTGATTATGTGCGCTTGCGTGTGGAGGCCCACCTTGGTTGATCTCAAAGGCGCTTTTGCACCCCTTTTCGCGGGCATGGCCTTGCTGCTCGCCGGCTCTCCTGAGGCCGACGCCAACAAGATTGAAAACCCGATCGCCGTTTTTGCCGGCTTGGACAAGATTACCGCGACGATCACCACGTTTGAGGTGCCGGTGAACAAAACCAAGCAGTTCGGCACCCTGCAGGTGACGCCGCGCATCTGCTACACGCGCCCGATCACAGAAGCGCCCAAGACCACATCTTTTGTGGAGGTGAACGAGGTTCTGCTGACGGGCAATCTGAAAAGGATATTCACCGGCTGGATGTTCGCGGCCAGTCCCGGGCTCAATGCTGTGGAGCACCCGGTTTACGATGTTTGGCTGACGAACTGCAAAACGCCTTCAGCAGAAACATCGGAAGGCAACGTCCCGAACTCACCTTCCACGCCCAGCGCCTCTTCCAACAACTGATGATAGACCTCGCGGTCCACCTCATGGGCCCCGAACGTGCTGAGATGGTCGGTCACGAATTGAGTGTCCAACAACTTGTACCCGCCGGCATTAAGCCGCGCGACGAGATAGACAAGCGCCACCTTGGACGCATCGCGTTCCCTGGAAAACATGCTCTCGCCGAAAAAAGCGCCACCAATAGAGACGCCGTAGAGCCCGCCCACCAAATCACCGTCCTTCCAACACTCCACAGAATGACAGAAGCCCATGCGGAAGAGCTGGTTGTAGAGCGCGCGGATCCGGGTGTTTATCCAGGTGGTCTGCCGGTCCGGCCGCGGCTCGGCGCAGGCGGCAATGGTTTCGGCAAATGCGGTATCGACGGTGACCTTGAACGGTTCGCTCAGTATGGTCCGCTTAAGGCGCCGCGAAAGGTGAAAGCTATCTAAGGGAATGATGCCCCGTTGATCCGGGTCTATCCAATAGAGCGAGGGATCATCCGCGCTCTCGGCCATGGGAAAAATGCCCGCCGCATACGCTTTGAGCAAGATCTGCGGAGTGATGGTCGACATGTTCACCTGCGTGCCCGAACGTCCGGGACGAGCTTAATGGGCTGCGAGATACTTTTCCAGCCAGTGAATATCATAATCACCATTCAGGATATCCGGGTGGCCCACCAGGTCCTGAAACAGCGGGATCGTCGTGTCCACGCCTTCAATCACGTACTCGCCCAACGTCCGTTTGAGGCGCATCAGGCATTCGGTACGGTTCTTCCCGTAAACGATCAGCTTACCGATCAGGCTGTCATAATAGGGCGGGATCGAATAGCCCTGATAGATCGCAGAATCCACCCGCACCCCAAGGCCCCCAGGCGGGTGCAAAGCCGTGATGCGGCCGGGAGAGGGCACGAAGGTGCGCGCATTTTCTGCGTTGATCCTGCACTCGATGGCATGACCCTCGAACTGGATGTCGGCCTGTGTGCGGGAAAGCTTGGCGCCCGAAGCCACTCTGATCTGTTCCTGGACCAGATCGAGACCGGTGATGGCTTCCGTCACCGGGTGTTCCACCTGGAGGCGCGTGTTCATCTCGATGAAATAGAACTCGCCGTTCTCGTAAAGGAATTCGACGGTCCCCACGCCCGAATAGCCCATTTCCGCAATCGCGTTGGAGACGATCGAGCCAATCTCTTCGCGCTGAACCGCATTGAGGGCCGGGGAAAACGCCTCTTCCCAAACCTTCTGGTGGCGCCGCTGCAGCGAGCAATCACGCTCACCAAGATGCACCGCATTGCCGTTGCCGTCGGAAAGCACCTGGATTTCAATGTGCCGCGGCTTGTCCAGGTACTTCTCCAGATAGACCGTGCCATCACCAAACGCCGATTGGGCTTCTGAACTGGCTGTGTTGAGAGCGACTTCGAGTTCGCTCTCATCGCGGGCCACCTTCATGCCCCGACCGCCGCCACCGGATGCAGCTTTGATCAAGACCGGAAAGCCGATGTCTTTGGCAATCCTCAGGGCTTCGGCCGGATCTTCAACGCCCCCTTCGGACCCTGGCACCACGGGAATGCCGAGATCCATCGCGGTGCGCTTGGCCTGGATTTTGTCACCCATAACGCGGATGTGCTCCGGTTCGGGTCCAATGAACGTAATGTTGTGCTCCAGAAGAATGTCAGCGAACTTGTCGTTCTCTGACAGAAAGCCGTAGCCCGGATGCACCGCGTCGGCGCCGGTGATTTCGCACGCCGTGATGATGGCCGGAATGTTGAGATAACTCAGCGTTGCCGGAGGCGGGCCGATGCAAACACTCTCATCGGCCAGACGCACGTGCATGGCGTTTTCATCGGCAGTGGAGTGAATGGCCACCGTGGCGATGCCCATCTCCCGGCAGGCGCGTTGAACCCGAAGAGCGATCTCGCCCCTGTTTGCGATGAGAACCTTGTCAAACATTTCGCGCTTTAGCCGCCTACTCAATGCGCATGAGCGGCTCGCCAAACTCCACCGGCTGGCTGTTGTCTACATAGATCTCCACAACCTTGCCCGCGATAGGAGAAGGGATCTGGTTCATGGTCTTCATCGCCTCAACGATCAGCAAGGTCTGGCCTTGGGAGACCGTGTCGCCCACCTTCACAAACGGCGGCGAGCCCGGAGCCGAGCTGTGATATGCGGTGCCGACCATCGGGGAGGTGACCAGACCCGGTCCGCTGGCAGGGGGCGCTGAGGGAGACGGTGCGGGGTCTGCCGCCGAGGCCGGCGCAGCCGCTGCCTCCATCGGAGCTGCGACCGCCACCTGTCCGCTCAAGGTCCTGGCCACGCGCACTCTGAGGCCGGATTGTTCAATCTCAATTTCCGACAAGCCTGTTTCACCCAGTAGGTCGGCCAGGTCCTTGATCAGGTCCTTGTCGATTTTCGATTTTTTTGAAGCGCTCGCCATGCTGGTCCAGTCGTTCTTAGGGCCGCTCATGCCTTTCGGTGCAGGTGGCCCCCCGCATCTATCAATATCAAGCTCTTGTGGCCGAAATCTCGTGGCTTGTAAACCAGTAGGCTCAATCGGGCTTGGTCTACCACGGCACACCGCGCCCGGCGGCTGCGGCCACTGAGAGAATCACAAGCAGAACAAAGAGCTAGCTGAGCTTAGCACACCTTGCAGCCACCGGAGTCCCGCACCGAAGCCACTTGCTGCTGCAGGGCTTGCAGGCCCATCGCGCCAGGAATCAGCTTGTCGTCGATGATAAAGGCCGGTGTACCATTCACACCCAGCTTATTGGCAAGGGCGTAGGTTTCTTCAATCTCGGCATTCACTCGGGGCGCATTCATGTCTTTGCGCAGCTTGTCCACATCCAGGCCGATTTTCTGCGCAATGCCCAGAACTTTCGCTTCATCGAGAGAGCCGCGCGACTGCATCAGCGCCACGTGAAAATCCCAATACTTGCCTTGTTCCTTCGACGCGATGGCAGCGCGGGAGGCAAACAAGGAGCCGGGGCCGAGAATGGGGAACTCTTTAACCACGAGCCGCAGCTTCGGATCTGATTCCAGGATCGCCAGCACGTCGCCAAAGGCACGCTTGCAGAACCCACAATTGTAGTCGAAAAACTCGACCATCGAGATATCACCCTCGGCATTGCCGGCAACGAACGAAAGCTTTGAATTGTAGAGGGTGTCAGCGTTGTCGGAGATGCCCTGTTTTGCCAGTTTCTCCTTTGCCGCCGTTTCGCGCTTCTCAAGCTCGGCAAATGCATCGCGCAAGATCTCCGGATTGGTCAAAAGATACTTTTTGACCAGCTCACCGATCTCCTTTTCCTGCGCTTCGGTGAAACTTCCAGCCCAGGCGCTTACGCTGAGTGTTGCCGCCACGAGCACCCCAGCCGCCACCTGCGCTGCTGTACATAAAAGAGAACGAATAGTCATTGAGCGGTGCTCCCGATATCAAGGCCAAGTTTTGGCTAGGCGTATAATGCCACGTTTCGTTTTACAAGCCCTTGGATCATATTACTTTTTTTTGGGTTCTCTGACGTTCAAAATGTCGTCAGAACGGCGCCATGGCACAGTTCCGCGCTTTAACCGTTTGCGGGCGTGACGCGCCTTCAGTTTCGCAAGTTTGACATCACCGGCCCGCAACGCCGCCTCGGCGGTAGAAAGGTCGGCCATACCGATCTTTCCCTGCATGGCATAGGCCTTGGCAAACTCCAGATGAAGTTGCGCAGAGCGGTTCTCAGACCGGCGGGCCTTGTGCAGATGCTGCAGGGCCTTGCTTGCCATCTGCTTGTTGCCCGTCGCCAGCATGGATTGCACCAGCATGACGCGGATCAGCCCTGCGCCGGGGGCCAGTCGAACGGCGCGCTCCAGCGACGGGATGGCTTGAGCCGGTTGCCCCGCGTTCAGCAGCGCTTGGCCCTTTAGCTCCCAAAAGTATGGGTTCTTTGGCATAGCCTTGGTGAGCACTTCTATTTCACGCAAGGCGTTCTTTATGTCGCCTGAGCGAAATGAGGCGATGGCCCTGGCATAGTGTGCAGGCAGGCTGCGGTCGCTCTTAGGATACTTGCGGTAAACGCTGCGGGTTTCAAGGAACCCATGCAACTTGGCCTGCATCAGCTTGTGCCGAAGCTGGACGGCCTTGGAGGGCGGTTTG
This sequence comes from Hyphomicrobiales bacterium, assembly GCA_028285595.1. Lineage (GTDB taxonomy): Bacteria > Pseudomonadota > Alphaproteobacteria > Rhizobiales > CAJQND01 > JAAEUE01. The sequence goes on from JANQOW010000114.1 coordinate 10,038, forward strand.
TTGTAATATGGGCTTTTCTTGACGAACGTCTCCAGCGCGCGCATGCGGGCCCGCTCGAACGGGTGGGAGCGCGCGTAAAGATCCTGATAGCGCAAGGACGCCAGGGATTGATCGGCCAGACGGTTGAACAGGGACAACATGCCTTTGCCGGACTGCTTGGTTTTCTCCAGATACCGAGCGGCCGCTTGGTCAGCGGCGGATTCTTGTGCCCGCACATATGTCAACAGATTGCGCCGCGCAATGGAGCCACCGCCTGCTGCGATACCGCCGCCGGCCTGGGCCAGGTCTCCGCTGCCTGCCGCTGCGCCGCCGACAATGGCTGCCGCACCAAGGAGCATCCCGATGATCGCTTGAGTGCTGGCCCGGTCGATCGCAACGTTCAGTGTGGCAAGGTGCCCGCCGGCAATATGCGCCGTTTCGTGCGCAAGGACACCGATCAGCTCGCCAGGCGATCTTGCCCGGGTTAACAAGCCGGTGTGAACGAAAATGCGCTGACCACCCGCCACAAAGGCATTCAGCGTGTTTGAGTTCACAATGTACACGCGCACCGAACTGGGATTAACCCCGGCAACGCGGAAAAGCGGTACCGCATAGTAGCGCAGAAGACCCTCGATCTCGGCGTCTCTGATCAGGCCGATTTGCGCGCGCGCAGTGCTCTGTGCGCTGATCAGGAAGCTGACAGACAGCATCAGGACGGCGACACAAGCGAGCCCGCGGCGCAGATTTCGAAGGGGCGCGGAGACGATGTCTAAGAGCATTCCTGTGACCTGTCGTATGCTTGGATGCAGTTTGCCCGGTTGGTTGTAGGCTGATCCCATGATCTCACGCAACGAGGCAGGTTGTCAGGTGAGCTAACGCTGGAAAATACGGCGATACTTTGTTCTTTCACCTCAGGGGCCAAGCAAGTATCAAAAGAGCCGTTGTTCGCCCTCAGATTCGCGTTCATTGCACTTTCCCCGTGATCTTTCGAGAGACACCCCCGATGTCGAAACTATCCGCCTCACAAAGGGCAGCCCGTGTCGCCCCATTCATTGCCATGGACATGATGCGTGAAGCCAATCACTTAGAGGTGTCCGGCAGCGACATTGTGCACATGGAAGTTGGACAACCGTCGTCAGCGCCGCCGCGCCGCGTGATCGAAGCGGCAAAGGCAGCGCTCGATGTGGACCGGATCGGCTACACCAACGCACTTGGCCTGCCGGCTCTGCGCGAGCGCATCGCAAAGCATTATGCTGACACCTATGGGCTTGCTGTGGCACCTGAGCGTGTCGTGGTCACTACAGGATCGTCGGCGGGCTTCATTCTGGCGTTCCTGGCCGGGTTCGAGCCCGGTGATCGGATGGCCCTGCCCATGCCCGGATATCCGGCCTACAAGAACATTTTGGCGGCGCTGGACCTTGGCCTGGTTGGCCTCAAAACCTCAGAGCGCACCCGCTGGGCGCCGGATGTGGCCGATATTCGCGAACTGGCGCATGCGGGCGAGGGCGCCATTTCCGGAGTGCTCGTGGCGAGCCCGGCAAACCCGACCGGCACTATGTTGAGCCCCGACGCATTGAAGCAGATCACCCAGGCGTGCGATGACGCAGGGATCTGGTTCATTTCCGATGAGATCTATCACGGTCTTGTCTATGGCATGGAGCAGGCGTGCGCCCTCAGTTACAGCGACAACGCGATCATCATCAATTCATTCTCCAAGTACTTTTGCATGACCGGCTGGCGGATTGGCTGGATGATCGTGCCTGAGCAATTGCTGCGGCCGGTGGAGTGTTTGGCGCAAAGTCTATACATATCCGCACCCACCCTGTCTCAGCATGCCGCCCTCGCGGCGTTCGACGCAGGTGACGAGCTGGAGGTGCACAAACAGATGTATGCCCGCAACCGGGAGATGCTGTTGAACGAATTGCCGGGCGTGGGCTTCAGCGAATTTCCGCCTGTGGACGGCGCATTCTATCTCTACGCGGATGTGGGGCGCTTCACAAACGACAGCTTTGAGTTTGCCGGCAAGATGTTGCGCGAAATTGGCGTGGCAACCACCCCCGGTGCCGATTTTGATGCAGAATTGGGGCATCGTTACATCCGCATGTCGTTTGCCGGTTCGGAGGCTCAAATGAGCGAGGCGGTAAAGCGGCTGCGCAACTGGTTAGCCTGATTTCTGCCCGGGATCGGACGGGTCCGACCCGTCGTCGTCGGGCATCCAACCGGAATTCACGGTTTTCTGTTTTACTTCATAGCCTTGCAACACGTCCATGACACGTGACGTTAGCCGTTCGGCCGCTTCGTCGCCTTCCTGAGGACGGCGGGATTTAAACAGCTTTCCTATGGTCCGCGGCGCTGTTCTTAAGGACGTATATATGGCATTACGAAGATAGCTCATGTCAGCTTATTGGCATGAGAACGAAAGAAGAACAATGGGTCGGTAACCGTGCACTCAAAGCGAAATACAACTTGCGGGGTAGGGAAGGGCAAGGACGATCATGTGTGGCCGCTATACCAACCATTTGAGCTGGACTGAGATTGTTGAGCTCTACAACCTGACCGATCCGGGCCCGGCCCAGAACTTGCCGGTCAGGCTCAACATTGCACCAACCCAAGACGTGCCGTTCCTGGTTGTGGAAGACGGCAAACGGGTGCTGAAGAGCGGGCGGTGGTGGTTGGTGCCGCATTGGGCCAAGGAACTGCCGAAATATGCTCTGTTCAACGCGCGCAGCGAAGACGCGGCCCAAAAGCCGGCGTTCCGAGATGCCTTCAAGCACAAGCGCTGCTTGATCCCCGCAACAGGATACTATGAATGGACGAAGGGAGCCGACGGGGGAAAGGACCCCCACCACATTCATCTGCCGGGCAATACGCCGTTTTCCTTTGCCGGGTTGTGGGCCCACAATGAACCTTTAGGCATCACCAGTTGCACAATCCTGACGGCGGCAGCGTCAGAGGAGATCACGCACTTGCATCATCGCATGCCGATTATCTTAGACCGGTCGGCTTACGCAGACTGGCTGGACCCTTCCGCGCAACGCGACGCGCTGCAAGAAACACTGAAGAGGCACTTGGGGGCCAGCCTCCAAAGCATTCGGGTCGATAGAGCAGTCAATAGCGCGCGGTACAGCCCGGAGAGGATCGAGCCGGTTCAGACCTGATCAGATACCGTAGGGCCTCAGGGCTATTGGTACTGGCCGGAGGTCCGGAACCCGTCTCCGTGGAAGGCAAAGCCCTCAAAGCGGTCATAGGCGCGCAGATACTGCGCCCGGTAGCGCGCACGAATCAGAGCGCGCATCCTCGCTTCATAGGAGCGCCGCTTTGCTTTGTGCTTATGACGATGCTTGATGACATGGGTGCGCAGTTTGGTGATGTTCCAGGCTTGCCCGTGGTCCACGCCTGGCGTGGTGGTTTCTGCCGAACTGGCGGCTGTGGCACCGGACAAGATGAGCGCAGAGGCGAGGGCAGCAAGCGCAATAGATCTCATGATTCGGTCTCCTGCTTTTAAATGGCCGCCCAATTCAGACTGACAGCTTCGCTCTTTTAGGTATTCGTTGCAAGTCAATTGCGGAAAAACCTCATCAAACGGGAGTGAGACTTCGCCACGTTAAAGCGTTGACGCTCCCAGCAATCTGGCGTATCTCCGCCGGTGGAGAGGTGGCCGAGTGGTCGAAGGCGCTCCCCTGCTAAGGGAGTAGGCGTCAAAAGCGTCTCGAGGGTTCGAATCCCTTCCTCTCCGCCACTCCAACCTGTTTCATTTCCGATGGCCCTGAAGCCTCACGGCAAAGATGAATATTTTTGCCTTGCCGGTGCCGTCAAACCACGTTCAGCCTGATGGTGCTGAAATGTTCACAGGATGGCTCCACCATGTCCAATTCACTGGCGTCTCTTAAGCAACGGTACGAGGAACAAGGCTATCTGGTGGTTCCAAACCTGTTTCCGGCCGACTTTGTTGCGCGTCTGCGCGAGACCACCCAACGCTTTGAGGCCCAAGCCCAACGGGACGAGCTGACCGACCCGCTGTTCGATCTCATTCGCGACGGGGAGGGGATCTCGCAACTGCGCCGGATCACCAGTCCGGAAACCGTCCATCCGGTCTATGACGAAGCCATGCGCTTTGAGCCGCTGGTCGACATTGTGGCGGAACTCTTAGGCGGGACCGTGCGCTTTGACCATGGCAAGCTCAATTTCAAGCCGCCGTCGGGCGGAGCGGCGCTGGAATGGCATCAAGATTGGGCCTTTTACCCGCACACCAATGACGACATGCTTGCCATTGGCCTGATGATTGAGGACTGCACCCTGGAGAACGGGCCGCTGATGGTGATTCCGGGCAGTCACCGCGGGCCCGTCTATGACCACAATCAGAACGGAGCCTTTGTCGGCGCGGTGCGCGCGCACGATCTGGGTGATGAATTGGGTAAAGCGGTGACATTAACGGCTCCGGCAGGGTCCGTTTCGATCCACCATGTGCGCACGCTCCACGCTTCCATGGCCAACCGCAGCACCACAAACCGGCCGCTGTGCCTTTTCAGCTATGCGGCTGTGGATGCCTTTCCCATATTCCACCGCTACGAGTGGGCCGAGTTCAATGCCCGAATCCTGCGCGGCGAGGAGACCAATCAACCACGTCTTGTGGCCAATCCGGTCCGCGTGTCTGAGCCGACACCAAGATCTCCAGATGGCTATCAATCGCGCTCAATTTTTCATGTTCAGGAGAATATGGAAGAAGGCGCCCTCTACAACTGAGGGGAAAGGCGAGTTAGGCGGCAATTTCCCCGAATCATCAGCACGGTAGCGCGCACGATTTAGCGCGGCTTTTGCGCGCATTCTTGTTTCGCATCACCCATTGATTGGGATAAGGTCCCATTGGTCTTGCGTGTTGTCATGGTGTGAGGTAACACGCCCGGCATGGGATGGTCCTGCCGGTGCAACATCAATCGGTAGAGCAGGGGAACTAAAGCGGCTCGCTATGGAAGACTTGCTTCAAGCTTATTTGCCAATCGTTATCTTCATCGGAGTTTGCCTCGCTATCGGCCTGGCTTTGCTTCTGTCGGCGTTCATTTTGGCCATCCGGAGACCCGATCCGGAGAAACTCTCGGCCTATGAGTGCGGCTTTGAGGCCTTCGACGATGCGCGCATGAAGTTTGACGTGCGGTTTTATCTGGTGGCCATCTTGTTCATTATCTTCGATTTAGAAGTGGCCTTCCTGTTTCCCTGGGCAATCTCACTGGGCGAAGTGGGCGTGTTCGGCTTCTGGTCGATGATGGTGTTCCTGGGTGTGCTGACCATTGGTTTCATTTACGAGTGGCGCAAAGGAGCCCTGGAATGGGATTGATCGAGACGCCAAAACCTGTGGCTGCGGCCACTGATCCGTTTTATGTGAACATCAACGACGAGCTGGCCGACAAGGGTTTCCTGGTAACCAGCACGGATGATCTCATCAACTGGGCGCGGCAGGGCTCTTTGATGTGGATGACCTTTGGCCTTGCCTGCTGTGCGGTGGAGATGATGCAGACCTCCATGCCGCGCTATGACGTGGAGCGGTTTGGTTTTGCGCCGAGAGCCTCACCGCGCCAGTCCGATGTCATGATCGTTGCCGGCACGCTCACCAACAAGATGGCGCCGGCTCTGCGGAAGGTTTATGACCAAATGCCTGAGCCGCGGTATGTGATCTCCATGGGGTCGTGTGCCAATGGTGGGGGCTATTACCACTACTCCTACTCGGTTGTCCGCGGATGTGACCGGATCGTTCCCATCGATATCTACGTTCCCGGCTGCCCCCCAACTGCCGAGGCGCTTCTGTACGGCGTTTTACAACTGCAGAAAAAGATCCGCCGCACCGGCACAATCGAACGTTGAGAAACACACCACTCGGTTATGAACGAACAGACGAAAGCGAATGCCTTGGACGCCTTGCGCGAGCTGGCTGAACACATTTCAGCCGAGCTTGAGAGCGAGCTGGTGTCCAGTGAGATCGCCTATGGCGAGTTGAACCTGGTTGTGGTGGCAGACCAGATCCTGAAAGTATTGAAATTCTTGCGGGACGATCCGACGTGCCGCTTCGTGGTGCCGATTGATATCACCGGGGTCGACTATCCGGGCCGTGAGAAGCGGTTCGATGTGGTGTATCACTTGCTCAGCCCCTACCAGAACCAACGTATCCGTGTGAAACTCGAAACCGATGAGGACACGCCCGTGCCTTCGGCGATTTCCCTGTTTCCCATGGCGGATTGGTTTGAACGGGAGGCCTATGACCTTTACGGCATCCTGTTCTCCGGTCATCCTGACCTTCGTCGCATTCTGACCGATTACGGTTTTGACGGCCATCCCTTGCGCAAGGACTTCCCCACCACCGGCTACAAGGAAGTGCGCTATGATGATGAGCAGAAGCGCGTGGTGTATGAGCCCGTGAAGCTGGTGCAGGAATTCCGGTCATTCGACTATTTGAGCCCCTGGGAAGGCACGGAGTATGTGTTGCCCGGTGATGAGAAGGCAAACTGAGTATGGCCGAATCTGAACTCCGCAACTTTAACATTAACTTTGGGCCGCAACACCCTGCTGCCCATGGAGTTTTGCGCCTCGTTCTTGAATTGGACGGTGAGGTGGTTGAACGGGTCGATCCGCATATTGGTCTGCTCCACCGGGGCACCGAAAAGCTGATCGAAACCAAGACGTATCTGCAAGCGGTGCCTTATTTCGACCGTCTGGACTATGTGGCGCCCATGAACCAGGAGCATGCGTTCGCTCTTGCCACGGAAAAGCTGCTTGGAATTGAAGTCCCCATGCGGGGCCAGCTGATCAGGGTGCTGTACTCTGAGATCGGCCGGTTGCTCTCGCACCTTTTGAACATCACCACCCAGGCTCTGGATGTGGGGGCACTGACGCCGCCGTTGTGGGGCTTTGAAGAGCGCGAGAAGCTCATGGTGTTTTATGAGCGCGCGTCCGGGTCACGCATGCATGCCGCCTATGTGCGCCCCGGCGGTGTTCATCAGGACCTGCCGCAGCAGCTGATTGATGATATCGGCGTGTTCTGTGATGAGCATCCCAAGGTGCTGGACGATATTGAAGGCCTGCTCACCGGCAACCGCATCTTCAAGCAGCGCAACGTGGATATTGGCGTGGTGTCGCTTGATGAGTGCTTTGCCTGGGGCTTCTCCGGCGTCATGGTGCGCGGCTCAGGCGCGGCCTGGGATCTGCGCAAATCGCAACCCTACGAATGTTACGAGGATCTGGAGTTCGACATTCCCGTGGGCAAGAACGGGGATTGTTACGATCGCTATCTGATCCGCGTGGAGGAGATGCGCCAGTCCGTAAAGATCATGCAGCAATGTATTGAAAAGCTGAATTCGCCGGAAGGCCAGGGGCCGGTGGCCTCCACCGATGGCAAGATCGTGCCGCCGAAGCGCCCTGAGATGAAGAAATCCATGGAAGCGCTGATCCACCACTTCAAGCTCTATACGGAAGGCTATCACGTGCCGGCTGGAGAGGTTTATGCGGCCGTTGAAGCGCCGAAAGGCGAGTTTGGTGTCTATTTGGTGTCGGACGGATCGAACAAGCCCTACCGCTGCAAGATTCGCGCACCTGGATTTGCGCATCTTCAGGCCATGGACTTCATGTGCCGGGGGCATATGCTCGCAGACGTCTCAGCGGTTCTGGGGTCTCTGGACATTGTGTTCGGGGAGGTGGATCGATGAGCGTGCGTCGTCTTGCTGAAGCTCAACCGGAGAGCTTTTCGCCCAATCGGGAAACCACGGCGTTTGCCAAGGCCGCGGTGAAGAAGTATCCCACGGGAAAACAAGCCTCTGCGGTCATCCCACTTTTGTGGCGTGTGCAGGAGCAAAATGCCGGATGGGTTTCTGAGCCCGCCATTCGGTGGACTGCTGAGTTTCTCGACATGCCCTATATCCGCGTGTACGAGATCGCCACATTCTACACCATGTTCAATCTGCAGCCTGTGGGAACGTTTCACGTCCAGCTCTGCGGCACCACACCGTGCATGCTGCGGGGCTCGGAAGATCTCAAAACCGTTTGCCGCAAGGTCATTGGCGACCAAATGAAGGTGACCTCAGATGGCAAGCTCTCCTGGGTGGAGGTGGAGTGCCTTGGTGCCTGCACGAACGCGCCCATGGTGCAGATCAACAAAGACTATTACGAGGATCTGACACCGGAAATCCTTGAGCGGATCCTGTCGGACCTGCGAGAGGGCAAAGAGGTTAAGCCGGGCCCGCAAAACAGTCGCCATCGCTCAGAACCCTTAGGCGGTGCGCTCACATTGCTTGGAGATGTCTCGGCCAAGCGGGCGAAGCCGAAAGCTGCTGCCAAGGCCAAAGCCGCGCCCAAGGCGAAATCCGCCACCCCGAGCAAGGCCAAAGCAACGCCGGCACCGGCCAAATCCGCATCGCCCGCCAAACCCAAGAAGCCCAGAGGCGTGAAAGCGCCGAAACAGCCAGACGATCTGAAGCTCATTTCCGGGGTAGGGCCGAAGCTGGAAGGCACGCTGAACGAGCTGGGGATCTACAAGTACGCGCAGATTGCAAAATGGTCCAAAGGCGAGATCGACTGGGTTGACGATTATCTCAGCTTTAAAGGTCGCATTGAGCGCGATGACTGGATTAAACAAGCTGGCGCTCTGGCGAAGGGCGTCGATGAATATGTCCGTGTGTTCGGCAAGAAACCGAAGTAGGTGAGCATGCTCCAAGATAAAGACCGCATCTTCACAAACCTGTACGGCTTCAAATCGCCGGGCCTTCGTGCTGCCAAAATGCGCGGGGCTTGGGACAATACCAAGCAGCTGATTGAGCTTGGCCGGGACGGTATCATCGATCAGGTGAAGGCTTCGGGCCTCAGAGGACGCGGTGGCGCAGGCTTTCCCACCGGCCTGAAATGGTCCTTTATGCCGAAAGAATCCGACGGGCGGCCGCACTATCTCATCGTCAATGCCGATGAATCAGAGCCGGGCACCTGCAAAGACCGGGAGATCATGCGCCATGATCCACATCTGCTGGTGGAGGGGTGCCTGATCGCCGGCTTCGCCATGGGTGCGAACACGGGCTACATCTATATCCGCGGTGAGTTCATCCGCGAGCGTGAGGCGCTGCAGGCTGCGGTCGATGAGGCATACGAAGCCAAATTAATCGGGAAAAACAACAAGAACGGCTGGGACTTTGATCTATACGTTCACCATGGTGCCGGCGCTTATATTTGCGGTGAAGAAACCGCTTTGCTGGAAAGCCTGGAGGGCAAAAAGGGTCAACCGCGCTTGAAGCCGCCGTTCCCGGCCAATGTGGGCCTGTATGGCGCGCCGAGCACGGTGAACAATGTGGAGAGTATTGCCGTTGTGCCCACAATTCTGCGCCGCGGCGCGGACTGGTTTGCCGGCCTGGGACGGCCCAACAACACGGGCACCAAGCTGTTCTGCATTTCAGGCCATGTGGAAACGCCCTGCAACGTGGAAGAGGAAATGGGCATTCCGTTCCGCGAGCTGATCGAGAAGCATGCCGGCGGTGTTCGCGGTGGATGGGACAATTTGAAAGCGGTTATTCCGGGTGGTTCCTCGGTGCCGTGTTTGCCCGCGACCATGTGCAAGGACCTGCCCATGGACTTCGACACGTTGCGGGATCTGAAGTCCGGATTGGGGACGGCGGCGGTCATCGTCATGGACCAGTCAACGGATATGATCCGGGCCATTGCGCGGCTGGCCTATTTCTACAAACACGAATCCTGCGGTCAGTGCACCCCGTGCCGGGAAGGCACCGGCTGGATGTGGCGCGTGCTGGAGCGGATGGCCGTTGGCCAGGCTGAAAAGCGCGAGATCGATATGTTGCTGGATGTGTCCTATCAGATTGAAGGCCACACCATTTGCGCGCTGGGCGATGCCGCAGCGTGGCCCGTGCAAGGCTTGATCCGTCATTTCCGTCACGAGATTGAAGAGCGCATTGATCAATACAGCGCCAATCCCAATCCTGATGGGTCGATGGCCCTGCAGGCGGCAGAGTAGGGGCGGCTTATGAGCGATATGCGCACAGTGAAGATCGATGGGGTGGAGTTGGAAGTTCCCGCCCATTACACCATCCTGCAGGCATGTGAGGAAGCTGGCGCGGAGGTGCCCAGGTTCTGCTACCACGAGCGCTTGTCGATTGCCGGCAACTGCCGCATGTGCCTGGTTGAGGTGAAAGGCGGACCGCCCAAGCCGCAAGCCTCATGTGCGTTGGGTGTGGGCGACCTGCGCCCCGGGCCTGAAGGGCAGCCTCCGGAAATCTTCACCAAGACGCCCATGGTCAAGAAGGCCCGCGAAGGGGTGATGGAGTTCTTGCTGATCAACCACCCGTTGGACTGTCCGATTTGCGACCAAGGCGGGGAATGCGATCTGCAAGACCAGGCCATGGCCTACGGGATCGACAAGAACCGTTTCGCGGAAAACAAGCGCGCGGTTGAGGACAAATATATCGGCCCCTTGGTCAAGACCATCATGACCCGGTGCATTCACTGCACCAGATGTGTGCGGTTCTCCACGGAAGTGGGCGGTGTTGAGGATCTTGGCCTTGCCGGACGCGGTGAGGATGCGGAGATCACCACCTATCTTGAAAACGCCATGACGTCTGAACTGCAGGGCAATGTGATTGACCTGTGCCCGGTGGGCGCCCTGACCTCGCGGCCTTATGCGTTCCAGGCACGGCCCTGGGAATTGCGCAAGACAGAGAGCATCGATGTGATGGATGCGCTGGGTTCGGCGATCCGCGTGGATGCGCGCGACCGCGAAGTGATGCGCATCATGCCGCGCCTGAATGAAGAGGTGAACGAGGAGTGGATCTCCGACAAGACCCGCTTTATTTGGGACGGGCTTCGCACCCAGCGGCTGGACCGGCCCTATGTGCGCAAGAACGGCAAGCTGGAGCCGGCCACCTGGGATGAGGCATTTGCAGCGATCGCCGAAAAGATCAAGGCGACCACGCCGGACCGGATCGGCGCAATTGCCGGTGACCTGTGCGCGGCTGAGGAACTTTACGCATTCAAGGACCTGATGAGCGCGCTTGGTGTCACCAATGTGGACTGCCGCCAGGACGGAACGCCGTTAGGCGAAAAGGGCAACCGCGCAGGATACCTCTTCAACCCTGGCATTGCCGGGATCAACGAAGCGGACGCGATCCTGATCGTTGGCTCAAACCCGCGCTTGGAGGCACCGGTCTTGAATGCCCGGATCCGGCAGCACTGGCGCAACAATGCGGTGCAGATCGGTCTGATCGGGGAAGTTGCTGACCTGACATACGATTATGAGCATCTGGGCGCGGGGCCGGAGAGCCTCACAGAGCTGGTCGAGGGCAAATCCAAGTTCCACGCGCTGCTAGCCAAGGCAGAGCGGCCGCTCATCCTGATCGGCCAGGGCGCCATTGCCCGTGGCGATGGCTTGTCGGTGCTCGGCCATCTGGCCAAGCTGGCCGCTGACGTGGGCGCAACCGGTGGGGATAGCGGCTGGAACGGCTTTGCGGTGTTGCACACCGCAGCAGCGCGGGTCGCCGGGCTCGACCTGTGCGTCTTGCCGGGCGGCGAGGATGCCCTGGGCACACGCGGCATGCTGAGTGCCGCAGGCAAAGGCGAGCTGGACGTGGTTTACCTGCTGGGCGCCGATGAGTTGCGCATGAAATCTCTCGGTGAGGCCTTTGTGATCTATCAAGGCAGCCACGGGGACGCGGGAGCGCACCGGGCCGATGTGATTTTGCCCGGCGCGGCCTACACGGAGAAGTCCGGAACCTATGTGAACACCGAAGGCCGCGCGCAAATGACCACCCGTGCGGTGTTCCCGCCGGGGGACGCACGCGAGGACTGGACCATTTTGCGTGCTCTCTCGGACGCGCTGGGGCACACGCTGAGCTACAACTCCGTTGATCAGCTCCGCGCCGCAATGTACGAGGCCGCGCCGCATTTGGCTGCGATCGATCAGCGCGAGGCGGGCGCTGCCGGCGATTTGGAGGAGTTGGCCAATGCTGCCGGTCGGATGAATTCTTCGGCGTTCTCCAGCACGATCAGCGATTTCTATTTGACCAATCCGATCGCGCGGGCCTCTGCCGTCATGGCCGAGTGCTCAGCACTGAGGCGCGGACGGAAACTGGATGCAGCGGAGTAGGGACGCGCTATGTACGAAGCTGCCATAACAGTTGCCATCATCGTCGCCCAAAGTGTGGCGCTTTTGGTTTCGCTGCTGATCATCATCGCCTATCTGCTTCTGGCCGACCGGAAGATCTGGGCGGCCGTGCAGATGCGCCGGGGCCCCAACGTGGTGGGCCCGTTCGGTTTGCTCCAGTCTTTTGCAGACCTCTTGAAGTTCGTGTTGAAAGAGGTGGTGATCCCGGACGGCGCCAATAAGGGCGTGTTCCTGCTCGCACCACTGGTCACCTGCGTTCTTGCCCTGGCCGGCTGGGCGGTGATCCCGGTCGCCGAAAACTGGGTCATTGCCGACATCAACGTGGGCATCCTCTACATTTTTGCCATCTCCTCGCTCGGCGTTTACGGCGTGATCATGGGGGGCTGGGCCTCCAACTCCAAGTACCCCTTCCTGGGGGCGCTCCGGTCTGCGGCCCAGATGGTGTCCTATGAGGTCTCCATCGGCTTTGTCATCATCACCGTCCTGTTGTGCGCGGGCACGTTGAACCTCTCCGGCATCGTGATGACGCAGAAGACCGGGCTGGCGGACATGATCGGCTTGCCGTGGCTCACCTTCCTCAACTGGTACTGGTTGCCGTTGTTGCCCATGTTCGTGGTGTTTTTCGTCTCTGCATTGGCGGAAACCAACCGGCCGCCCTTCGATCTGCCTGAAGCAGAATCTGAATTGGTCGCAGGCTTCATGGTGGAGTATTCGTCCACGCCTTATCTCATGTTCATGCTGGGCGAGTACGTGTCCATCACAGCGATGTGCGCCATGACGGTTATCCTGTTCATGGGCGGGTGGCTGCCGCCGCTCGATATTGCGCCGTTCACCTGGGTTCCGGGCATCTTCTGGTTCCTTGGAAAGCTTTGCCTGGTGTTCTTCATGTTCGCCATGGTGAAAGCCATCGTGCCGCGATACCGCTATGACCAGCTGATGCGCCTGGGTTGGAAAGTGTTCTTGCCGTTGTCGCTGTTCTATGTGGCCGCGGTGGCGGGCTTCCTTGTTGCATTCGATTTGGCGCCGGGAGGATCGTAAGTGAATGCCTTCCATGCTCCAGATCAACGCGCTGAGTATTCTCGGTATCTTCGCCGGTCTGCTGGTGGGGCTGGCCGGGGTGGCGTGCATTTCCAAGTTCGCCTATCCGAGCTTGCGGCACCGTCACGAAGAAGCCAAAGCAAACGGCATGAAAGCGGCCAAGCCCAGCACGGTTCTCGCGCTGGCGAAACTGGTGGCGTTTTTCGTCCTGCCGGCCCTTGGGCTCGTGGTGGCGAACATACTGTCCGGCGCAGGATCGAGCTGAGGATGGCTGGCGATGAACCTGTTCGGATTGGAACTGACCCAGTTCAGCTTGATGGGAGCGGCCATCATGCTGGCGATCGGTTTGGTAGATTACCTGGTGGTGAGTTGGGCGTTGAAACAAGGCGAGAAGCAAGCTCTCAGAGAGGGCACGGTGTCAGACGAGAAAACGGCGACGTACGAACGGGTGCGCCGCGTTCTGGCAATTGCATGCTTCATCGTTTTCCCGCTGATCGGATTGCTTGCGGGCAATTTCGTTCTGGGATCCATTTTTTGACGGCCGGTTAAGGAGGAAGAGAAAATGCTCGTCCGCAATGCGGCTCAATCGATGTTTCTGTCCGAGTTCGTCTCGGCGTTCTTCCTTGCGATGCGCTATTTCTTTGCGCCTAAAGCCACGGTGAACTACCCCTTTGAGAAGGGACCTATAAGCCCGAGGTTCCGCGGCGAACATGCGCTGAGGCGCTATCCCAACGGGGAAGAGCGGTGCATTGCGTGCAAGCTTTGTGAGGCGATCTGCCCGGCCCAGGCGATCACCATCGAAGCAGGCCCGCGCCGCAACGACGGCACGCGCCGAACCACGCGCTACGATATTGACATGACCAAGTGCATTTACTGCGGCTTCTGCCAAGAAGCCTGCCCGGTGGATGCGATTGTTGAGGGGCCAAACTTTGAATTCGCAACCGAGACCCGTGAAGAGCTCTTGTTCGATAAGGACAAACTGCTGGCGAACGGCGATCGTTGGGAGCGCGAGATCGCGCAAAACATGAAGCTCGACGCGCCGTACCGGTAACCGGCAGACGAGGGGCGAGGGGCAAAGGACGAGAGCAATGGCAATTGCCGGACTGTTTTTCTACCTGTTTTCAGCCATCACCGTGGCGGCTGCCTTTATGGTGATTGCATCACGCAATCCCGTGCACTCGGTGTTGTTTCTAATCCTGGCGTTCTTCAACTCCGCCGGGCTGTTCATTCTCATGGGCGCCGAGTTCCTGGCGATGATCCTGGTGGTGGTTTATGTGGGCGCCGTGGCGGTGCTGTTCCTGTTTGTGGTGATGATGCTGGACATCGACTTCACCGAGCTGCGCCAAGGCATGCTGCAATACTTGCCGGTGGGCGGGATCATCGGTCTCATCTTGCTGGTGGAGCTGATCTTTGTTCTGGGATCATGGGCGCTATCGCCGGAGGCTGTCGCCACAATTGCCGACAAGGCCCCGGAGATGGCCAATGTGACCAACACGGAGGCGATCGGCCGAATTCTCTACACCAAGTATGTCTACCTGTTCCAAGCTGCCGGCATCGTGCTGCTGATTGCCATGGTCGGGGCGATCGTGCTGACCCTTCGCCACAAGGAAGGTGTCAAGCGTCAGAGCATTCCGCAGCAGGTTGCGCGCACGCCGGCCACGGCCATAGAGGTCCGTAAAGTCAAGTCAGGGGAGGGGCTGTCCTAATGGAAGTGGGCTTGTCACACTATCTGACGGTTGCCGCGATCATCTTTTCGATCGGCATTTTCGGCATCTTTTTGAACCGCAAGAACGTGATCATCATTCTCATGTCTATTGAGTTGATGCTGCTTGCGGTAAACATCAATCTCGTGGCGTTCTCCACCCACCTTGGCGATCTGATGGGTCAGGTGTTTGCGCTGCTTGTGCTTACGGTGGCCGCCGGCGAGGCCGCAATCGGGCTCGCCATTCTGGTGGCGTATCACCGCAACCGCGGCTCCATTGCGGTTGAAGACATCAACATGATGAAGGGCTGAGCGGGCGCATGTATCACGCAATCGTCTTTCTGCCCCTTCTGGGCGCGATTTTGGCAGGCTTTGGTGGCCGCATCCTTGGAGCCAAGGCAAGCTCGTACCTGACGTCCGGCTTCCTGGTCATCAGTGCCATTTTGTCGTGGGTGGCCTTTTTTGACGTGGCCATTGGCCAGAAGGCCATGTTTACGGTCGAGGTGCTGCGGTGGGTGAACTCCGGTGCCCTTGAAGCCAATTGGGCATTCAGGATCGACACCCTCACGGTGGTGATGCTGGTGGTGGTGAACACCGTCTCCGCCTTGGTGCACATCTACTCCATCGGCTATATGAGCCACGATCCGCACCAGCCGCGTTTCTTCAGCTACCTGTCTTTATTCACCTTCGCCATGCTGATGCTGGTGACCTCCGACAACCTGCTGCAGCTCTTCTTCGGCTGGGAAGGTGTTGGGCTGGCGTCCTATCTCCTCATTGGCTTCTGGTACAAGAAACCAACGGCGTGCGCGGCGGCCATAAAGGCCTTTGTGGTCAACCGGGTTGGTGACTTTGGTTTTGCGCTGGGCATCTTCGCTGCCTTTGCGGTGTTCGGGTCCATCGGGTTCACCGAGGTCTTCGCCAAGGCACCTGAGCAGGTGGGCAAGAGCTTTGAGTTCTTAGGCATGGAGCTCGACATCCTCACAACAATCTGTCTGCTGTTGTTCATGGGCGCCATGGGGAAATCGGCGCAGTTCCTGCTGCACACCTGGTTGCCGGATGCCATGGAAGGCCCGACGCCGGTGTCTGCCCTGATCCATGCCGCAACCATGGTGACGGCTGGTGTGTTCCTGGTGGCGCGTTGCTCGCCCCTGTTCGAACACGCTCCGGTGGCCTTGACCGTGGTGACATTCGTGGGTGCGTTGACCGCATTCTTCGCGGCTACCGTGGGCCTGGTACAGAACGATATTAAACGCGTAATCGCCTATTCCACATGCTCCCAGCTTGGCTACATGTTCGCGGCCTTGGGACTGGGTGCTTATGGCGTTGCCATCTTCCACCTCTTCACGCACGCGTTCTTCAAGGCCTTGTTGTTCTTAGGCTCCGGCTCGGTGATCCACGCCATGTCCGATGAGCAGGACATGCGCAACATGGGCGGTTTGCGCCCACACTTGAAGATGACCTGGCTGATGATGTTGATCGGCACGCTGGCGCTCACAGGGTTCCCGCTGACGGCCGGTTATTTCTCCAAAGACGCCATCATCGAGGTTGCCTATGCAGGGCACAACGCCATGGCACCGTTTGCCTTCTGGTTCCTGTTGATCGCCGCGTTCATGACGTCGTTCTACTCCTGGCGATTGATGTTCATGACCTTCCATGGTCGCCCCCGGGCCTCCAGCGAGGTCATGAGCCATGTGCACGAAGCGCCCATCAGCATGATGGGCCCGCTCTTGATCCTGGCGGTCGGCGCGCTCTTGGCTGGTGCTTTGTTCAAAACCAACTTTATCGGTCATGATGAGGCTCTGTTCTGGGGAGAAGCGCTTTATCGGCTCCCCACAAACAAGATCGTGGAAGAATTCCACAATGTGCCGGGTTGGGTGCCTCTGGCCCCGGCCGTCATGATGGCCGCCGGATTTGCCCTGTCGTGGCTTATGTATATACGTGATCCAAGCATTCCCGGCCGCCTGGCCCAGCAGCACCAGCCGCTCTATCAGTTCCTGTTGAACAAGTGGTACTTCGACGAAATCTACGATTTCCTTCTGGTGCGCCCGGCCATGTGGATCGGACGGTTCTTCTGGAAACGCGGTGACGGATGGCTCATTGACGGATTTGGCCCCGATGGCGTCTCCGCCCGGGTGCTGGACATGACCAACCGCATCGTGCGGTTACAGACCGGCTTTGTCTACCATTACGCGTTTGCCATGCTGATCGGCGTGGCGGCGCTTGTGACCTACTACATGTTCGGGGGCGCGCACTGAGATGCCAACCAACTCCTTGCTTACCCTCGTGACCTTCCTGCCTCTGGCAGGCGCGTTTCTGATCTTGTTCCTTTTGCGGGACGACAATGAAACGTCAATCCGCAATGTGCGCTATGTCTCCTTGTGGGCGACCATCTTCACCTTCCTTCTGTCGCTTTTGGTGTGGAGCAACTTCGATCCCTCCAATCCCGGCTTCCAGATGGTGGAGAAACACTCCTGGCTCGGCAACTCCATCAACTATCACGTGGGCGTTGACGGCATTTCCATCCTGTTCGTGCTGCTGACCACCTTCCTGATGCCCGGCTGCATCCTGGCGAGTTGGGGCGTAAAGACACGGGTGAAGGAATACATGATCGCGTTTCTGGTTCTGGAAACGCTCATGATCGGCGTGTTTGTGTCGCTCGATCTGCTTTTGTTCTACCTGTTCTTTGAGGGCGGGCTCATCCCGATGTTCCTGATTATCGGGATTTGGGGCGGCGCCCGGCGGGTCTATGCGAGCTTCAAGTTCTTCCTCTACACGCTGCTTGGCTCGGTGCTGATGCTGCTGGCCATGATGGCCATGTACTGGAACGCCGGCACGACGGACATTCCAACTCTGCTTGCCCATGATTTCCCGGTGGATCTGCAAACCTGGCTCTGGCTGGCCTTCTTCGCCTCCTTCGCGGTGAAGATGCCCATGTGGCCCGTGCACACCTGGCTGCCCGATGCCCACGTCGAAGCGCCGACAGCCGGGTCCGTGGTCCTGGCAGCGATCCTGCTGAAGATGGGCGGCTATGGCTTCCTGCGCTTCTCGCTGCCCATGTTCCCCGCAGCCTCCGACTATTTCGCGCCGTTGGTGTTCGGCATGTCGGTTATCGCCATTGTCTACACCTCCCTGGTGGCACTGATGCAGGAGGATATGAAGAAGCTGATCGCTTATTCCTCCGTTGCCCATATGGGTTTTGTGACCATGGGGATCTTCACCGGCACGGTGCAAGGTATTGAGGGCGGGATCTTCCAAATGGTCTCCCACGGCTTCATTTCGGGCGCGTTGTTCTTGTGTGTCGGCGTGGTCTACGACCGGATGCATACACGCGAGATTGCGGCCTATGGCGGGCTGGTGAACCGAATGCCGATCTATGCCTTTACCTTCATGGTCTTCACCATGGCCAATGTGGGCTTGCCGGGCACGAGCGGATTTGTGGGCGAGTTTCTGACCCTCGCCGGAGCCTTCAAAGCCAATACGTGGGTGGCCGCGTTCGCCACCACCGGCGTCATCCTTTCGGCTGGTTATGCGCTTTGGCTCTACCGGAAAGTGGTGTTCGGGGCGCTTGAGAAGGAAAACCTCAAGACCATAACCGACATGAACAAGCGGGAGATTGCGATCCTGGCGCCCTTGATCGTGCTCACGATCTTCTTCGGCGTCTACCCGGCACCCATCATCGATGCCATGGATGCATCCGTGACCCAACTTATCGATCAGTATCAGGCCTCTCTGGCCGCGCTGGAGAGCGCGGGCAAAGTGGCCGAGGCGCAGTGAGGGACCTTACGCTATGACCGATCTGACCCCTGATCTGATGACCATATTGCCGGAGCTCGTGCTGGCGGTGGGGGCCATGGCACTCCTGATGCTGGGCGTGTTCCGCAAAGAGGACAGCTTCGACCTGATCAGCACGTTAAGCCTCATCCTGCTGGCCGTGGCCGGCGGGCTCGTGGTGTTTTCCACACAAACCGGCGAAACGGCCTTTAACGGCCAATTCACCAATGACACGTTTGCGCGCTTCATGAAGGCGCTCACCATCTTTGGCTCCGCCGTGACCGTGATGATGTCCGTCACGTTCATGAAACGCCGACAGATCCAGCGCTTTGAGTATCCCGTGCTTGTTGTGCTGGCAACGCTCGGCATGTGCATGATGATCTCGGCCAACGATCTGGTCGCGCTCTACATGGGCCTGGAGCTGCAATCGCTTGCGCTCTACGTGGTGGCCGCGTTCAATCGTGACAGCGTGAGATCGTCGGAAGCCGGTCTCAAGTACTTTGTTCTTGGCGCTCTGTCGTCCGGCATGCTGCTTTACGGCGCTTCGCTCATCTACGGATTTACCGGTGCCACGCAGTTTGACGCCATTGCCGGCGTGGTGGCCAATGGATCTGCCGGATTGGGCCTGTTGTTCGGCATCGTGTTCGTGGTGGCAGGCCTTGCCTTCAAGGTTTCAGCCGTGCCGTTCCACATGTGGACGCCGGATGTCTATGAGGGCGCGCCGACACCCGTCACAGCGTTCTTTGCCGCAGCTCCGAAGGTGGCCGCGATGGCCATATTCACCCGTGTGCTGGTGGAGGCGTTCCCCGGTGTGACCAGCGACTGGCAACAAATCGTTGTCTTCATCGCCATTGCATCAATGGTGCTCGGCGCTTTCGCGGCCATCGGGCAGAACAATATCAAACGTCTGATGGCCTATTCTTCCATTGGCCACATGGGATTTGCCCTGGTGGGCCTTGCCGCGGGCACGGCAGAAGGCGTGCGCGGCGTGATCATCTATATGGCGATCTACATGATCATGACGCTGGGCACATTCGCCTGCATCCTGGCCATGCGCAGCAAGGATGAAGGCCAGGTGGAGGATATCTCCGACCTTGCCGGACTGGCGCGCCGCGACAAGCTGATGGCCCTGGTGCTGGCTCTGCTGCTGTTCTCGCTCGCCGGAATTCCGCCGCTCGCCGGTTTCTTCGGCAAGTTCTTCGTCTTCGTGGCCGCCATCAAAGAGGGTTTGGTCGCGCTCGCGGTGATTGGCGTTTTGGCAAGCGTTGTAGGCGCTTACTACTATCTCCGGATTATCAAGATCATGTATCTGGATGAGCCGGTGCAGGAGTTTGAACAGACCCCGAGGGAGATCCGGCTTGTCATCACCATGTCCGGCGTGTTCGTGCTGGCATTTGTCCTGTTCGCCCGGCCTATCATCACCGCAGCAGAGGCCGCGGCTGCGTCGCTCTTTTAGCAAGACCGATGGATTTGAAACGGCCCCGATTGCCGGACGGCTATGATGTGGCCTGTTTCGACCAGATTGATTCCACCAACCTGGAAGCGGGGCGCCGCGCGTCTGCCGGCGAGAGCGGGCCGCTGTGGATCTGGGCGGAGCACCAGACGGCTGGACGCGGACGGCTTGGGCGCGGCTGGATCTCCGAGCCGGGGAACCTTTATGCCACGCTGCTTTTAACCTTGGACCAAGGCGCACGCGCGCCTGACCTGTCGTTCATCGCCGCGTTGGCGGTGCATTCAGTGGCGCAATCGTGTTTGCCAAAGCGGTGCGCGGCGGATGTGCGCCTTAAGTGGCCGAACGACCTTTTGCTGAACGGTGAAAAGAGTGCCGGCATCCTGATCGAAGGCGCCGGGAGCTCTCGCGTCGTCATCGGCTGCGGGCTCAACCTCGGCGCCGTTCCCCACGAGGACTTGCGCCGGCCGGCCACGGGTTTGGCGCTGCACGGTGCTGAGGTCACACCACGCGAGGCCTTTGAGCTTCTGGCACAGAACATGGACCGGTGGCTCCGCATTTGGCGGGGCGAAGGTTTTGAGGCCATACGCGAGGCCTGGCTGGAACGGGCCGCCGGGGTCGGCGAACGCATTACGGCGAGCCTCGATGCCGATCGCACGATAGAAGGACGTTTCAGCGGCTTGGATGAGAGCGGCGCGCTGTTGCTGGAGACGACCAACGGTGAAGTGACACGCATTCTCGCTGCTGATATTGAACTTGCTGCATGACCTCAACTTCGACACGTCCCGGAAACGAAGATCTAGTATTCCTGCCCCTGGGCGGGGCCGGCGAAATCGGCATGAACCTCTACCTTTATGGGTACGGGCGGGCCGCAAAGCGCCGCTGGCTGATCGTGGATATGGGGATCAAGTTCGGCGATGAACGCGACCCGGGCATCGATATCGTGTTGCCCGATATCAGTTTCCTGGAAACCGAGCGCAAGAACATCGATGGTCTGGTGCTCACCCATGCCCATGAGGACCATTTTGGTGGCGTGCCCCGGTTGTGGCCCGATCTGAAGTGCCCGGTTTATGCCACGCCTTTCACGGCTGAACTGCTGCGCGGCAAACTGATCGAACATGCCCTCGATGAGGATTTCCCCTTAAACGAGGTCCCCCTGGGTGGGCGGTTCACCGCCGGGCCCTTTGATGTGGAACTGGTGAATGTAACCCACTCAATCCCTGAGCCCAACGCACTTGCCATCAGGACGCCAGCGGGCCTGGTGGTTCATTCCGGGGATTGGAAGATCGATGACGACCCGGTGCTGGGACACTCGTTCGACAAAACAAAGTTCGAAGCCCTCGGCGAAGAAGGGTGCCGCGCACTCATCTGCGATTCCACCAACGCCCTCAGGGACGGCCATTCGCCCACGGAAACGGAAGTCTCAAACAGCCTGGCGCACATCATTTCCCAGGCGAAAGGCCGGGTGGCTGTGACAACCTTTGCCTCCAACGCCGGGCGCGTGGAGGCGGTCGCCAAAGCGGCCTATCAGGCGGGTCGCCACCTGATCGTCGCAGGCCGGTCGCTTGATCGCGTCATTGCGGCCGCCAGGGCCACCGGATACCTGAAGGACGTGCACGAAGTCTTGTCAGCGGAGGAGTTTGGCTACTTGCCCCCTGACAAGGTGGTGTGTCTGTGCACCGGATCGCAGGGCGAACCTCGCGCTGCTCTTGCCCGGATCGCCGATGACACGCATCCTCAAATCACCCTGGAGAAAGGAGACACGGTCATCTTCTCCTCCAAGACCATCCCCGGCAACGAGAAGGCCGTCTCGCATGTGGCCAATCGCCTGGCGGGTCAGGGGGTGGAAATCATCGATTCAGACGATGCGCTCGTGCATGTGACCGGGCACCCGCGCAAGGAAGAGCTTCGGCAGCTCTATGGTTGGCTGAAGCCGGACATTTTGGTGCCCATGCACGGGGAGCTGCGTCATCTGACCGAGCAGGCCCGGTTTGCCGCCGATTGCGGCGTCGCCGAAACCGTCGTTGCGGTCAACGGAGATCTGGTGCGTCTGGTCCCAGGTCCCGCCGAACGGGTTGATGAGGTCCCGGCGGGGCGAACCCATCTTGACGGGCGGTTGTTTGTGCCATCTGAGGATGGTCCGGCGCGGGAGCGGCGGCGCATCTCATTCGCCGGAGTTGTCACCGTCAGTGTGGTTCTGAATGATAAGGACCAAATCGTCTCTCATCCCGAGGTCCGCGTTTACGGGGTACCTGAAGAAGACGCCTACGGGGTGCCTATGGAAGACGCGATCTTGGACTCAATTGAGGAAGCGTTCGAGGCACTGCCAAAGCCACGGCGCAAGTCAGATGACGTGGTGGCCGAGATGCTCCGCCGCGCAGCACGGCGTGAGTGCACGGCCCGGTGGGGCAAAAAACCGGTCACCGAGGTGATTGTTCACCGGGTCTAGTTCTAGGACTTCGGCAAGTTCAGCCTAATGTGGAGCTCGCGGAGCTGCGCCGCGGTCACATCTGACGGTGCGCCCATCAGCAGATCTTCAGCCTGCTGGTTCATTGGGAACATGGTGACTTCCCGAAGGTTTTCCTCTTCACAGAGCAACATGACAATTCGGTCGATGCCCGGCGCAATACCGCCGTGGGGCGGTGCGCCATATTGCAGGGCGCGGAGCATTCCGCCGAACTTGTCTTCCAGGATCTGCCGGTCATATCCGGCAATCGCAAATGCCTTTTCCATGATTTCCGGTTTGTGGTTCCGGATTGCGCCTGAGGACAGCTCTACGCCGTTGCAGACAATGTCGTATTGATAGGCCAGAACCTCCAGCGGATCTTTCCCCTCGAGCGCCTCAAGGCCGCCTTGGGGCATGGAGAACGGGTTGTGAGAGAAATCCACTCTCTTCTCATCCTCATTCCACTCAAACATGGGATAGTCCACGATCCAGCAGAAGGCGAACTGATCTGCGTCCACCAATTCCAGCTCTTCGCCCACCCGGGTGCGCGCCGCACCGGCAAAGCTGGCAAATACATCGGGTTTGCCGCATACGAAGAACACCGCATCGCCATCCTGCAGCCCGAGCTGGGTCCGGACGGCTTCTGTGCGTTCCTCGCCAATGTTCTTTGCGATGGGGCCTGCGCCTTCTCCGTCTCTGAAGAATATGTAGCCAAGACCAGGCTGGCCCTGCTTCTGCGCCCAGCCGTTCATGCGGTCACAAAAAGCGCGGCTGCCGCCGGTTTTGGCAGGAATGGCCCAGACCCGCACTTTCTCATCGGCCTCGATTTGGCCGGCAAAGATCTTAAACCCTGATCCCGCAAAATGGTCCGTCACATCTTCCATGACGATGGGATTGCGCAGATCGGGCTTATCGGAGCCATATTTGGCCATGGCTTCAGCATAGGGGATGCGGGGGAAGGTTTCGGTCACGCGCTTTCCGTCTGCGAATTCAACAAAAAGCTCGCGCAACACGGGCTCGACCGCATTGAAGACGTCGTCCTGGGTCACAAAGCTCATTTCGATATCGAGCTGGTAGAACTCGCCAGGCGACCGGTCGGCGCGGGCATCCTCGTCGCGGAAACACGGGGCGATCTGGAAATAGCGGTCAAAGCCCGACATCATGATGAGCTGCTTGAACTGCTGTGGAGCCTGGGGCAGGGCGTAGAACTTGCCAGGATGAATACGGGACGGCACGAGGAAGTCGCGCGCGCCCTCTGGCGAGGACGCGGTGAGGATCGGCGTTTGAAACTCAAAGAACCCGGCTTCCGTCATGCGCCGGCGGACAGAGGAAATGATCTGCGAGCGCTTCATGATGTTGCGGTGAATGGTTTCACGGCGCAGGTCGATGAAGCGATACTTCAGCCGGGTTTCCTCCGGATAATCCAGCTCGCCGAACACAGGCAGGGGCAATTCCTTCGCAGCACTCAAAACCTCAAGATCGGAGATGAAGATCTCAACCTCGCCGGTGGGCAGGTTCGGGTTGATCGTGTCGTCGGTGCGCGCTTTGACCTCGCCATCCACGCAGATCACCCACTCCGCGCGCACAGTCTCAGCGGCCTTAAAGGCGGGAGAATCCGGGTCTGCCACCACCTGGGTGATGCCGTAGTGATCGCGAAGGTCAATGAACAACAGACCGCCATGATCTCGCACGCGGTGGACCCAGCCGGACAGGCGCACAGTGCTGCCTACGTCAGATGCGCGAAGGTCATGACAGGTGTGGGAACGGTAAGCGTGCATCAGTCTTCATCTCTAGGCTGGTTTTCTTTGGAAGTTGGCGGATTTCTCGCCGCGCGGACAAGCGCACGGGCTGGCTTATTTGTCAAGATCAGCTGTAAAAAAGCTCGAAGCGAAAAAAGGGACCCAAGGCATGCAGGATTGCACATTCATCAAGATCACCGACGTCGGTGCCACCCGCTGGCTTGAGTATAATCGCCCTCCGGTCAACGCGTTCACCCGCAAGATGGTGGAGGAAATGCGTGACAGCTTAAGCGCAACACTGGCTGATCCGTCCGTGAGGGTGGTGGTTTTGGCAAGTGGACTTGAGAGCTATTTCAGCGCCGGGGCCGATCTCAAAGAGTTCCAAGACATGGACAAAGACGCAATGGCCGCCTGGGTGGAGGTGTGCCACGAGATTGCAAATCTGATGCGTGGCTCGCCTAAACCGTTGCTGGCCGCCATTCATGGCACCGCCGTCGGCGGCGGGCTGGAGATGACCCTTCACTGCGATATTCGGTTCGCCGCCCAAGACGCCAAGCTCGGACAGCCCGAAATCCAAATTGGCTTCATTCCCCCAATCGCCACCACCCAAGCTCTCGCCAGATTGATTGGCCGGCCTAAAACCATTCAATATCTCTATTCCGGCGCGATGATTGACGCAGAGCAGGCTCTCTCCTGGGGGCTTGTGGATGAGGTGATCGCGCCTGAAAACTTGCGCGCGAGGGTGCAAGCCTACGCTGACGAGCTGGCCGGCAAGTCTGCGACCGCGCTGAAGGCGATCCGCCAGTCCGTTACGCTCGGCGCCGGTATGAGCTTTCAGGAGGGTATGCGCCTGGAGGGTGAGCTGGCCGCAGACTTGGCGGACACCCCCGATTTCAAGGAAGGCATAGACGCGTTCCTGAACAAACGTGCCCCGAACTGGGAGATGCCTAACAAACCCTAGGAGAACCGGTTGTTTCGCGGGAACCCTTTGGGGGGCAGGCGACCAGCCTGCGCGCGCTTGCCAATCCAATCGCGCAATTTCTCAACGGTCCAGGTGCGTCCTGCGGAATCTTGCCAGGTGAGCCCGTCGGCGAGCTTGAACGTCTTGGCGTCAGACAAGCCTCCGTCCTTGTAGCTCTGGAGCTTATTGCCCCGACCTCGGGTCATTTCCGGCAGATCCTCCAGGGGGAAGATCAACAGCTTGCGATTTTCTCCAACGACCGCCACATGATCATCGCCCTCTTTGAGGCGTGAGCAGGATTGCGCTTCGTTGGGCAGCTTCACGTTAAGCACTTGCTTGCCTTTGCGGGTGTTGGCCACCACTTCTTCTTCGGCCACAACAAAGCCGCGCCCATCGCTGGACGCCACGATCAGCTTAGCCCCCGGCACGTGCACCATCAGCGAGACGATGTCATCTCCGGCATCCATATCCGCCATGAGGCGGACCGGCTCACCGTGCCCGCGCCCGCCCGGCAGGCGGTCTGCCCCGAGGGTGTAGAACTTGCCGGAGGAGGAGAGCAGCACCAGTTTGTCCGTGGTCTCGGCGTGGAACACGAACCGGCCCTTGTCGCCATCCTTGTAACTGAGGCCGCTGGTGTCGGCGAGATGGCCCTTCATGGCGCGGATCCAGCCCTTTTCAGAGCAGACCACGGTCACCGGCTCTTTTTCGATCATTGCGGCTTCCAGATCGAAATCGCCTTCCGGTGCTTCGGCAAACTCCGTGCGCCGCTTTCCAAGCTCGGTTTTCTTGCCGAATTTGGCGCGGGTTTCGCGGATCTCCTCAGAAATCTTCGTCCACTGGGCGTCCTCTGAGCCCAACAGTGCTTTCAGCTCAGCTTGCTCCGCAGTGAGCTTGTCGTGCTCGGTGCGGATCTCCATCTCTTCCAGTTTGCGCAACGATCTGAGGCGCATATTCAAGATGGCTTCGGCTTGCACGTCACTCAAGTTGAAGGTGGCAATGAGGCTGGCCTTTGCATCGTCCTCTTCACGAATGATGCGGATCACCTCATCCAGATTGAGGTAGGCCACGAGATAGCCGCCCAGAACCTCCAGCCGGTGGGCGATCTTCTCCAGCCGGTGCTCGGTGCGCCGCACCAGCACTTCCTTGCGATGGTCGAGCCATTGCCTCAGCACATCGCGCAAGGAGAGAACGTTGGGGACAAGGCCGCGCGAGAGCACGTTCATATTGAGCGAGATACGCGCTTCAAGGTCGGTGACCTTAAAGAGGGATTCCATGAGCACCACCGGGTCAACCGTGCGGCTGCGTGGCTCCAGGACCAATCTGATGTCTTCTGCGCTTTCATCACGGATGTCGGCCAGAAGAGGCAGCTTGCGGGCCTGCATCAGTTCGGCGATCTTCTCAATCAACCGGCCTTTTTGCACCTGATAGGGCATCTCCGTGACCACGATGCACCAGGTGCCGCGACCCAGGTCTTCGGTTTCCCAGCGGGCTCTAACGCGGAACCCGCCGCGCCCGGTCTTATAGGCCGCCTCAATGGTGGCGCGGTCATCGATGATGATACCGCCGGTGGGAAAGTCAGGACCCGGGACGAATTCAACAAGCTTGGCAGCGGTTGCATTGGGGTGCTTGATCAGATGCAGGGCCGCGTCACACAACTCGCCCGCATTGTGGGGGGGAATGTTGGTGGCCATGCCGACAGCGATGCCGCTGGATCCGTTGGCAAGAAGATTGGGAAACGCACCGGGCAGAACGATGGGTTCAGAATCTTCACCATCATAGGTCTCGCGGAAATCGACCGTGTTCTCATCGATCCCGTCCAACAGGGCCATGGCCACGTCTGTGAGCCGGGCCTCGGTATACCGCATGGCCGCAGCATTATCGCCGTCAATATTGCCGAAGTTCCCTTGACCATCCACCAGCGGATAGCGCACGGCGAACTCCTGGGCGAGACGCACAAGCGCGTCATAGACGGACTGATCGCCATGGGGGTGATACTTACCGATCACATCCCCCACAACGCGTGCGCACTTCTTGAAGCCCTGTTCCGGGTTCAACTTCAACTGCCGCATTGCATAGAGCAGGCGCCGATGTACCGGTTTCAAGCCGTCACGCACGTCAGGCAGAGCCCGGTGCATAATCGTGGACAAGGCATAGGCCAAATAGCGCTCTTGCAGCGCCTCGCGCAGATTTATGCTCTCTGCGCTGCCGTCTGGTGGGGGGGATACGATCTCGCTCATGGCAGATTATCTATCTGATTTGCTTGAGTCGGAAAACACGCTACCGTGCCGCAAAGTCCGGGTGAGACTTGAGATATCAACAACTTGGAGCAGGATCATGGCAGCGAAGAACATGCTGATCATCATGTCAGACGAACACTCGTTCGAAACTGCCGGCTGCTATGGCCACCCGATCGTGCAAACGCCCCATATCGACCGTTTGGCCGCCCGGGGCACGCGTTTTACCAACGCCTATACGCCGTCGCCCATCTGCGTGCCCACCCGCGCTGCGATCCAAACCGGCCGGCATGTGCATGAGATCGGCGCCTGGGACAGCGCGACCCCCTATGCCGGATCTCCGCCCTCCTGGGGCCATGAACTGATCAAGACCGGACGGCGCTCTGTGTCTATTGGAAAGCTGCATTTCCGCAGCGGCGAGGACGATAACGGGTTTGATCCGGAAATCGTGCCCATGCATGTGGTCAACGGGGTGGGATGGATCAGTGGCTTGTTGCGGGACGAGTTGCCACCGAACGCAGAACCCTCGCGGGAGTATGCAGAGATGATCGGGCCGGGGGGATCAACCTATGTGGATTATGACGAAAAGGTTTGTGCGGCGGCTTGTGAGTGGCTGACAACAGACGCGGCGGCATCAGATGTCCCCTGGACCGCGTTTGTCTCAATGGTGGCGCCCCATTATCCGCTCACACCGCCTGAGCGCTTTTACGATCTCTATCCGCCTGACGAGATGGACGCACCACGCGACCCGCTGGCCTATGAGCGCCACCCATTTTTGAAGATGTTTCGCGAGTTCTGGAACTTTGAGGATTACTTCACACCGGAAAGCCGGAACGTGGCGCGGGCGAGCTACTATGGGCTGATCTCTTACATGGATGACAATGTCGGGAAGATCCTCGCCGCGCTGGAAGCATCCGGTGCCGCAGAGGACACGCTGGTTGTCTACACGTCCGACCACGGCGATATGATCGGCAATCACGGCTTTTGGGCCAAATGCACCATGTATGAGGATTCTGCGGGCGTGCCTCTGGTTATGGCCGGCCCCGGGGTGGAAGAGGGCAAGGTGATCGATGATCCCTGCAGTCTCCTGGACATCTACCCCACCGTGCTTGATGTGGCCGGCATCGAGCCTCAACTGGATCAGGCGCCGCGTGCAGGGGTCTCGTTGCTCAAAGCGGCACGTGGTGAGGCTGCCGGACGCACCATCCTCAGTGAGTACCATGACGGTGGATGCAAGAGCGGCTTCTACATGGTGCGCTGGGACAACTGGAAGTACATAGACTACTTAAGCTTTCCGCCTCAACTGTTTGATTTGGATGAAGATCCACTGGAGTTGAATGACCTGGGTCAGGCGGGAACGCACGCCGTTCAGCTGGCCGAAGGCCGCCGACGCTTAGAGGCGTTTCTGGATCCGGAGGAGACCAATGCCCGTGCACTCAAGGAGCAGGCGCACAAGGTGCAAGAACATGGGGGGCGCGAGGCTTTGCTGAGCCTTGGCACGTTTGGATACACACCGATTGAAGGTTCAACCTAAACGTGCTCTAGACGTCCAGGACCTCTTCGGCAAACTCTGCGTTTTCCGTAATGAACCGGAACCGCTCTTCCGGTTTATTGCCCATGAGGCGCTCAACGATCTTTGTGGTGGCCTTTTCTTCGTCATCCTCCACATGGATCTTGAGCAGTGTCCTTGAGCCCGGCTTCATAGTGGTTTCTTTGAGCTGAGCGGGAAGCATTTCCCCTAAGCCTTTAAACCTGCTGATTTCGATCTTGCCGCGGCCCGTGAACTCCGTCTCCAAGAGCTCGTCTTTGTGGGCATCATCGCGCGCATAGAGCGTTTTGCCCCCCTGCGCGATCCTGTAGAGAGGTGGAACGGCGAGCCACAGGTGGCCGTTATCGATCAGCTCCGGCATTTGCTGGAAAAAGAAGGTGATCAAGAGCGATGCGATATGGGCGCCATCCACGTCGGCGTCCGTCATGATGATGACCTTCTCGTACCGCAGGTCACCATCCCGGTACTTTTCAGCGGTCCCGCACCCCAAGGCTTGGATTAGGTCGGAAATCTGCTGGTTCTGCGCCATCTTGCCTGCGCCGGCAGAGGCCACATTCAGGATTTTCCCACGCAAAGGCAGGACGGCTTGGGATTTGCGGTCACGGGCCTGCTTGGCGGAGCCACCGGCACTGTCGCCCTCAACGATGAACAGCTCTGATCCGGCCGCCGAATTCTGCGAACAATCAGCCAGTTTGCCTGGAAGCC
>JANQOW010000122.1 GCA_028285595.1 Hyphomicrobiales bacterium
TCATCAAGGGCGGCGATCACCGGCTCTCCAGCAAGCGGGAGATTGAGCGGCTCTTAAAAACCCTCAGCGCTCTGGTCTGATGGGCGAGCCGGACGGTCCCACCTTGGTCATGCCGGAGTTGAGGGCAAGCACATGACCGGCCAGATAGAGCGAGCCCGCCACCAGCAGGCGCACCGGCTCATCGCCGGCGCCCGCCAGGCTGAGGGCATGCTCCACGTCACGGGCAATCTTGACGTCAATATCGAGCCCGGCACAGGCCGCCGCCAGATCTTCCGCGCTCAAGGCGCCCGGTTCGTCGTCGATGGGTGTTGTGATGATGGCAGAGACCAGCCCTTCAAAGGGCGCCAGGAAATCGGCCGGCGTGCGCGATGCCAACATTCCCAGGACCAGCACGGTCGGCCGCGAGACCCGCTCTTCCAAATCGGCCAAACTGGTGGCAATGGCGCGGCCCGCCGAGGCGTTGTGGCCGCCGTCCACCCAAACCTCAGAGCCTTCCGGCAGCAGGGCCGCTATGGGGCCTTGGTCAAGCAGTTGCATGCGCGCCGGCCAAGTGGCCTCAGACACCGCGCGTTCGATATGTTTCTCGGTGAGCGTGAACCCATCCAGCGCCCGCAAGGCCGCGATGGCGGTGCCCGCATTCTCCAGTTGGAACCGGCCCGCCAAAACCGGCAGGGGCAGATCCAGAAGCCCGGCGCCGTCCTGGTAGACCAGACGGCCATGCTCCTCATAAGCCTGGAAATCCTGATTGGCGATCACGAGCGGCGCATGAACCTTCTCGGCCACCGCTTCCATAACGCCGCGGCCTGCATCCGACTGGGGACCGATGACGCACGGCACGTTGGGCTTCATGATGCCGGCCTTTTCCGCCGCAATGGCTTCAATCGTATCGCCGAGATAGGCCTGATGATCCAGATCCACCGGGGTGATCACCGTCAGGGCCGGGGCGTCAATGACGTTGGTGGCATCCAGCCGCCCGCCCAAACCCACCTCCAGCAGGCAGACATCGGCGGGGTGGCGCGAGAACGCCAAGAAGGCCGCTGCCGTGGTGATTTCAAAGAAGGTGATGGCCTCCCCGCCGTTCACTTCCTCGCATTCCAGCAAAAGCGCGCAGAGCTCTTCTTCGTCAATCAGCTCGCCCTGAGCGGAGCCGCCCAGATAGATCCGCTCGTGAAACCGGACCAGATGCGGGGAGGTGTAGGCATGCACGGCATAGCCCGCCGCTTCCAGACCGGCCCGCAAATAGCTGAGCGTGGACCCCTTGCCGTTGGTGCCGGCAATATGAACCACCTGAGGGATCTGCAAATGCGGATTGCCCAATTGGTCCAGAATGCGGTGCATCCGATCCAGAGACAGATCCATGACTTTGGGGTGGAGCTGAAGCAGCCGCTTCAGAATAGCATCGCTGCGGGCCATGGCCGTCCTGGTTCAATACACTTTGTGGGATCTGACGGGTTCAGACGTTCAGGTCACGGATGGCTTTGCCGCGCCATCGCCCAGAATGTCGTCGGCCCATTCGCCTGCCGCATCAGCCACGGACTTGCCCGACTTTTTCTTCTGCTTCTTGCTCTTCGCCTTTTTGGGCTCCAGAGCCGCGCGCTCGGCCGCTTTGAGCTCTTCTTCATGCTCGGGCAGCGTTTCCACATTTGCCTCGGCTTCAGCCGCTGCCTCTTCGCCTGCGCCAAACGCGCCCTCGATGACCTCAGCACCCGCCACGGCAGGTGCGGCTGCATCTTCGCTTGCTTGGCTGACGCTCTCCACTGCGGGCGAGCGCATGAGCAGGCGGGTGACCTTGCTCAAGGTGTCTCTGAGGTCGTGCCGATGGACCACCATGTCCACCATGCCGTGTTCCAGAAGGTATTCAGATTTTTGGAACCCTTCCGGCAACTTCTCACGGATGGTTTGTTCGATCACCCGCTGGCCGGCAAAGCCGATCATGGCACCGGGCTCTGCAATATGGATGTCGCCCAACATGGCGTAGGAGGCCGTGACCCCGCCCGTGGTCGGGTTGGTCAGCACCACGATGTAGGGCAGCCGGGCTTCGCGCAGCTCCTGAACCGCCACCGTGGTGCGCGGCATTTGCATGAGCGAAAGAACGCCTTCCTGCATGCGCGCACCCCCGGAGGCCACAAAGAAGATGAACGGGGCACGCAGCTTCACCGCACGGCGCATGGCCGTGATGATGGCCTCACCGGCCGCCATTCCGAGCGAGCCGCCCATAAAGTCGAAATCCTGAACGGCAGCGACAACCTGCAGCCCGTCGAGCGTGCCCTCACCGGCCAGAATGGCATCATCACGACCGGTCTTGCTGCGGGCTTGCTTGATCTTCTCAGAGTATTTCTTCTCGTCCCGGAAATTCAGCGGGTCCGAGGCCACTGTCGGGAAAGAGATGGATGTGAAAGCGCCGTCGTCAAACAGGCTCTTCAGGCGCGCTTCTCCGCCCATGCGCATGTGATAGCCGGAGCCGGGGACCACAAACTGGTTGGCCTCCAAATCGCGCAGATAGACCATCTGCCCCGATTCGGGGTCCTTCACCCATTTGTTGTCCGGCATCTCGCGGCGCAGAAAACTGTTGATCTTCGGTCTGACGACGTTGGTGATCCAGTTCACGTGTTCATTCCTTTCCGGACGGCCCGGCTAGTGTCTCATGCGGCAGCTTTGCACCTATACATTGGCGCCGCGGACCCCTTCTGCAAGGGCCGAGGCCAAATCAAGCACCGCCGGAACCGTTTTGTCCGTAGCCTCTCCGGCCTCGTTCAAAGAGGCCTTTACTGCATCTACAAAGACGGAGCCCACCACCACTCCATCGCCACACTCGGCCAAAGCTTTTGCTTGCTCTGGCGTTTTAACCCCAAACCCAATGGCAACCGGCAAATCCGTCTCAGCCTTAATCCGCCCCACATGGGCACGAACATCGTCCTGTTTGGGCGCGGCCGTGCCGGTGATTCCCGTGATGGATACATAATACACGAAACCGGATGTGTTGGCGAGAACGGCCGGAAGCCTCTTGCTATCGGTTGTGGGCGTGGCCAGGCGGATGAAGTTGAGGCCTGTTTTCATGGACGGGATGCAGAGCTCCTCGTCGCATTCGGGCGGCAGATCCACGACGATCATACCGTCCACGCCTGCGTCCTTGGCATCCGTCAGAAAACGCTCCACACCGTAGATGTAGATAGGATTGTAGTAGCCCATCAGTACGATCGGTGTTTCAGAATCCTCCTGCCTGAAATCGCGCACCATCTGCAGGGTTTTGATCATGTTCTGACCGGCGCCCAGCGCCCGTTGCGAGGATGCCTGAATGGACGGACCATCGGCCATGGGATCGGAAAAAGGCATTCCCAATTCGATCACGTCTGCTCCGGCACCCGGCAAGCCTTTGAGGATCTTAAGGGATGTTTCGGTGTCAGGATCTCCGGCCGTGACGAAGGTTACCAAGGCACGGCGGCCTTCGCTCTTGAGTTGGGCAAAGCGGTCTTCGATACGTGTCGACATGGCTTACATCTCCACTCCAAGATGCTCGGCCACGGCGAACACATCCTTGTCGCCGCGCCCACACATGTTCATCACGATGATTTTGTCCTTATCCATGTCAGGGGCGATCTTCGCCACATAGGCCAGCGCATGGCTCGGCTCCAGAGCGGGAATGATGCCTTCCTGCTGGGTGCACAGTTGGAAAGCATCAAGGGCTTCCTGGTCTGTGATGGACACATAGTTCACCCGGCCGGTATCCCGCAGCCAGGCGTGTTCCGGGCCGATGCCGGGATAGTCGAGCCCCGCGGAGATGGAATGGGCATCGATGATCTGGCCGTCATCGCTCTGCAGCAGATAGGTGCGGTTGCCATGGAGCACGCCGGGCTCTCCGCCGTTGAGAGAGGCCGCATGTTCGCCGGTGGGAATGCCGTGGCCGCCTGCTTCCACGCCGAAGATCTCGACCTCCTTGTCGTCCAGGAACGGATGGAAGAGACCAATGGCGTTCGAGCCCCCGCCAATGCAGGCCACCAATGCATCGGGCAAGCGCCCTTCGGCGGCTTGCATTTGTTCTTTGGTTTCCTGGCCGATGACCGACTGAAAGTCACGCACCATCTCCGGGTAAGGGTGCGGGCCCGCGGCGGTGCCGATGATGTAGAACGTGTTCTCCACATTCGCCACCCAGTCGCGCAGGGCGTCGTTCATGGCGTCCTTCAAGGTACCCGTGCCGGAAGTGACCGGAACGATCTCCGCGCCCAATAGGCGCATGCGGAAGACGTTCGGCTTCTGGCGCTCAATATCGGTGGCGCCCATA
>JANQOW010000127.1 GCA_028285595.1 Hyphomicrobiales bacterium
ACTGTCATAGCGCGATCTGAGGGCAGCGCCTAGAGCAGTTCATTGTCATATGGAAACGCTTGACCGGGTTTTCGCGCCCGCTGAGCGTCGTTGCGGGCCGCTTGTGGTCGGTCAGACCAAGGCGCGACCCGCGCCTCGTCAGCAAACGCGAAAACCCGGTCAAGCGTTTCCATATGACAATGAACTGCTCTAGGCGCTGCCCTCAGATCGCGCTATGACAGTTTCATGAACGAGCCTGTGACCCTTGCCAAACCGTTTGACGGCGAAGCGCTGCGCCACGCGCTGACGGCTGCCTGGCAGCAGGTCGGCCACGACAGCAGCAAGCTTCGCAAGCAAGCCTTGGAGATTTTGGGCGATGCGGTGAGCGCTGGCCGGGCAGACATCGAGCGGCAGTTTGAAGCGGACCGGGACGGCACGGCTTGCGCGGAAGCGCTCTCCCAGCTTCAGGACGAGCTGATCCAGGTGCTCTACGATTTCACCGTGGTGCATGTGTACCGCGCCAAGAACCCTTCAGATGCCGAACGCATCTCTGTCGTGGCCCAGGGCGGCTATGGACGCGGGGCGCTCGCGCCCGGCTCCGATATCGATCTGTTGTTTCTTCTGCCCTACAAACAGACGGCCTGGGGCGAGAGTGTGGTGGAGTACATGCTCTACATGCTCTGGGACCTTGGCTTTAAGGTCGGGCACGCCACCCGGTCGGTGAACGAGTGCATCCGTCTTTCCGGCACCGACAGCACCATTCTCACAACCATGCTGGAATCGCGCTTTCTGTGGGGCGATGAGGCTCTGTTTCAAGACCTCATGGAGCGCTACCGCAAAGATCTGGTGAAAGCCCGCGGAGCGGTGAAGAACTTCATTTCCACCAAGCTGGCTGAACGCGACGAACGGCATTTACGCTCCGGGGCCTCGCGTTATCTGGTGGAGCCGGATGTGAAGAACGGAAAAGGCGGGATGCGGGATCTGCACACCCTCTTCTGGATCGCCAAGTTCGTCTATGGCGCGGAAGAGGATCTGGATTTCGTGAAGGTGGGCGTCTTCACCAAGGATGAGGAGAAGCAGTTCCGCGAGTGTGAGGATTTCCTCTGGGCGGTGCGTTGCCATCTGCACTTCCTCACCAAGCGCGCCGACGACAAGCTGACCTTCGACAAACAGGCCGAGATGGCCGTGCGCATGGGCTATGAGGACGAGGGCGATAACCGCCATGTGGAACAGTTCATGCGGGCCTACTTCCTGATCGCCAAACAGGTGGGCGATCTTACCCGGATCTTCTGTGCCGTGCTGGAGGAAGCGCAGTTGAAGAAGGCGCCAAAAATGAGCGACTTCTTCCGGCGCATGCCGTTTGGCCTCACCGGGGCCGGCACCATGAAGGAAAGCGAGGACTTCACGATAGAGCACGGCCGCATCATCTCAGCGCGCGATGATGTGTTCAAAACCGATCCGGTGAACCTGATCATGCTCTATTGGCTGTCTGAGCGCTACAATTGCGGGGTGCATCCCGACACGCTCAAGCTGGTGACCCGGTCACTGCGGCTGATCACCAAGGCGGTGCGCGAAGATGCCCGGGCCAACAAACTGTTTCTGGAGATCCTCACATCCAAACGCGAGCCGGAGTTGATTTTGCGGCGCATGAACGAATCCGGCGTGCTCGGCAAGTTCATCCCCGACTTCGGGCGCATCATCGCCCACATGCAGTTCAATATGTACCACCACTACACGGTGGATGAGCATCTGTTGCGGGCGGTCGGTGTGGTCTCGGAAATCGAGCGCGGCGAGTTGGGTGAAGAACATCCCGTGTCCCACGAAATCATCCACACGCTGAAGGGTCGTCGCGCTCTGTTTGTGGCCATGTTCCTGCACGACATCGCCAAGGGACGCGATGAGGATCACTCCATTGCCGGTGCACGGGTGGCCGAAAAGCTCTGTCCGCGCTTTGGCATGGATGCGGCTGAAACCGAGACCGTTGCTTGGCTGGTGCGCCATCATTTGTTGATGAGCGAAACCGCCCAGATGCGCGATCTCAACGACTTCAAAACCATCGCCGATTTTGCCGCCATCGTGCAGAGCCCGGAACGGCTGAAACTGTTGATGATCCTCACGGTGGCGGACATTAAGGCCGTGGGGCCAGGCGTTTGGAACGGCTGGAAGGGACAGCTTCTGCGCACGCTTTATTTCGAGGCTGAACCCCATCTGTCCGGCGGGCATACCCGTGTGTCGCGGGCCGAGCGGGTTCAGGTGGCCCAGGCCGCGTTCTCTGAACGGATGAGCGATTGGCCGGCCAAAACCCTGAAGGCCTACTTGAAGAAGCACTACGATCCTTACTGGCTCAATGTGAAGCTCGACCATCAGATCCAGCACGCCAAGCTGATCGAGCGCGCCGATCAAACCGTGATGACGGAGGTGCAGACAGACGACTTCACCGCCATCACCGAGCTCACGGTCTATGCACCGGACCATCCGCGTTTGCTGGCTCTTCTCACCGGCGCGTGCTCTGCGGGCGGCGCCAACATTGCCGGCGCTCAAATCTACACCACCGCAGACGGTCACGCGTTAGACACGCTGTTGATCCAGCGCGAGCTGCCAGATAGCGCCGATGAGCTGCGGCGCGCCAGACGCGTCGCCGACCTGATCACCAAAGCGCTGACCGGAGAGGTGCGGCTGCGTGATCTGGTGATGTCCAAGGAACGGCCCACCAAGCGAGCCGCGGCGTTCTCGGTGGAGCCGCAGGTGTTGATGGATAATGACAGCTCCAACGTCTTTACCGTGATCGAAGTGAACGGACTGGACCGCACCGGGCTGCTGTTCGATCTGACCGAAGCCTTGTTCCGGCTCAACCTCAACATTGGCTCAGCCCACATCACCACGTTTGGCGAGAAGGCGGTGGATGTGTTCTATGTGACCGACCTCACCAACCAAAAAATCACCAATGCCAACCGGCGCGCCGCCATCCGGCGTCAGCTGCTCGCCGTGCTTTCGCCCAATGAGGCCGATAGCGAGGCAGCCGCTTGATCTTCAGCGGTTAAGCAAACATTAACGGCCTGTGCCGCTTTGTGACACTTGAAGAGCTCACCTGAATTGACGAACCCGGACCGGTCATGAACCTGCTTCGCTCAGCAACCACCGTCGGCGGCTACACGATGATGAGCCGCGTGCTTGGCTTTGTGCGCGAACTGCTGATTGCCGCCCTCTTGGGCACCGGCCCGGTGGCGGACGCATTCTATGCCGCGTTCCGCTTCCCCAACCTGTTCCGCCGGCTGTTTGCGGAAGGCGCCTTCAACTCAGCCTTCGTGCCGCTGTTTGCCAAGGAGCTGGAAGGCGGCGGCAAGGCGCAAGCCCGGGCCTTTGCCTCCCAGGTGCTTTCCTTCCTGGTGGTCACCTTGCTGGCGCTCACGGCGCTTGCTGAGATTTTCATGCCGTTTCTTGTGGAATGGGTCATCGCGCCGGGTTTTGTGGATGATCCGGAAAAGTTCGATCTCACGGTTTTGCTGACCCGGGTGATGTTTCCCTACCTGATGTTCATGTCCCTGGTGGCCATGCTCTCCGGCGTGCTCAATTCGTTCGGGCGCTTTGCGGCGGCAGCCTTTGCCCCGGTGATTTTGAACATCGTGCTGATCAGCACCCTTGCCGGTGCTTGGGTCTTCGGGCTCGTCAGCCAAACCCAAATCGGCACGCTGATGAGCTGGGGTGTCTGCGCCTCCGGGGCACTGCAGCTCATTTTACTGTGTGTGGCGGTGGAGCGGACCGATTTTTCCATCGGCTTTGCGCGCCCGCGCCTCAGCCCCAATGTGAAGCGCCTGCTCATTCTGGCCGTGCCGGCAGCCATGGCGGGCGGCATCACCCAGATCAACCTGTTGATCGGCCAGATCATCGCCAGCCAGAAAGCCGGTGCCATCGCCACCTTGCAATATGCCGACCGAATCTATCAATTGCCGCTCGGTGTGGTGGGGATCGCGATCGGAGTTGCCTTGTTGCCGGACATTTCGCGGCGCCTGAAAGCGGAAGACCTCAGCGGCGTCCACAACAGTCAAAACCGCGCCCTTGAGCTTTCCATGCTCCTCACCGTGCCGGCCGCGGTGGGGCTCATGGCGCTGCCCGTCCCCGTGGTGCAGGTGCTCTTTGAGCGTGGCCACTTCACGAGCGATGATACGGCCGCCACGGCCTCTGCCCTGATCGCATTTGCCATGGGACTGCCCGCCTTTGTGATGATCAAAGTGTTTTCGCCCGGGTTCTTTGCCCGCGAGGACACTCGCACCCCGATGATCTTTGCGGCCATCAGCGTGGTGGTCAATGTGGCCGGGAGCTTGCTGCTGTTTCCCCACTACGCGCAGACCGGCATTGCGCTCGCCACGACGGCGGCCGGCTGGGTGAACGCCATTCTCCTGGGCGCCACCCTGGCCCGCAGAGGGCATTACCGCCCGGACCAACGGCTGGTGCATCGCCTGCCCTGGCTCCTGATCGGGGCTGTGGTGATGGGTGGCGCATTGATGCTGACGATGACCTGGGGGCTTCAGCTCTTTGAGTCCGATCTCAACATCTTCATACGCCTTGCCGCCCTGCTCGGTCTCATCGGGTTTGGGACCGGGATCTATTTTGCCGTTTGCCATGTCACCGGCGCGGCCCGCCTCAGCGAGTTGAAAGCCAGTTTCAGGCGCGCCTAAACCCTTGGCAAGTCACGGCCAATCGGCCATATAGCGCACGCTGTTACGGAGCCATGCCATGATTGAGTTAAAAGAGCGCGTCTTTTCCGGCGTGCAACCCACCGGAAACCTGACCCTGGGCAACTATCTGGGGGCGATCACCCGGTTTGTGGAGATGCAGAACACCTATGAGTGCATTTATTGCGTGGTGGACATGCATGCCATCACCTTGTGGCAGGACCCAGCCGAACTTACCCGCTCTATCCGCGAGGTGACCGCGGCCTTCATCGCATCAGGCATCGACCCTGACAGCCACATTGTCTTCAACCAAAGTCAGGTGGCAGAGCATGCTGAGCTGGCCTGGGTGTTCAACTGTGTGGCACGCCTGGGCTGGCTGAACCGCATGACCCAGTTCAAGGAGAAAGCCGGCAAGAACCGGGAAAATGCTTCCGTCGGTCTCTACGCCTACCCCAATCTGATGGCGGCTGACATCCTGGCGTACCGCGCCACACATGTGCCGGTGGGCGAGGACCAGAAGCAGCACCTGGAGCTGACACGCGATATCGCCCAGAAGTTCAACAATGATTTCGAAGCGCGCCTCAAAGAGCTTGGCTATTCAGATGGCTTCTTCCCTCTGACGGAGCCGATGATCACCGGGCCCGCGACCAGAGTGATGAGCCTGCGGGACGGCACCAAGAAGATGTCCAAGTCGGACCCTTCAGATCTGTCCCGTATCAACCTGACCGACGATGCCGACACCATTGCCAAGAAAATCCGCAAGGCCAAGACAGACCCCGAACCCCTGCCCTCAGAGCCCGACGGCCTGGAGGGGCGTCCTGAGGCTGACAACCTGGTGGGGATCTTCGCCGCGCTGAAAGGCGAACCGGTGGCCGAAACCCTCAAAACCTATGGCGGGGCACAATTCTCCGGATTTAAGCAAGATCTGGCAGATCTTACGGTAGAGACATTAAGCCCGGTGAATTCGGAAATAACGCGGCTTATGGCCGATCCCGCCCATATCGACACCATTCTGCGCGGCGGCGCAGAGCGGGCCAGGATGCTGGCCGCGCCGATCATGGATGAGGTGAAAAAGATCGTAGGGTTTGTACGCTGACAAACAATCCCCATATATCTTGAGTAATTTAGTAGACAATAGCGCAGTTTAGAATTACTCTAAGCTGAAGCCCTTAGATTGCTCTCTGGAGTTCTGACATGTTCATCCAAACTGAAGCCACGCCGAATCCGGCCACACTGAAGTTCATTCCCGGCAAGCCCGTTCTGCCGAACGACACGCGTGATTACCGCGACCCGGACCAAGCCGCTGAATCCCCTCTGGCCAGCCGCCTCTTCCAGGTGAATGGCGTCACGGGCGTATTCTTCGGATCGGACTTTGTGACCATCACCAAGGACGACACGGACTGGCAACATCTGAAGCCCGCCGTTCTGGGTGTGATCATGGAGCACTATCTGTCCGGTGCCCCGGTTGTGGGTGAAGGCGCATCCACGGCGGCTGATGCGGCTGAAGATTTTGATGAGAGCGATGGGGAGATTGTGGACACCATCAAGGACCTGCTGGATACGCGGGTGCGCCCGGCTGTGGCGCAAGATGGCGGCGACATCACCTTCCATGGCTATCGGGACGGTATCGTCCACTTGCGCATGCAAGGCGCCTGTGCCGGCTGCCCCTCATCAACCGCCACCCTAAAGCACGGTATTGAGAATCTGTTGCGCCACTTCATTCCTGAAGTGGAGGAAGTGCGGCCGGTTTAATCCGGTCCCACCGGGCGGCGGAGCTGGCTTAAGCCCTCATGCTTACCCTGGCTTTTGACACCTGCCTGGACGCCTGTTCGGTCGCTCTGATCGATGGGGCCCAGATGAAGGTCGTGGCGGCCGGCCACGAGCTCATGAACCGCGGCCAGGCTGAAGCGTTGTTCCCCATGATCGAAGACACGGTCAAAGCGGCGGGAGTAGCACCAGGAGATATTGGCCAGGTGGCCGTGACCTCAGGTCCGGGCACCTTTACCGGCGTACGCATTGGCCTGGCCGCGGCACGGGGACTGGCGGTTGCCTCCAAGGTTCCCGTGATCGCGCTCAGCAGTCTGCACGCCATCGCGTTATGCGCGATCGCTGCCGATACGCCGGCGTGCCCCGTGGCTGCGCTCATCGACGCCCGGCGCG
>JANQOW010000131.1 GCA_028285595.1 Hyphomicrobiales bacterium
GCTCTGGCCCTGGAGCCCAATCTGCCAAAGCTGTGGCAAGCCGGGAAGTCCGGCGCGCCGGCGTTTCCGAAGTTCAACAACCCACCCGAGGGCGGTATCACGGCCTGGTACACGATGCGGCTGACCGCCCTCGGAGAAGACCGGGAGAATTTGGAATCTCTCGATCTGGATGGCGCGATCGCAACCTACGAGGCACGGGACCATGAACGCACTCAGCTATGGCAACGCCATTTCGGTGCTGGATGAACGCCCTCGATCATCGTTTAGTGCAACGTTGTGGGCTCGAGCCCGGACAGGAACGTGGCCAAGCGAGATGCCACTCCGGGTGAGGCGATGGTTCGAACCAGATAAGACTTGGCCTCTTGATGGCAGCCTGACAACGACGCCGCTCAGAGCAATCCCAAGCCTGAATGTGCTGCGAGTTGAAGGCCGCGCCGCGCGATTGCGGTAAGCTCCGCGTTCCGTGCTGCTTCCCAGTTTTCAAGTCTGTCCGTCGGAAGGTCGGCGCCGCCGGTCCATGCTGAAAGTGCTTCGACAAGCATGGCCGCGTCGCCAAATGCTTTTGATGTGCCCGAAGCCGTGTGTGGCCTGACGGTACCTGCAGCATCACCAATCAAGAGGGCGCGACG
Source organism: Hyphomicrobiales bacterium (assembly GCA_028285595.1). Classification (GTDB taxonomy): domain Bacteria; phylum Pseudomonadota; class Alphaproteobacteria; order Rhizobiales; family CAJQND01; genus JAAEUE01. The sequence goes on from JANQOW010000131.1 coordinate 630, forward strand.
GTAAACGCGCTTCTGGGGGGCAACGTCCTGGACTGGCTGCATGAACAGCGTCGAGGCGTGGACCAAGTCTGTGAACACTGTCGGTAGCGCGTTGTGGGCCAAGTCCTGAATCCGAAGGTTCACGTTTGACGCCACCTGTCCGGGCGGCAGAAAGGACCGATAGCGGGTCCCTGAATCGCTGGTCATCAGGGTCTCGAGTTCTGAATCGGGTGTGTTCACGTACCACACCCAGTTGACGCGACGCCGCCCGCGCTCGGTGCCGCCATCCTCCCCAGGGACGAGATAGCAGAGCATCTGCATACCCGGAGTGATGTATGAGGTGAATCTCTCGCTTAGCGCGTTCACAAGGGCGGGTGGCAGTTCGCTTTCGGGCTCAAGCCCGCGCCATGCGACATAGCCAGCATATGCTGGTTCCACATCGTCCCCGGACAAAAGCCGGCGGCAGGTTGAGTTGACGCCATCAGCACCGATCAGGATATCTGCGGTCGTCTGATAGCCGTCTTCAAAAGAAATCGAGACGTCACTGCCGGATTGTTCGATGATGAGCAGCCGGCTGTCTTGACGATAGCAATCGTGGGCAAGGTAAGACCGCATGGTCTTGTAAAGTGTGTCCCAAGCGGTCATCAGCTGCGGCGCGCGATGGCGCTGTGGCTCACCATCCCTTTGCAAGGCCACACGTTCCGTGAGCTGGACACACACCGAGCGGGTTTCCACGCCGATCTTGTGCAACAGCGCACTGACTTCGGGCTGCATAACAACACCGGCTCCGCGCGCCTGCATTGCCCCTGCAGATCGCTCGTAGACAGCCACCGTGGCCCCGAGCTGCTGTTTCAGCTCTATGGCTGCTGCGAGACCTCCGACAGAACCACCGACGATCGATGCTCTGAAAGGCGGGTTCTTGCTCATCGTGGATGAATCCAACTTTCCAACTGCGAAGGTGACTCTCAAGCCAAGAACAACTTCGGCAACAGGCTGTATTTGAGTTGCTTGTGCGTGCTCTGGGCGCAGAGCACGCGGGTCAGGGCGCGCTGTTTCCAGCGCGCCCTTTCGACCTAATGCACCGTTGCGGGCTGAAGCCCGGAGAGGAAGGTGGCAAAGCGCAACAAGCCTTCCGGCCAGGCGCCGTGGCCTGAATCCGCGTTGATGT
>JANQOW010000139.1 GCA_028285595.1 Hyphomicrobiales bacterium
GTGCCCGATGGTTCCGATCCCGACCGCCGTGGCCGCCGCCGCCCCGCCAGATGACCCGCCCGGTGTAAGGGTCGGGTTGTGCGGGTTCAGCGTATGGCCATGAAGCGAATTGCGCGTGAACCAGTGGAGGCTGAAGGCCGGCGTGTTGGTGCGCCCAATGATGATGGCGCCGGCCTTGCGCATATTGGCCACCACCGGATTGTCGTGCTCGGCAATCAGGTCTTTCTGGATGCGCAGGCCGTTGGTTGTGGCATAGCCCTTCTGGTCCACATTCACCTTGACGGTCACCGGCACGCCCGCAAGCGGACCCACCGGGTTGCCCTTGGCCAATTCTGCGTCAATTGCATCCGCTGACGCCAATGCCTCATCGGGCATCTCCTCTACCACCGCATTCACCGCGGGGTTGGCTTCGGCCAGTCTTTTCAGGGCGCTTTCGGTGACCTCGCGGGCAGAGGCTTGGCCGGACTTGATCATTCCGGCAAGATCAACGGCGCTGAGCCGCCAGAGTTCGGACATGGAGGGCTTTCCTAACTGTTGGGGCCTGAGTGTGTCGTTCCAACTGCGCTGGGTCAAGCGAGGCTGAGCGAAAATCTGGCCGGTTTGGTGAAGGCGCAGTAAACTGCAGGCCCCGAAGACATGAGGAGCACGATGAACCGCCCGGTACACCTTTGCCGCACATGGCTGTTTGTGGATGGTGCCGATGAGGCCGCGCTCGCCCGCGCCGGCTCTCTGGGCGCAGATGTGCTGATGCAGGAGCTGGAAGATTTCACACCTCCCGAGCTGAGGCCGAAGGCCAGAGCGCTCGCACCGGAGCTTTATGCCCGCTGGCGCGCTGAAGGCAATGTGGCCGCGGTGCGCGTCAACCCGCTGGAGGCGGACGGCATGGACGATCTGGCCGCGGTGATGAAGGGGGCACCGGATGTGGTGGCCCTGCCTAAGGTGGCCGAGCCGGAACATGTGTTGGCCTTGGATGAGGCGGTGACCCGCTTTGAGCGCGCCTATGGCCTCCCTGAGGGCAGCACACGGCTTCTGCCCAATGTGGAGCTTGCCCGGGGCTTGGTGCAGACGGGAAAGATCGCCGCGGTGAGCGCACGCACCATCGGGTGCCTCATGGCCTCTGAAGACATGGCGGCAGACCTTGGGGCGGAGCGCGAGCCGGACAGCCGGGAGCTGGACTATTGCCGTCAGCGCTTTCTGGTGGAGTGCGTGGCCGCCGGTACTCTGGCGGTGGACTGCCCCTACACTTGGGCGGACCGCGAAGGGGTGGAGCGCGACACCCGCTGGGCCCGCCGGCTGGGATACAAGGCCAAGAGCGCGGTGAACCTGGATCATGTGGCTGTGATCAACGCGATCCTGTCGCCATCAGATGAGGAGATCGTTGCAGCACGCAAGATCGTGGCAGCCTTCGAAGCCGCCCGCGCCGCCGGAGACGCCCGGGTGGAAGTAGACGGCTCGCTGGTGGAGGTACCGACCTATACGACGGCCAAGAGGTTGCTGGAGAGAGCAGCGGAATTTGCGGCGTTGGAGTAGTTTACCGCGCGGGATATCAAACTCCTTTACCCTTGCGAAAACGGGGACCCAGAGTTGTTATGCTCTGAGCTGCACGGCCCTGGGCCCCGGATATTTGCTCGCGCAAATTCCGGGGTGACGATGGTGCGGCGTGAAAAATTGTATAACCCGTCATCCCTGCACCCACCTCCGTCATCCCTGCGAAAGCAGGGACCCAGGGGCAACACCGCTCTGGGCCCCGGATGTTTGCTCGCGCAAATTCCGGGGTCACGGTGGTATCGTCAAGCGCTCACTGCGGCAGCGCGTACGTCCCCGTCGCAAACACCGACAGCTTCCCACTGTCCGCCCCGCGCACTTCCGTGTTGCAGAACGCCATGGAGCGCCCGGCGCGCATGATCTTTGCTGTCAGCACCACCCCTTCGCCGGAAACGGGCCGCATGAAGTTCGAGGTCAGGTCCACCGTGCCGATGGGCTTGAACCCGCCCAGTTTGGAACACACCGCAATCACCATGGCCGTGTCCGCCGCCGAAATCAGAGCCTGGCCGCACACCATCTCACCAATGCGGCACAGATCCTCGCTGAACGGCATGCTGAGCGTGGCATGATCGGGGCCCACATCGCTCGCCTCCAGGCGCAGGGCCTGCACCCAGGGCGCAAAGACCTCGCCCAGAATATCGTTCGCCTCAGAAACGCTGATCCCGCTCATATGCTCACCCCCTATTCGGCATCTGCCTGCTGAGACGGGTGCGCCTTTGCAAACGCCTCCATGGCGCCGCACACCGCCTCAACCTTCGCAACATTCGGGAACGGTGCAAGGTCCACATTGAACCGGTGGGCATTGAAGATCTGCGGCACCAGGCAGGCATCCGCCAGCGTCAGCGCGCCGCCGAAGCAATAGCCGTCAGACCCGATCACCTGTTCAATGCCGGCAAAGCCTTCGCTGATCCAGTGGGTGTACCAGGTGTTCACCGTCTCCTGATCGTGCCCCAACGCGTTCTTCAGATACTGCAAGGTCCTGAGATTGTTGAGCGGATGGATCTCGCACGCCACCATCTGGCAAATGGCCCGCACACGCGCCCGTGCCACCGGATCAACCGGCAGCAAGGCCGGTTCGGGATGGGTCTCTTCCAGATACTCCAAGATCGACAGAGATTGGGCGAGCACCGTGCCATCCTCCAACTCCAACGCCGGCAACAGGCCTTGCGGGTTGACCGAAAGATAAGAGGGTTGCTTGTGCTCCCCGCCATCGCGCACCAGATGCACCGGCACATGCTCAGCGGCAAGACCCTTCAGGTTCAACGTGATCCGAACCCGGTAAGCAGCCGATGAGCGAAAATAGTCGTAAAGCTTCATGTCTCCCCATCTCCCACATCATCGAAGGCCGAGACCTCCAACTTGCTCAAAAGCGCATCCAGGCTGGCCTGTTCCTCAACCGTAAGAGCGTCGGACAGTTTCCGTTCAAACGCAAGGGCGCGCGGCACCAGATCGTCATAGATGGCCCGCCCGTCATCCGTGAGTTCCAAGAACGCCTCGCGCATGTCCTCTGCATTGCTGGTGCGGGCAACGCACTGGCGCGCCTCCAGCCGGGCCACCGCCCGCGAGACCTTTGTCTTGTGCATCCGGCTATGCGCACCGATGTCCTTGGCCGTCATCTGAGTGTACTGGCCAAGGGTGGCGATCACTCTCCACTCGGCAATGGAAATGCCGTGGCGCGTTTCATAGAGCCTCGCCAGCGCACGGCTCACCGCCTCTGCCACCACGTTCAAGCGGTAGGGCAAAAAGTGTTCAAGCTCGATGGGCGTAACGGCCGGTTTTGGGCTCTTGACGTTCATTAGTTGCGAATGTAACTAATAAAAGCCGCTCATTTCAAGCCCATTAAAACCAACCATCGCGGGAGGAGTTTGCAATGCCGCTTTCCTATATGCCCGGCTTTGGCAATGATTTTGAAACCGAATGTTTGCCCGGCGCCCTGCCTCAGGGGCAGAACTCACCGCAAAAATGTGCCTATGGGCTTTACGCCGAACAGCTCTCCGGCTCGCCCTTCACCGCCCCGCGCGGGGAAAATGAGCGCTCCTGGCTCTACCGCATCCGCCCGTCGGTGAAACATTCCGGCACCTTTACGCGCACCGAACTGCCATTGTGGAAAACCGCCCCCTGCCTCGACGATCACGACATGCCGATCGCTCAGCTCCGCTGGGGCCCGGTGCCTATGCCGAATGAGAACACCAATTTCCTGCGAGGGGTGCGCACCATGACCACGGCGGGCGATGTGAACACCCAGGCGGGCATGGCCACCCACGTTTATCTCATCAACGCCTCCATGGAAGATGAGTACTTCTACAACGCGGACGGCGAGATGCTGTTCGTGCCGGAGCTGGGCGGCATCATGATCTATACCGAGCTCGGCAAGATGGACGTCACGCCCGGCGAGGTGGCCATTGTTCCGCGCGGCATGAAGTTCAAGGTCGAACTGTTGAACGGTCCGGCGCGCGGCTATCTCTGCGAGAACTATGGCGCCAAGTTCACCCTGCCGGGCCGCGGGCCCATCGGCGCGAACTGCCTGGCCAACCCGCGTGACTTCAAAACCCCTGTGGCCGCGTTCGAGGACAAGGAAGAGCCCACAACATTGACCGTGAAATGGTGCGGCAAATTCTTCACCACCAAGCTCGGACATTCCCCGCTGGACGTGGTGGCCTGGCACGGCAATTATGCGCCCTTCAAATATGACCTGCGCACCTTCTCGCCCGTGGGCGCGATCCTGTTCGATCACCCGGACCCGTCCATCTTCACGGTGATGACCGCCCCGTCGGAAACCCCCGGCACGGCCAACATCGATTTCGTCATCTTCCCCGAACGCTGGATGGTGGCCGAACATTCCTTCCGCCCGCCCTGGTATCACCTCAACATCATGTCGGAATTCATGGGGCTGATTTACGGGGTCTATGACGCCAAGCCGGAGGGCTTCGTGAAAGGCGGCATGAGCCTGCACAACTGCATGCTGCCCCACGGGCCGGACACTGACGCCTTCACCGGCGCGAGCAATGCGGACCTGGAGCCGGTCAAACTGACCGACACCATGGCGTTCATGTTCGAGACCCGCTTTGCGCAACACCTCACAAAGTTTGCCGCTGAGCTGGAAACCTTGCAATCTGACTATATGGACTGCTGGACCGGCTTGGAGCGGCAGTTCGACGGCACACCATAAGGACCAACTGCACAGATGAAACTCGCCACTTTGAAGGACGGCTCGCGCGACGGGCAACTGGTGGTCGTCTCCACCGATCTGGACCGCTACACCCCCGCAGGCGCCGTGGCCGGCACCCTGCAACGGGCCATGGACAATTGGGACGAAGCAGGCCCCGGTCTGCAGGACATCGCCGAGCGCCTGAACCTCGGCCAAATTGAAGGCGAACCGTTTGACCAGGCCCAATGCTGCTCGCCCCTGCGACGCGCCTATCAGTGGGCCGACGGCTCGGCCTACGTGAACCATGTGGAACTGGTGCGCAAAGCCCGCGGCGCGGAGATGCCGGAAAGCTTCTGGACTGATCCGCTCATGTATCAGGGCGGGTCCGACACCTTCATCGGCCCGCGCGACACGGTTTATCTGGGCGACACCGCCTGGGGCATCGACTTTGAGGCAGAGATCGCGGTGATCACCGACGATGTGCCCATGGGCGTCTCGGTTGACGAGGCGCAAGGCCACATCAAACTTCTCATGCTGGTGAACGATGTGTCCTTGCGCGGTCTGATCCCCGCTGAGCTCGGCAAAGGCTTTGGCTTCTTCCATGCCAAGCCGTCGTCTGCCTTCTCGCCTGTGGCGGTGACGCCCGATGAGCTGGGCGGCGCCTGGTCGGGCGGCAAGGTCAACCTGCCCTTGCTCTCCACTCTTAACGGGGAGCTGTTCGGCAAACCCAATGCGGGCGAAGACATGACCTTCTCGTTCCCGGAGCTCATCGCCCATGCGGCCAAGACCCGGCCCTTGAGCGCGGGCACCATCATCGGCTCTGGCACCGTCTCCAACAAAGGCGCGGACGGCTCGCCCGGCAAGCCCGTGGGCGAAGGGGGCCTGGGCTATTCGTGCATTGCGGAGATCCGAATGATCGAGACCATAAATGACGGCAAGCCGGCCACCTCGTTCATGCAGTTCGGCGACCGGATCAAGATTGAAATGTTGAACGACGGCGGCCAATCGATCTTCGGCGCGATTGACCAAGACATTCAAGAATATGAGGGAGCCTGACCCATGGCCAAAGGATTTGCCTCCACCGGAGACATGGAAGACAAGACCATCACCTTCTCTGAGATCGGCAACGACCTCTATGCGTTCACCGCGGAAGGCGACCCCAACACCGGCGTGATCATCGGTGACGACAGTTGTATGGTGATCGACACCCAGGCGACGCCGGCCATGGCGAACCTGGTGATTGAGCGGGTGCAGTCGGTCACCGACAAGCCCATCAAATATGTTGTGCTCTCGCATTATCATGCGGTGCGCGTTCTGGGCGCGTCGGCCTACGGGGCAAGCGAAATCGTGGCCTCAGATGCCTGCCGCGCGATGATTTGCGAGCGCGGTCAGGAGGACTGGGATTCCGAATATGGCCGCTTCCCGCGTCTCTTCCAGGACGCTGAATCGATCCCCGGCCTCACCTGGCCGAGCCTTACCTTCTCCGACAGCCTGACCCTCTATCTGGGCAAGCGGCGGGTGGACTTGATGTCCCTGGGCCGCGCCCACACGGCCGGCGATATCGTGGCCTGGGTGCCCGATGAGCGGGTGATGTTCTCCGGCGACATCGTGGAATACAAATCGGCCTGCTATTGCGGCGATGGGCATTTCAGCGATTGGCCGGAAACTTTGGAGAACGTGGCCGCGTTTGAACCGGAAGCCTTGATGCCTGGCCGCGGCGATGCGCTGTCCAAGCCGGAAGTGGTGGAAGAGGCCATCGAGCTCACCGCCCAGTTTCTGCACGACATCTACGACACGGTGGAGCGCGAAGCGGCCCGCGGGGCCTCACTCAAGCAGTGCTTTGATCGGGCTAATGATGTGATGCGCCCGAAATATGCCGACTGGCCCATCTTCGAGCACTGCCAGCCCTTCAACATCTCCCGCGCCTACGACGAGGCCCGCGGCATCGATACGCCGAAGATCTGGACCGATAAGCGCGACTTGGAAATGTGGGAAGCGCTGCAGGATTAGCATTCACAAGGCCAGCGCGCGTTCGTGAAAACTTTTCACTACCGCCTGGGAAAGGCTGCTGCCTAGACTGCTCCTGGTCAGCCCAGGAGCAGCGCCATGAACGAACGGGTCCCCCTCAAGTCCAGTCTGCTGGATGCAGGCCGCTTTGCCGCGCGTGCCGAGGACAGCTTCACCCTGCCCGCCCGCTGGTACTTCGAACCGGAGATCTTCAGGCTCGAGCACGAGGCAATCTTCTACAAGACCTGGTGGTATCAGTGCCACGCCAGTGACCTCCCGAACCCTGGCGATTATTACACCGGCGCTGTGATGGACCAGTCCATCTTCCTGATGCGCGGGGAGGATGGCGAGGTCCGCGCCTTCTACAACGTCTGCAGCCACCGGGCCCATCCGCTGGTGGAGGGCGAGGGCAACGCCAAGCTGATCGTCTGCCCTTACCATCAATGGTGCTACCAGAGCGACGGCCGCTTCCGTGGCGCACGGGGACGGGACACTTTGAAGGACTGGATCCCGGACAATGCGGACCTAAAGCCCGTGCGGGTTGAAAGCTATGGCGGCTTCCTGTTTGTGAACCTGGACGAAGACGCCGCACCGCTTGTGGACCAGGCCCCCAAGCTGCTTCAGGATATGTACGCCAGTTGCCCCAGGCTTGACGACCTCACGCGCTCTGAACGCTATGAGCGCACCGTTGCGGCCAATTGGAAAACCGTGATCGACAACAATCACGAATGCTACCACTGCGCCGTGAACCACAAGTCGCTGCTGGAACTGGTGGATTACGAGAGCAAGGCTGTGTGGAGCGATGATGGCATCACCTTCAGCCACGCGGTGGAGAACAAGAGCCTCAAGGGCGGCGCTTACGACGTGGCCGAGGATGAGAACGCCCAGACCTCACTGTTTGGCTATATCTTCCCTTGCCAAATCCCCTTGTTCTTCCCCGGCTCGCCCTCCTGCGCCATGTTCCAGGTGATCCCTACCGGGCCGGAGACCACCTTGGAGCGTTGGGATTTCTACTTTGCCACCGACGAACCCAGCAGGCAGGAACGCAACTTCATGGAGTTCATAAAGACGGTGCTGATCCCCGAGGATGTGGGTCTATGCGAGCAGGTCCAGCGCGGCCTGCATTCGCGCGGCTACACCCAAGGACGCTTCGTTGTGGATCGTGACCGTCCGGAGTTCTCAGAGCACCACGTGCACTTCTTCCAGAAGATGGTGCATGATGCGCTGAAGGGGGCGGCCTAGCGTTCCGTGCCCTTACGAACGCGAGGGCCCATAGCTCGAACCTTTCCAGTCGCCCAGAAGGTCCTCGCTTTGACAAGGACGCGGGGTCACTCAGGCTGAGTCTACACCACCCGCACGGGAAGCTTCAGAAACCCGCGAAACCGCGCGCGCCCGCCACGCACCCGGTCACCGCAGAGGCCATAGTCCGGAAAGCGCTGCAGGAAGCGGCCGATGGCGATTTTGCCTTCAAGCCGGGCGAGAGACAGCCCGGCGCAAAGGTGCGGGCCGCCGGCAAAGGCCAGGTGCTTGTTGGGCTGACGGCTGAGATCGAGCCGATGCGGATCGGGAAACTGAGCCGGGTCGCGGTTGGCCGCGCCAATGCACAAGGTGATCAGCGCACCAGGTTCCATCGCCACGCCGCCGATCTCGGTCGCTTCAACCACCCGCCGGTTGCCCAACTGATTGGAACTCTCAAAGCGCAGAAACTCCTCCACCGCCGTGTCGATCAGCTCCGGCTCGGCCACCAGCCGGGCCCGCTCCTCAGGCCACTCCATGAGGGCGTTCAGGCCATTGCCAATGAGGTTCGTCGTGGTCTCATGCCCGGCGTTCAGGATGAAGATGCAGTTTTGCAGAAGTTCCACCTCCGTGAGGCGTTCACCATCCTGTTCGCCTTGGATTAGCCGGGTGAGCACATCCACCGCCGGGTCGCCAGGATTCTTGCGCCGGTCGCTGGTGAGCCCTTTCAGGTACTCCACAAACTCCACCACCGCATCATTGCCGCGTTTCTCCTGCTCCGGTGTGAGCACCGGTTCAAGCGCTGTCAGGATATCCAGCGACCAGCCGCGCAAGGGCCCGCGCTCAGCACGCGGCACGCCGAGAAGGTTGCCGATGATCTCAATGGGGATGGCGGAGGCGAAATCTTCAATCAAGTCCACCTCCCCCTTCTCCGCCAACCCGTCCAGCAGGCTGTCCACCAAGGTGACCAAGCCTGGCTCCATATGCGCGATGGCTCGCGGCGAAAGGGCGCCCACAATCAGCTTGCGCACCCTTGTGTGAAGCGGCGGATCAGAGAAGACGAGACTGGTTGTGTGATGCTCAAACAGAGGGCTGTCGCCATATTTCGGCTTGAACTCAATCTTCTTGTCTGAGCTGAAGGTACGCGTATCCCTATAGATGCGGTTCAGATCCTCGTATCGGCTGAGGAACCAGGTGCCGTCGGCGCACTGATGCACCGGATCATGGTCCAAAAGCGCGCTGTAGACCGGATAGGGGTTCTCGTAGAACGCAGCGTCCAGTTTGCGCGGGTCAAAGGCCGCCGCCCTCGCCGCCGCCTCCTCCGCGCTCCAGCCCGGATCGGCTGCCCGGTCCGGGAGCCATCTGTCTTGAAGTTCCGCCATAGAAGACATGGGAACGGTTTGTCCTCTTGTTTAACGCCTTGCCCTATGGCCTATAAGCGATGAAGGCTTTAAGGAGCAAGAACCTATGCTGCGGGACCGGATCGAACATCGCTGGATCGAGGCGTTTGCCTCTGCGCTCGCTTTGAGCAAGATCGGGCCTGGCGATGAGGTGGCGATCCTGTCGGAGACCCAGTCGCGCGAGCTGAATGTGCATCTTGCCGAGCTCGCTCTCCTGCGCCTTGGCGCCAAGCCCATCCACGTGGCGGCGATCACGCCGAACCAGACGGCTCCGGTGCCCATCCGCTCCACCGGCGCCTGCCAGGCCCTCCAACACCACCCGGGCCTGTTGGCAGCCCTCACCGCGTGCCCCGTTGTCGTGGACGTCACGCTGGAAGGCCTGATGCATGCGCCTGAACTGCCGCAGATCCTGAAATCGGGAGCCAGGGTGGTGACCATCACCAACGAACACCCCGACGCGCTGGAGCGCCTGCTGCCCACCGAGGAGAATAAGGCCGAAGTGCTCAAAGCGGCCAAGCTGTGCCGCGGCGCAAAGCAGATGACGGTCACGTCCGCCGCCGGCACCGATCTCACCGTGGCCATGGAAGGCGCCCAGACCGTGGGCGTCTGGGGCTTTACGGACAAGCCGGGCACCCTCACCCACTGGCCCGCGGGCCTGGTGGTCTCCTTCCCCAAATCAGGCTCCACCACGGGCACTCTGGTGCTGGATGCAGGCGACGTGAACCTCACCTTCAAACGCTACCTGGAGCGCCCGGTTACCCTGCAGATCAGCGATGATTTCGTGACCGACATCGTTGGCGAAGGCACCGATGCTGAGCTCATGCGCCGCTACCTGGCGGCCTGGGATGACCCCAACGCCTACGCCGTCTCCCATGTAGGCTGGGGCATGAACGAAGCGGCCCGCTATGAGGCCATGACCTTCTATGACCAGCGGGACTTCAACGGAACGGAAGTGCGCGCCTATGCGGGCAACTTCCTCTTCTCCACCGGCGCCAACGAGTTTGCCGGCCGCTTCACCGAAGGTCACTTCGACATTCCCGTGCGCGGCTGTACCATCGCGCTGGACGGCCAGAACGTGGTTGAGGACGGCAAACTGGTGCGTGAGGCCTCCGCATGAACGGAGCTCTCGTGTTCCTCCATGGGGTGGGCGGCGCCGGGCGCATCTGGCGCCCGCAGGCGGATCATTTTGCCGGGCGGCACAACGTGCTGGCCTGGGACGCACCGGGCTATGGCGGCCGCGCCCTTGGGGATGAGGTCAGCTTCAAAGCCATGGCGGCCCAGTTGGCTGAAGATATGGACGACGCCGGCATGCCGTCAGCCTCCATCGTCGGTCATTCCTTCGGCGGCATGGTGGCCCAGCAACTGGTGCGCGATTTCCCTGACCGGGTGCAGCACCTGATCTTGTCCGGCACCAGTTCATCCTTTGGCCGGCCCGACGGAGACTTCCAGCAACAGTTCATCGCCGCCCGCACCAAGCCCTTGGACGAAGGCAATACCATGGCCGATGTGGCCGCAGCCGTGGCACCCGGCCTTGTGGGCGAGAGCGCTCCTAAAAGCGCCGTTGAGCTTGCCATCGAATGCATGTCAGAGGTGCCGGAGACCACCTACCGCGCCGTCATCGCCGCGCTTACCCAGTTTAACCTGCGCGCAGGTTTGCCCAACATCGCCTGCCCTACCTTGCTCATCGCCGGCAGCGAGGACACCACGGCGCCGGCCGCCATGATGGAGCGCATGGCCGGACGCATTCCCGGTGCGCAGTTCATCGTGATGGAGGGCGCCGGCCACCTGGCGCCCATCGAACAGCCGGACCGGTTCAACCAAATTGTAGAAGAGTTCATCGCCTGAAGGACCCGCCATGACAGATGCCCCGATTTTCGACCCCCACGCCTGGAAACTGACCGACCTGGAAGCTGAAATGACGGCCCGCGCCCGCGCGCTGGGTCGCGAGAAGTTTGCCGACCGCGCCGAGAAATGGGACCGGGAGGCGATCTTCCCCACCGAGAATTACAAGGACATGCATGAGGCAGGCCTGCTGGGCATCTGCATCCCTGAAGAGCACGGGGGCATTGGGGCCGGCATGCGGGCCTACTGCCTGTCAGCAGCAGAGATCGGCCGCTACTGCGGCGCCACGGCGCTGACCTGGAACATGCACATCTGTTCCACGTTGTGGACCGGCACTCTGGCGGATGACCTGGAGCTGACCGACGAGCAACGCGCCCAACATGAAGCCGGCCGCGCCCTCCATTACAAACGCATTGTGGAAGAGGGCGCGCTCTACTCTCAGCCCTTCTCCGAAGGCGGTGCCGCGGCAGCAGGCTTCCAGCCCTTCTCCACCCAGGCCCGCGCCACCGAGGGTGGCTACATCGTCTCGGGCAAAAAGATCTTCGCATCGCTGGCCGGCCATGCTGACTATTATGGCGTGCTGTGCACCCACATCATCGAGGGCAAAAAGCCCTCCCGCAGCGACACGCTCTATCTCGCGGTTCCGGCCAAGGCCAATGGGGTGAAGGTGGTGGGTGACTGGGACCCTCTGGGCATGCGCGGTACCGTCTCTCGCACCTTGCTGTTTGAGGATGTGTTCGTGGCCGCCTCAGAGGAACTGATGCCCCAAGGCGTTTACTTCCAAGCCGCCAGCAACTGGCCGCACATGTTCCTCACCCTCTCGCCCACGTACATGGGTATCTCGCAAGCGGCGTACGATTTCACGGTTGCCTATCTGCGCGGCGAGGTTCCGGGCACCCCGCCGATCAAGCGGCGCATGTATCCCACCAAACAGATCGCTGTTGCGGAGATGCGGGTGAAGCTGGAGGCGGCCAAATCGCTCTGGTTCCAGGCCATTTCCGAGGCCCAGTGCAAGCCGTCCAAGGACCAAGTGCTCAGGGCCTACGCCACCAACCATCTGGTGATGGAAACGGCCAACGAGCTCTGCCGCCTGGCCATTCGCACCTGCGGCGGTCAGTCCATGCTGAAGAGCCTGCCGCTGGAACGCCTCTATCGCGACAGCCGCTGCGGCTCGCTGATGCTGCCCTGGACGGCAGAACTCTGTCTGGACCGGATTGGCCGGGAAGCCCTTTATGAGCCCGGCGAGAGCGATGACTGACACGGCCCGCACCGGGACCATCGCAGACTGGCTGACAGACGGGGCGCCGGACAAGCCTGCCCTCATCGATGAGGATGGCCGGAGCTGGACCTATGCGGAGCTGGATCGGTGGTCGGCCAGTGCGGCAGCTTACCTCGCCCAGCACCACCAGGTCTCCAAGGGAGACCGTATTGCCTTCCTTGGGTTCAACCATCCGGCCATGATCGCCCTTTTGTTTGCCTGCGCGCGCATCGGAGCGATCCTTGTGCCGCTGAACTGGAGGCTGGCTGAGGCTGAGCTCTCTTTCATCCTGAAAGATTGCAATCCGAACGTCTTATTCTGCTCTGAAGACTTTGCCTCAACCGCCAACGCGGTGTGGCCCTCCGTGGAGCCTGCATCTGCCTTGCCCGAACGTCCGGCGCCGGATGCAAGCTTGCCGCAAACCGGCACCCTCAATGACGACATCCTGATCGTCTATACCTCAGGCACAACCGGCCGGCCCAAAGGCGCGGTTCTGAGCCAGAAAGCGCTGATCGCCAATGCGGATGGCAGCATCCACATGCACAAGATGACGGCAGACGACCATGTGCTGGTGGTGCTGCCCCTGTTCCACGTGGGCGGTCTCAACATCTCGCTCACTCCGGCACTGGCCGCGGGCGCAACGGTGACACTGCACAGCAAGTTCGATCCGGCCGCAACGATTGAGGCGGCCGCGCGGCTGAAACCTCAAATTCTCGTTCTGGTGCCCGCCACCATGCAGGCGGTCATGGCTCAGCCCGGATGGGCCGAAGCGCTCTCCAGTTTGCGCATGATCACCACCGGCTCCATGATCGTGCCCTTGAGCTTGATTGAAGCTTATGAGCGCAAGGGCATCCCGGTGGTCCAGGTCTACGGGTCCACGGAGACCTGTCCCGTGGCGGCCTATACGGAACCGGGAGAGGGCAAAACGAACCCCAGAAGCACCGGGCGCGCAGGCTGCCGTTCAGAGCTCCGCATCGCCGCCCCCGACGGCTCCACGGCGCCGATGGACGAAGACGGGGAGATCGAGGTCAAGGGCGATCACGTGATGACCGGCTATTGGCGGCGGACGGAGGAAACGGACGCCGCCTTTCGCGATGGCTGGTACCGCACCGGTGACATTGGCGCGATGGACGATCAGGGCAATCTGTACTTCCACGAGCGCTCCAAACATATGATCATCTCTGGCGGTGAGAACATTTACCCGGCCGAGATCGAGCGCGTGCTTGCCGCTGTGCCGGGCATCGCAGAATGCGCCGTATGCGCTGTGACGGATGCGAAATGGGGCGAGGTGCCGGCCGCCGTTCTGGTGGCCAAACCCGGCCAGGAGCCACCGTCAGAGGAAACCCTCACCCGGGCTCTCAACGCCCAACTGGCCCGCTTTAAGCACCCCAAGTCATTCAAATTCGCCGACGCCCTGCCCCGCAACGTGATGGGCAAGGTGGTGCATGATGATTTGCGTGCCTTGATCCTTGGGAAATGAGCTTTTCTGGGCCATAGTGCCATTCCGGGATTGCAATTAGTTACAAGTGGAACTAATTTTGCCGCAAAGTTCACTTGTCTCAGGGAGGAGTACATAAATGAAACTGACCCGCAGAGTAGTTACCGTTCTGGCCGCGTCCGCCGTGGCGGCATCTTTCACCTTCGGCGCCGCCCAGGCAGCCGAAAAACTCATCATCTCCAGTTGGGCTCCACCCACCCATGGCATCAACGCCAAGCTGTGGCCCCGCTTCATCGAAATGATCGAGAAAGCCACTGACGGCCGGGTCACCGCAGAGATCAAATACAAGCTGGCATCCCCGCCGGCTCAGCTCGACCTGATTCAGGACGGCGCCGCTGATCTGAGCTGGATCTTCCATGGCTACAACCCGGGCCGGTTCGTGGCCACCAAGCTGATCGAGCTGCCGGGCTATGAAGGCAGCGCGGAAGCCGCATCCGTTGCTTACTGGCGGGCTTACGACAAGTTCCTGAAGGGCGCCAACGAGCATGATGGCGTGAAGGTTGTGGCGCTCCACACCCATGGCCCCGGCCAGTTGCACAGCGCCAAGAAGGTCACCAGCTTGGACGAGATCAAAGGCATGAAGCTGCGTCTTGGCGGCGGCGTGTCGGGCGATGTGGGCACAGCCCTCGGCGCAACGGGCATCCGCGTGCCGGCTCCGAAGGTCTATGAGACTTTGGCCTCCAAAGCGGCCGATGGCGTGATGATGCCCATGGAAGGCAAGAAGGGCTTCAAGCTCACCGAAGTGGCCCAGCACACCTATCAAATGCCGGGCGGTTTCTACCGCGGTTCATTTGCGCTGATCATGAACCAGGAGAAGTTCGACAGTCTGTCCGACCAGGACAAGGCGGCTCTGGAAACCGTGTTCGGCGAAGCCATGTCGAAAATGTCCGGCGGCGTGTGGGATGAGATCGATGCCATCGGCACCGATGCCACCAAATCCACCGACGGCAACAGCCTGAACATGGCCAGCGACGCCGACCAGGCCGCTTATGCGGAGATCGCCAAGCCGATCCGCGAGAAGGTCATGGGCGAGGTGAAGGCCAAGGGCATCGACGCGGCTGCCGCGGTCGAGTTCATCGCAAACGAGATGGCGTCGTACGGCAAGTAGAGGCCACGGCACCGCTTCGGTCATGACCGAGACCTCAGACGAAACGAACCTGCAAAGGGCCGGCCGCTGGCTGGCCCTTCTGCCGTCCTTGCTGGCGGCCACAGTGTTGTTCGCCCTTATGGTCATGACGTTCTTTGACGTGATTTTGCGTTCGGTGGCCAATGACCCCATTGAATCGGCCACCGAGCTCACCCGTCTGTTCATGGCGATCATGGTGTTCTCCGCCCTGCCGGTGATTTCCTGGCGCGGCGAGCACATTGTCGTGGACCTGCTGGACCCAATGTTTTCAGCCCCTCTTGCCCGCATCCGTGATGCCCTGGTCAATCTCTTGTGCGGCGCCCTTCTCATGTGGCCGGCCTTTCGGGTCTGGGCCTTGGCCGAACGGGCGCTCAAACGGGGGGACGTGACGGAATATCTCAACATCCCGCAATTCTACATTGCCTACTTCATTGCGCTGATGACCTTCTTCACCGCCCTCGCCCTTCTGGCCCGCGGCCTCGCCTACCTTTTCGCGCCTCATCTGGTGCACAAAGCGCAGACCCCCTCTGCGGAATCGGATTGAGGACGCAGCACACATGCTCACAGCCCTCATCGGATTTGCGGCCGTTCTGGTTCTGGTGTTCCTGCGCATGCCCATCGCCATTGCCATGGCACTGGTGGGCGTGGTTGGCTATGCTTATGAAACCAGCAGCCGGGCCGCCATTTCCATGGCCGGGCGCCTGATCATCGACACCTCGCAGGATTACGGCCTGTCGGTGGTGCCGCTCTTCATCCTCATGGGCCTGTTCGTCAACAAAGGCGGGCTCAGCCAGGAGCTTTATCGGGCGAGCCACGCCTTTCTTGGTCATTTCCGCGGCGGACTGGCCATGGCCACCATCGTGGCCTGTGGCGGCTTTTCTGCGATCTGCGGCTCTTCGCTCGCCACCGCGGCCACCATGTCCAAAGTGGCCATGCCGCAAATGCGCAAATACAACTACTCTGATGAGCTCTCCACCGCGTCCATCGCCGCCGGCGGCACCCTCGGCATCCTGATCCCGCCCAGCGTCATCCTGGTGATTTATGGTCTGCTGACGGAAACCAGCATCGGCAAGCTCTTCATCGCCGGCATCTTGCCGGGCTTTCTGGGCATTCTCTTCTATCTGTGCGCGGTGCGCGTGACGGTGGCGCGAAAGCCTGACTCCGGTCCGGCCGGCGAGCGCGTGGCCTGGCCGGGCCGGCTGGATGCGCTCAAGGACGTGTGGTTTGTCATCGCGCTGTTTGTTCTGGTGATCGGCGGGCTCTACGGCCTCTTCAATTTCGCCCCGCTCAATCTCACCTTCTCGCCCACCGAGGCAGCCGGCATGGGCGCGGCCGGGGCGTTTCTCATCGCTCTCCTGCGGGGCAGCCTGACCGTGACCAGCGTGAAAGAGGTGCTGATCGAAACGGCCCACACCACGGCCAGCCTCTTTGCGGTGCTGATCGGGGCCTGGATCTTCTCCAACTTCATCAATCTGGCAGGCCTGCCCACCGCGCTGCTGGAACTGGTGACCCAATGGAGCGTGTCACCGCTGGCGGTGATCTTCATGATCCTCCTGGTCTACGTGATCTTAGGCTGCGTGTTCGAGAGCCTCTCCATGCTCCTGCTCACGGTGCCGATCTTCTTCCCGCTTGTCACAAGCCTGGGCTTTGATCCCGTCTGGTTCGGCATCATTGTGGTGGTGGTCACGGAGATCTCTCTGATCACTCCACCGGTGGGGCTCAATGTGTTTGTGTTGAAAGGCGTTCTGGGGGACGTGAGCACCGCCACCATTTTCCGCGGCACCATCCCGTTCTGGCTGGCCGATATTGTGCGCCTGTTGATCCTGGTGCTGCTGCCCGGTCTCGTGCTGTTTTTGCCCAACCTCATGCACTAGCAGCAGTTCTTATTATTTTAGTTTCTGCAATAATATTTTGCATATTGTGCGTATTCCATAAATTTCTAACCGCACCTATCTTCCGGGAACGCTTGGAGCTCAGATCTCCAGCGGCATGACCATCCCAGCCAGGAGTGCGAACGATGACCAGCGGTGACCTCCCATCCTCCCCCTTCCACGAAGGCGAAGTGCGCGTTCAAGCCCGTCAGGGCGTGTTGGAGAAGGTGGCCGCCTTTGGCCCGAGGATGATCCGCGATCACTTGATCGACCAGCATCGCGAGTTCTATGCACAACTGCCCTTCCTGCTTCTTGGCACGGTGGATGAGAAGGGCCGTCCCTGGGCCTCGATCGTTTCCGGCACGCCGGGGTTTCTGTCGACGCCGGACGACACCACCTTGACCATCGCGGCAAGGCCGCTCAACGGCGATCCCTTGGCAACCACTCTAACGCCAGGGGCGCCGGTTGGCGTGCTGGGTTTGCAGTTGGAGACAAGACGGCGCAACCGCATGACCGGGCATGTGAAAGAAATGGGGCCGGACGGCTTCTCCCTCGCCGTGGACCAGAGCTTCGGCAACTGCCCCAGGTTCATCCAAACCCGCCAGCCCATGGCCCCACAAGACGCCGCACCCAGAACGCATGAACCTCAAGACCGGTTCAGCGATGCTGTCCGCGCTCTCGTCGCCCGCGCTGACACTCTGTTTGTGGCGAGCGCCTATGCGCCCGATGCCAGCACCGTGGCCCATGGCGCCGACGTCTCCCACCGCGGCGGCAAACCCGGTTTCGTGCGGGTGGAGGACGAGCGCACGTTCATCTTCCCGGACTTCTCCGGCAACAACATCTTCAACACCGTGGGCAACCTTCTGATGAACCCGAAAGCGGGTTTCCTGTTCCCGGACTTTGAAACCGGAGATCTGGCCTACATGACCGGCACCACCGAAATCATCTGGGACGGTCCGCAGGTGGAGGCCTTCACCGGCGCGGAACGCCTGATCCGTTTCTCCGCTGAAGAGATCATCCATGTGGAGCACGCTCTGCCGCTGCGCTTCAGCTTCGATGCATATGCGCCAAACCTAAAAGCCACGGGCGCCTGGTCGTGACCTACGGCCAGTTGCCCCGGTTCTGCTGATATTGCTGCCACATCTTTTCACCGATCAGGCAGTCATACTTCTTTTCGTCCTGGCTATATTGCGCGCGCAGGACCGGCAAAGTCCGGCCCGCCACCTCCAACAGAAGCTTCTTGCGGATGGCGGATGCAAACTCCGCCTTGTTACGGATGGAGAGCACAAAGGCCCCGGGCCCGCCCACCACACAATCGCGGTAATACCGGTCAAGATCGGGCAAATCGAAATAGGTGTAAGCCCCCACGCGGTCGGCAAGCTGGATTGCGAGGCCGTTGATCACGGTTCCATCGGCCACCACCTTGTCGCGGGCCAGTTCCACCGCGCCGCCGGAATTGTTGGGCCCATCGCCAGACACATCGATCACGCGCCTGAGGCCCCGCACCGGAGACCGGGCGAACAGCTGGTGGGCCACATCCACCGCCCCGGATATGGAGGTGAAGAAGGCCCGCGAAATCGGGAACCCCGCCAAGGTATCGGCAAAAGCGTTCGCCTCCTCAGCCGTGGAGATCACCCGCCACGGCACCACCACAGACTGCATATGGCTGCCCGCCCACTCCAGATAGGTGATGGCGATGCGGCCATTTGGACCGTCTTTGATGGCTTTGAGGAGATTGGGATCGCGCAGGGCGGCCACATAGCCCTCGCGCTGCAGGCGCTGTTCGTCCAAATCCATGGACAGCGAAACGTCGACAGCCAGCACAAGCTCCAGATCCACATACTCTTTATCCGCTTGAGCCAAAGCCGGTGCGGCCCAGCACAACATGACTGAGAGGAGGAAGCCGAGACGTTTGAGACACGAGGGGCTGTGGCCTGGCATGGGGGCGATGCTAGCACGTTAGAATGTTTCACCACAGCCTATCTTGCGCAGACCGCCGTGCCCGGGTGATATGCCGCAGAACCGTGAAGTGAGCCGCAATCACCATGCCCAAACCCAAACTGCCCACCGGCTCTGACCCAGCCCCCCGCACGTTGCGCAGGGCGAACCACATTCTCGACAATACCTATATCGGCCCGGCCCGTGACGCGGAGGTTCTGGAAATCTGGGCCTATACCGACCGGTTCAGCTATGCGCCTGGCGAGCGGGTGCGCCTGCACGTGTCCACAACGGCTGAGACGTATGACATCGAACTGGTCCGTGACGGGACCGACCAAACGCCGGTGAAATCCATCACCGGCCTAAAGGGCATCCACCATGACACGCCGGAAGACTGTTCGGTGACGGGCTGCAACTGGCCCATCGCGCAGGAGTTCGACATCCCCGCAGACTGGCCCTCCGGCGGCTATCTGGTCACACTGCGGGGCTACCGGGCTGAGGAGACGGTTGAAGAGCACCATCTCTTTATCGTGCGTGCCGGCGCAAAGAAGGCACAGATCCTGTTGCTCTGCGCCACAGGGACCTGGGTGGCCTATAACTGCTGGGGCGGCTCGAACCATTATGAAGGCATCACGGGAGAGGACGGCCGGCAGTTCTCCCCCATCCTTTCCACCCAACGCCCCTGGACCCGCGGGTTTTGCAAGCTGCCGCCCGGCGCGCCCCGGACCATACCTGAAACGCCGCCCCGGCCCGGCGACATGGCGCGCTATCCTTACATGGAATGGGCCTATGCCTATGGCTATTCCAAGAAATATGCCTCGGCCGGCTGGGCCACCTACGAGCGGCATTTCGCGCTCTGGGCGGAAGCGGCCGGCTACGACTTGGACTACGCCACCTTGCATGATCTGGACGCAGATCCCGGTCTGCTGGAGGGTTACGCATGCGCCGTCTTTGTCGGGCATGATGAATATTGGAGCCGCACCATGCGCGAGCGGCTGGACACGTGGGTGGAGAACGGCGGCCACGCGGCCCGCTTTGCCGGCAACTTCCTCTGGCAGATCAGACTGGAGGACGAGGGCCGCACCCAGGTTTGCCACAAATACAACGCCGCCCTGACCGATCCGGTCATGGGCACCGACCAGCAGCATCTCACCACCACGGCCTGGGAGGCGCCCGAGGTGAACTGGCCGGGCGCGACAACCTTCGGCGTAAACGGGCTGCGCGGCGTTTATGGCGGCCTTGGGAAATGCGCCGGTCATGGCAGTGGTGGCTTCACCATATATCGGCCCGAGCACTGGGCCTTTGAGGGTGCGCATCTGGGGTATGGCGACGTTTTGGGGGCCGCATCGCGCATCTTCGGCTATGAGGTGGACGGTCTCGACCACCGCATCGAACAGGGCCTGCCCTATCCCACCGGGGAAGACGGTGCTGATGAGACAATAGAGATCCTCGGCCTCGCGCTCGCCAGCAATACCGAAGCGGACCACGGGGTCTGGGGCGAACATCTCTATATCGGCGGCGCCGACACCGCCTGGAAAGCCCGCACGCTCTATGGTGATGAGACCCCGGACACCCTGGAGCGGGCCGGACGCGGCAACGGCATGATCGTCCACTGGCGCCGGGGCAAAGGCGAGGTGTTCACCGCCGCCACCTGCGAATGGGTGATGGGCCTCACCCGCCGCGATCCGCAAGTTGAACAGATCACCCGCAACGTTCTGGACCGCTTTAAGGATTGACCATGCCGCACCCAAGACCGCTTGACGGCGTCACCGTTCTGGACTTCGGACACTATCTGGCCGGCCCGCTGACGGGCATGATGCTGGCGGATATGGGCGCGGATGTGCTGCGCATCGATCCGCCCGGCGGCCCACGCTTTGATGATCCGTCCTTCCATATGCTCTCGCGCGGCAAGCAGAGCCTGACCCTGGATTTGAAGGATGAGGCCCAGCGGCAAAC
>JANQOW010000160.1 GCA_028285595.1 Hyphomicrobiales bacterium
GTTTGAGGTGGTTCACGGCGTTGAAGACGCCCTGCTGCGCCAGGGTGTGTCCCACAGCACGACCCCGGCTGTACGGGCCGAGTTGATGGCCACCTTGTATGAATATTTTGCCCAGGGCGACGAAGCCAACAAAGATCTGAGCCGCGCTCAGGTGATAGATTTGCATACAAAGCTGAAGAGGGTTTGACGCCGCTAATAATACTGATAATATTTTTGAAGTAGACCGAGGGAGACGCTCATGACGCCGAGTGAATTACAGCTCAAGATCGATAAGATTATTGATCGAAGTTTTAAGCCTACCCGCGAACAAAAAGTCACTTCTATTCTGACAATTGTGAACAGTTTGGGGTTTGAGGCGGTTCTGACCCACGCCCTCAAGGCAACATTTCATTCTGACGACATCAATAATCTCAACGACGAACAACTGGAGCAATTGTTCCAGATTGCGCGGACGTGGCGCTATCAGGCCGATTGCGTCGAACAGCAAAAGCACAAACCGGTGATCGTGAACTTCCGCGGCAACGACACCTGAGCATGCTCGCATCGCCGCAAATATCACAACGCCCGCTACCAAAGATCGATTGCCCTGTTCAACAGGCCAGCCTGGCATGGTGGAGAGCGCGCAGCGGCGTTGCCGAGCTGGACCATCAGCCCTACCTTGCCGTGGCGCCCCACTTGCAATTGGTGGTGGACGAGGTGCGCGACGGCGCCCCACGCTTTTTTTATGTGGGCGAACAGAGTTTTGCAGCCGAACTGTTGGGCGAGAGTTTCACCTCAGCAATCCAAGCCGGGGAATGGTGGGACGATGGCGGATATGCGGAAGCGGTTGGCCAGACATACGAGCTGGTGTCGCAAAGCGGCGAGCCGGCGTTTGAAGAAATTCGGGCGAGCGTGCGCATGCCAGATGCGCTCTATCCCATATCGGAGGCCACGATCCATTACAGTAGATTGTGCCTGCCCACCTGTCTGGCAAACGGCATGCGAACCATCACTGTGATCACGCAGCGGGTGGGCGAAACCGTGGTGAAGAGATCGTATTAAGTCATGCGCGCCCGAGCTTATATCGCCCGCAAGAGCCTTGCCCGGCTCGACTGCCCCATTCAGAGCGCCGTTCTGTCCTGGTGGCGATCCCGGCGTGGCGTGGCTGAGCTGAACCAGCCGTCCTACCTGGAGGTGGTGCCGCATCTGCAGATTGCGTTCGACAATGCAATGCCGGGCCCGCCGAACTTCTTCTACGTGGGCGATCAGTCTTTGACGGCCACGCTTTTGGGAGAAAACTTCACACCTGCCAGGCACGCGGGCGAATGGTGGGAAGACGGTGGCTATGCCCATGCGATTTCGGATGTGTTCCCGGACGTTTCATCGTCTGGCGAGCCCACCCTGGAAGAGATCAAGGCGCCGATTTTGCCGCCGGAGCACTGGCCATCCTCATCGCCCATCGTGCTGCATTACGACCGACTGTGTCTGCCATCAATGCTCGATGACGGCCAGAAAACCTTCACCGTGATCACAACCCCGAGAAGTATGCTTCAGGTGGTGAACTGACCAGCTCCACCAGGTCGTGCCAGTCGCTCCAGACCATGTGATCGGACGGCTCCCAAGGCGGGTCAGGCGTGCCCCAGTCGACCGCAGCCTCGCTCTTATGTTTGTATCCCCCGCGCGCCGGAAAGCCGGCAGTGGATATCCGCTCCGTTGTGAGTGCGTAGAGATAATCCGGCTTCCAACGCATGAACGCAACGGCCAGAGCGAACCGGAGCAAGGCTGAATTCATGCGCTTTCGCGCTTCGCGCCGGTCAATCCAAAACTCCCCGTGGAAGACCACACGGCCGTTCATATTCTCTGCGACCGGATGTTGCTTGGGGGACATCGGACAATCGTAGATGCGGCGCCAGTGAACGCGCCACCAATCGCCCAGAGTGGTCCAGCCCAGATCATCGCAGCGCATGGCCTGGACATGCACCAGATCATTCGCCTCATCATGCCCGGAGATCCACAGACCTCGATGGGCAGGTGTATCAACCAGTCTGGGATCAAAGAACGCGTTTACGGGCGTCTTACCCTTGGTATCCCGGCAGATCTCATGGAGATCATCAAAATCGTCAGAACACTCAATCCGAATGCCCTTGGACTCAAAGAAACGGTGATGTGCAGAAATGAAACGGGCAGCGTCCACTTCAAGGGACGGTGTATTCTGGCGGACGAAGGTTGTTCGCGAATGCTTCACATCCACCCCCTTTCCCCCCGGGTTACTTACGAGGCTTATGGGAGATCATGTGATTTGCCAAGTGAACAAAGGCGTTTTCAAAGAAGAGAAAAATCGAGTTGACAGCGTTATTTGTCAGAATTAACCTCAAATCATGTATTCGAGGATCGTTTCGGGGGTGCTTTTGCTGGCACCAAATTCTAGGGTTGCCCCTTCCCATTTCACGGATGAATGGCCCGCCGCGCACTTACGGCATTTTTGGCGCCGCACACGAACGGCCGGCTGCCTCCTTGCCGAGGCATTCCTGCCGGCCAGGCGGGCGAGGGTCGGTCCCCCCGAGCTCTCGTCCGTCGCCGTTCCCCTGCCCCGTCGGGCCAGGGCCGTCAGCTTACCCGGTCATCACGCATTCTCGCAAGTGCAACCGTTCGCCCGGAGATGACCGGACCGACCGGAGGGACCACGACCTTCATCGCAAATTTGGTCGTGTGTTCTTCCGGTCGCCCTACGTGCGGTGAAGACCCAAAGTGAGAGTTAGCCCACCAATTCGTCTTCGTTAAAGAAGAACGCAATCTCCGTTGCGGCCGTTTCAGGAGCGTCTGATCCGTGCACAGAATTTGCCTCGATGTTCTCTGCGAAATCTTTGCGAATGGTGCCGTCGGCGGCTTCAGCAGGGTTGGTGGCGCCCATGACTTCGCGGTTCTTGTTGATGGCGTCTTCGCCTTCCAGAACCTGAACCACCACCGGGCCTGACGTCATAAACTCAACCAGGTCGTTGTAGAACGGCCGCTCTTTATGAACCGCATAAAAGCCTTGTGCCTGTTCGGTCGACATGTGAATGCGCTTTGAGGCAATGATCCGCAAACCGGCGCTCTCAAGCCGGTCAATGATTTTGCCGGTAATGTTGCGGCGGGTGGCGTCGGGTTTGATGATGGAGAAGGTGCGTTGCACGGCCATTTGAATACCTGTCGTTTTCTGGAGATTAAGCTGGAAATTTGCGCGCCTTATAGCGGGCCTTCGATCCATCAGCAAGCTGGAAGAGCGCCGCATTTCAATCCTCAATGCCGGCGCGCCGCCGGCCGCGGATGGACAGGGGGAACTTTACCGATAGCCTGGCGAGGCAAAGTGTTTTAAAGGGTCATCTCCTCCAAACAGTCCGAAGAGCTGGGCCTCCTCAAAATGCGCGTCTTTTTGATCAACCTTCTCACAACGGCAATTCTGCTCGTCGTCTGCGTGGGTGCCTTGGAGATCGGCCTGCGGCTCTACTATTTTGGCAGCATCAGCCCCTTCATCGGCGGCCCAAAGCTCTACAAGCCGGACGAAAAGATCGGGTTTTCGCTTAATCCGAACTTGAACAGCTCTCAACAACGCCCTGCTTTTATCGTGCCGGTGACCACCAACTCCTTGGGGCTAAGAGGCCCTGAACCCGGCGCGAAGTCGGAGGCGTTTCGCATTGCCGTTCTTGGCGATTCACACACATTCGGGAGCGGGCTGGCCGATGACGAAACTTTGCCCGCACAACTGGAGAAGGCCCTGAACGCCCTTGCCGGACCCGGCCGCTTTGAGGTCATTAATGCGGGCAGTCCCGCTCACAGCACGGTGCAAGAGCTGATCCAACACAAACGCTTGGCGGCAAAGATCAAGGCCGATTTGTGGATCCTGGGCTTCACCGCAGAAAATGACATTCAGTACAACACGGCCGAGCTGCGATCCTTCATGACCAATGGCCCGCGGCGGCCTGTGGCCCGCTTAAACAGTGCCGGCGCCCTTGAGTTCGACTATTCGGGAGCTGAACGCTACTTCAGGAAGAACAAGTGGCGCCTTGAGAACAAGTTGCAGGACCGTCCCTGGTATGAAAACATGGCGGTTTATCTGCGGGGCAAAATCGCCTGGAAGGGGTTCGGCGGCCCGAAAGAATTTGATCCGAATATCACGCTCGGCGCCCCCTACCTTGCGCGCTTTGCGCCTGAGTACAAGATCGCCGCGACCGCCAATACCGACTACGAGAAACTCTGGAAGGACGGCTGGGACGTGACCAAGGCGCTCATTCTGGCAATCCGTGACCAGAGCAAGGCCCTGGGGGCAGAATTTGCGATGGTTTCAATACCGTCCGATGTTCAGTTCAAACCGGGAATCAAAGAGGGCTTCCTGCAGCAATTTCCGAATTTGAAACTGGATGACAGACGCGCCGACCGGGAGCTTGCCGCTTTTGGCGATGCCAATGCCATACCGGTGCTGGATGCCTACACCCCGCTTGCAAAGGCCCGGGCGGACGGACTGGAGAACTTTCACTACACTCTGTTCGACAGCCACATGCTGCCGGTGGCGCACGAGCTTATGGCCAAGGCGCTGGCCCGCCAGTTGATCGATGAAAAGCTGGTTCCCGTCAATTGACATTTGACCATGGCGGCGCGTATTGAAACGCCGGTTTCAACAACACAACTCCGGCAGACCCAAGTTGGCTAAAACGTCCACAGCAACGCACGAAGATCTCGTTCGCGAGAACGATATCAAACTTCCAAGTGAACGGTCGTTTGGCATCACCTTCTGTGTTGTGTTCGCGCTGTTCGCCGGTCTGTCTTTCTGGTTTAACGGAACGCTCTGGCCTTGGCTCGGAGGGGCCTCGTTGGGGTTCGGCGCGGTGGCGTTGGTCTGGCCCGCTATCCTTGCGCCCTTGAACAAGCTTTGGTTCCGATTTGGCCTCTTGCTCCACAAGGTTATGACACCGCTCATTATGGGGCTTTTGTTCTACGGACTGTTCACGCCATTGGGGTTGTTGATGCGCTTGTTCGGCAAGGATCCCATGCGGGTGCGCGACACGCCTGAGGCGCAATCTTATTGGATTGAGCGCGAGCCGTCAGCGGCCGTGGACAATCACATGAAGAACCAGTTCTGACGGGAAAGGGCAAAACGCCGTGTTAGATTTGTTCAAAGAACTCTGGTCCTACTTCCGCGTGCGCAAGAAGTATTGGCTGGCGCCCGTCATCGTCATCATGGTGCTGTTCGGCGGCTTGATCGTGCTGACGCAAGGGTCTGCAGTGGCGCCCTTTATCTATACGATCTTCTAAGCGGGTCACGCAGGCGCACATGTACCTTCTTGGCATCTCGGCCTTCTATCACGACAGCGCGGCTGCACTCCTCCACGACGGCAGGATTGTGGCTGCCGCACAAGAGGAACGGTTCACGCGCAAAAAGCACGATGCGGGATTTCCGCATAAGGCGATCGATTACTGCTTGAGTGAAGCTGGGATCGCGCTCGATAAGATCGATCACGTGGCGTTCTATGACAAGCCGTTCTTGAAGTTTGAGCGCCTGCTTGAAACCTATCTGAGCTTTGCGCCACGCGGCTACCGGTCCTTCGCCATGGCCATGCCCATTTGGCTGAAGGAGAAGCTGTTCCAGAAGTCCCTGCTCAATACCGAGCTCAAAAAGCATCTGCCCGATTTCAACTGGTCAGAGAAGCTCTTGTTCGCTGAGCATCATCAAAGCCATGCGGCGAGCGCCTTCTTCCCGTCTCCGTTTGAGGAGGCGGCCGTGTTGACCATGGACGGGGTGGGCGAATGGGCCACGACCTCGCTGGCCGTGGGTCATGGTCATCACCTGGACATGCTCAAGGAAATCCATTTCCCCCATTCGCTCGGCCTGCTCTATTCAGCCTTCACCTATTATACCGGGTTCAAGGTGAACTCCGGCGAGTACAAGGTGATGGGCCTGGCGCCCTATGGCGAGCCCCGGTTTTCTTCTGTGATCAAAGACAACCTGATCGACATTAAGCCGGACGGCAGCTTCAAGCTGAACATGGATTATTTCGACTACTGCACAGGCTTGCGCATGACCAACGCCAAGTTCGATGCGCTGTTCGATGGCCCTGCCCGCACTCCGGAGAAGATGCTGACCCAGCGCGAGATGGATTTGGCGGCCTCGGTTCAGGACGTGCTGGAAGATGTGGTTCTGGCCATGGGCCGCAGCATTGCGAAGGAGCAAAACCAGAAGAACCTGTGTCTTGCCGGAGGCGTGGCGCTGAACTGCGTGGCCAATGGCAAATTGCTGCGTGACGGATGCTTTGAGAATGTGTGGATCCAGCCGGCCGCGGGCGACGCGGGCGGAGCGTTGGGCGCAGCTCTCGGCGCCTGGCATCAGCACCTGGATAACCCCCGCACCGTAAATGGCGGTCATGACGCCATGGCCGGGTCTTATCTGGGCCCCTCCTATGAGCAGGCCGATATTGAGCAACGCCTGAGCGCAGCGGGAGCCAAGTTCACCGTTCTCAGCGACGAGGACCTGACGGCGCGCACGGCGTCCGATTTGGCCGATGGCAAAGGCATAGGCTGGTTCCAGGGCCGGATGGAGTTTGGGCCGCGGGCCCTCGGGTGCCGGTCTATCCTGGGCGACCCGCGCTCGCCCACCATGCAAAAGCTGCTGAACCTCAAAGTGAAGTACCGCGAGAGTTTCCGCCCCTTTGCTCCGTCCGTTCTGGAGGAGAAGGTCAGCGAGTGGTTCGAGATCGATTGTGAGAGTCCTTACATGCTCTTAGTGGCTGATGTTAAAGCAGAACATCGCACTGAAATGACAGAGGAAGAAAAGGCTCTGTTCGGCATTGAGAAGCTCAACGTGCCCCGCTCTTCCATCCCCGCCATCACCCATGTGGATTACTCGGCGCGGGTGCAAACGGTGAGCAAGCGCACCAACCCGCGCTACCATGCGCTCATCAGCGCCTTTGAAGAAAAGACCGGCTGCCCCGTTCTGGTCAACACCTCGTTCAACGTGCGCGGTGAGCCGATTGTCTGCACACCGGAAGACGCCTTCCGCTGCTTCATGGGCACGGAGATCGAGACCCTGGTGGTGGGCAACTGCCTGATGGAAAAAGACGCCCAGGACCCTGCCCTCAAGCAGGATTACAAGGACGCCTTTGAGCTCGACTGATTATGCCGTTGCCTTCAAGGGCTGAGCTTGCGTCAGCGCTGAAAGTTCGCCTGCCAGGAACGCGGCAATGGTCTCCATGCCCCCTGCCTCGATCTGCGCTGCCTCTTCGGCACCCGCATTGTAATTGGTGTTGGTGTTGATGTCGTAGACCACAGGCGTGCCGTCTGGGCGGCGAATGTACTCAATGCCCGCAACCTCAATGCCATTGTCGCTCAGCACACTCTCCAACTTCGACACCAACTCCAAGTCGGGGATGTCAGAGATCTCAAATCTGGGTCCGCTCTCCACAACCGGTTCGGAAGCCTCGTTAGAACCGGCGGGGCAGAATTCTGCAAAGTCCACATTGCAGGCATCGGCCGGGCACAGCTCAAAGCTGCCCCCGGAAAACACATTCACCGCATAGAGGAACTTGCCGCCCACGAACTCTGCCCGCGTGATGTGTTCCTCTTCGGTGGCGATCTTCTCTTGCACCAGCCACACATCATCCAGCGTCTCCGGCAAGCCGTCTCCTGCCAGCACCTGCTCCAGGTCGTCTACTGAGGCGAAGAGCTGAACGCCGAGCCCCTTGCCACCTTGGTTAGGCTTCACAATGAAAGGGGCCAAGTCCAGCTCGCGCGCTGCGTCGGCAATCTTGTCGCGCCCGACGGCGACCACGGTTTTCGGGGTGGCGATGCCGGCTTGATCCAAGCGGATCTGCTGGGCTGCTTTAGAGAATTCCAACTGCAACACCGGACTGCCATTGATCACGCGACGCCCATGAGCTTCCAGCCAGCGCAAAATGATGTCCGTGCTGTGGTTGGCGTGCACATGACCACGGGTGTAGTTGGAGGCGCTCATCCGGCTGAAGAAGACGCCTTCCGGCGGCGTGCTGCTCAGGTCTACCGTCAGGCGGTCGAGCAGCCATTCTTCATAAGGGGTTTGCTGCGCCTCAAACGCGGCCCTCAAGGGCGGCAACCAAGCTGAATTCTCATGGATCACATAAACCTTGGGGGATGCGGTCATCGAACTGTCCTCGGAGTTGGCGCAAGCAATCAGTTCGTTCTATTTAACGAACAAATTGTTCTTTTTCAAGGATTGTTCGTAAAAACAAACGGCCGGCTACCGGGCCGTCACATCCGCCCTGAGGGACGGGCTCCGCAGGCCCCGGATCAGCAGGGGTGTTGCCAGCAAACAGTAAGCCGCGAAACTGAGGCACACGGTTTCAATGGAATAGCCCAGATCAAGCATGACGCCCACGGTGACCGGACCGAGGGCGGATGCAAACACGCTGATGGCACCCACGGTGGATTTAATGGCGCCCAGGTGACGCACGCCGTAAAGCTCAGCCCAAAGCGCCGTGAGGCCGGCAAAATAGATCCCCGAGTTCAAGCCACCCAAAAAGAGGTAGGCCAGGATCCAGAGGGAATTCTCCGCAGGCGCCAGAATGACAAGGCCTGCCGCAAGAGGAAGAAGATAGAACGGCATGATGCGCGCTGCGCTCCAGCGGTCAATCAACGGGCCGGCTGTGAGCAAGGCCAACACTGTCGCCACGCCGAACATCCAATAGCTGCCCGTCACCCACTGGGCCGACCAGCCTTTGGCTTCGGCCAGCGTCAAATGATGGAAGAACATGGCCGTGACGATGAAGGACGGCGCAACGGCGGCAGGCAGCAGCATGTAAAAGCGCCGTTCGCGCAGCATTTCCCAGCGGGTTTTGCCATTCGCCGGCTCTGCATTTGACGCAAGGTCCGCTTCACCGGCGGCAAGAAACTGGGCATGGCGCTGCCCATGCCCGCGAAGCAACCACAGCACAACGGGAATGACACCAAGCACCACGAGCGCGGTAAAGCTATAGGTCTGGCGCCAGCCCCAAGCGGCAATTGCGGCCACCGCCAGGACGGGCAACAGCGCCTCGCCGGTCGTGAAGCCGATGGAGACGAGCGAGAGGGCCTTGCCGCGATGGGCATCGTGGTAGCGGGCCATCGACGTGGTGGCCGTGTGGCTGGTCAGACCCTGGCCCATTTGCCGCAAAAGAAAAATTGCCACCGTGAGCGCGACCACCGACTGCGCCAAGCTGATCACAAGGCACGCGCCGGCCAGTCCGGCGATCGCCAGGCCCGCAAAAAGCCGCAAGTCCATACGGTCGATCAGGCCGCCGGTATAGGTGAGCGCGGCTGCGCTGGAGAGAGTTCCGATCATGTAGATCGTTCCCCACTCCGTGTGGCTGAGCGAGAACGCCGCGCGCACTTCCGGGCCGAAAACGCCAATAAAGAACGTCTGGCCGGCGCTTGAGGTCAGCGCCACCAGGAAGCCAAAGCTCAAAAAGCGCAGGTTCGCGCGGGCAAACTGGACGTAGTCGCCAAGGGGCATGGAATCGGGAACTCAAAGAGGATCGAAGCTCCTCTTACAGCGCGCGGCCGGTCCGGTCTAGCTGCGCGTTCAGCAATTCAAGCGGCTGGGTTCATGGCAAGGCCGTCAGCCATAAGCTCCTCGATGAAGAGGCTGAGGAGTTGGGGCCGCCCGGAAACGCCCGCCTTTTGGTAAATGGCGTTGCATTGGGCCTTAATCGTGCCCTGCTTGGTCTGGCGGATGTCTGCAATTTCGGCCAGCGACAGGCCTTTGATGGCGAGCAGCGCCACATCCCGCTCAGAGGGCGTTAAGGCCCACTCCTCAAAGTTCTGGTCGAGCAATTCGAAGAACGCACCGGAGGCAATCTTGAGCTGCGCTTCGGCCCGTTCCTGGCGCTGCAGGAGCGCGCGGAGCTCCAAGGCCGTGTACAGCAGCCCCAAAATCAGGCCCGCGACCACCACCAGCTCCACCAGATCGTCATCAAAACCAAAGCCCTGCTCGCCCCAACCGGCGAAGTCAGCAGTCACATCGAAGAGGAAAAAGGCTGCGCAGCCTGCTTGGATTGCCAGCAATCCCCAGAGTGTCTTTGCGCGCTTGGTCCCGGCAGATGCACCCGTGCTTTCAGGTTTGGTGGCCGTCATGGCGTCAGCTCCCCAATAGCTCAGTCAGAAAAGGCGCATCGCGTCTTTAAGCGATGCGCCCTGTTTCCTGTCTCTATAGTGAGTTGGGGGGCAAGTCGAGGCGCAGGGCCGGACTAGTCGTTATCGTCTTCCAGCTCGACTTCGGAGATGTTTCCCGTCTTGGGATCAACTTCGATCTCGTAGGCCTTTGCGTCTTTCTTCACCTCAAACTCAAGCTCACCGTCCTCAAGCTCGATTTCAGTGATGACGAAGCCTTTGGCTTCCAGCGCAGAGCGCGCCTCAGTTTCGGTTTTGCCCAGATAGCTGCCCACAGCCGCGCCCTCCAGGTTGACATGCTTGTCTGAGTTGTTTGCCTGGGCAAAGCCTGCAGCAGCGATAACGGCAGCGGCGAGCGCGCCAAGGATTACGGGTTTCTTCATGTTCAATGCTCCTTAGAGTTTAGGGTCAAGTTGCGCTGATGCGCGCCGATCCAACTGCGGATCGCGTGGCCTTATCTAAGCGGGCAAGGGGGAGCATTCCCATTGATCGCGGGTTTAGAAACGGCCGCCTAAACTTAGGATTAGGAGCAAAAAGCGGAAGGCTATTTGTCGAAGACCACCTTGGTGCGGCGTTCAAACGGACGCGGCTTATACTCCGGCATGTCGGGCCGGGCCATGGGCGGATAGATCACCTGTTTGCGTGCCGGCGCGATGGCCACAGCCGGGGCTTCGAACTTGACGCCAAGTTCGTTGGAATTGTTGCGCCACATAACCTGGCATTTGGCCAAGAGCCCATCCAGCTCAATGGTGAGCTGAAACAGATCAGGCACCTGCCTGGCGTCCTGCACCTTTAGCTTGGCGCCGCCCTCGGACAAATCACGCACCACACAGGTGGCTTCAAAGTCCGGCAAGGCGCGGATCACGCCAGCCTTCAGGATACGCTTGCGCGGTGTTGCACGCCGGTCCGCGAAGTTTGGTTCCGCATTGCCAGCGCCACCGGCTACCCCGGTCATGTTTGCGTCACTGTCTGCTGAAGACGACATATTTTCACCTTCCAGCCTAATCGCCCCATCAATCTGAACAATTAGACCAGAAGAGTATGAGTAGGAGTTTAACCAAAAGCCTGCATTTCGATTTTTTAAAATCCGCTCAAAGCGGGCACACCAGATAGCGCACGGACTTGCCGCGGTCTGCCAGGTGGGCCGCGCCGGCCTCTTTAAAGCCCAAAGCTTCGTGGAAACGGTCCGAGCCGGGATTGGGCGGATCACTGTTGACCTCGCAGCAGATCATGGTGTGGCCCTTATCGCGGGCCTCAGCAAACAGCTCTTCGTAGAGCTTGGCAGCCAGGCCTTTGCCCCGCTCTGAGGGCGAGACCACGATCCGGTCCACATAGACGAAGCGGCCGTACTTCTCCTTGAACCAGATGAAGTTCGGGCTGTCATAGTCTGCATCCTGATCAAAAGTCAGCAGCAAGGCGCCCCGGCTGTCGGCGCATCTGGACCAGAACGCAGCGTCCACGAGCTCTGCGAGCCGCTCATGGCTCAATGAAGAGAGCTCCGTCACATGCGCCTGGTTCAGCTCAAGCAGTTCCGGCAGATCTGCCGGTTCAATCGCCCGCAACATGGGGTTTTTAGTCCCTGGGGCCCACCAACTCGATCTTGTGGCCGTCAGGATCTTCGATGAACGCGATCACGCGGGTTCCGTGCTTCATGGGGCCGGCCGGCCGGGTGATGGTCACGCCCTCGGCGGCGAGCTTGTCACACGTGGCATAAACATCATCCACCATGAGCGCCAGATGGCCCCAGCCCTGACCCATCTCATAGTCTTCGTCCTGATCCCAGTTGTAGGTCAGCTCCAAAGACGTCCCCTCGCCTTCCGGCTGATAGCCCACAAATGTATTGGTGAACTTGCCGTCAGGATATTCGGTTTGCCGCAACAGCTTCATGCCCAAGATCCGTGTGTAGAAGTCCACGGACTTATCAAGATCCTTAACTCGCATCATTTGATGATCAATTCGCATGGGCCATTCCTTCGTTACTGGCGCTTAAACGGCCGCGGCTTCTGAAGAGCGCGCGGTTTGGATTACCCGCATCACGTACCAGAGAAATCCGGATGCAGCTACCGTGTATCCGGCCATGAACAGCAATTGGGTCTCCATGGTCACGCCAATGTCCAGGAGCCAGCCCACAATCCCCGGTGCCAGGGCCGTCCCAAACACCATGACCGCGGCCATCAGGGCGCGGATCGCGCCGAGATGGGTGGTGCCGTAGAGCTCGGGCCAGATGGCCCCGCTCATGGTTTGGCCCGCTCCGATCGTGACGCCTAGGAGCACCATGAATACGCCCGCCATGGCACTGGCGCCGGAAAGCCCGAGAAACAAGGAGCCAAGCCCCAGAGGCAGAAGAAAGATCGGCAGCAGAACAACAGAGTTCCAACGGTCGATCGCCCACCCACTGGCCAGTGACGTGATCACGGTGGACGCGGCAAAAAACGGGAAGACGGCCGGAAAGACACTGATGTCCCAGCCCTTTTCGTCCATAAGGTGGATCTGGTGGAAGAAGATCCCTGTGGAGATAAACGGCGGGCCAAGCGTTGCCGGCAGCAGCCCGTAAAACACCGGATCGGAGAGCACCTGCCGGCGGTTCCAGTCTTCCACCCCGCGCCGATTGTCATATCGGGCCATGCCCTCGGCCGGCTTGGCCATGGGCGTGCGCGGAACGCGGAACAGCCAGTAGACCGCAGGCAATGCCGCAAGCAGCAGCACGGCCGCGGACGCAAACCAAACCTGGCGCCAGCCCATGGCCCCGATCAGCACGATGGTGATGAACGGCAACACGGCCTCCCCGGCGGAAAAGCCGAGGCTCGCAACCCCCACAGCACGCCCACGGTAGGCGGAAAACCAGCGGCCCATCGCCGTCATGGCAATATGGGTGAGCATGCCCTGCCCCAAGAGGCGCAACAAGAACAGAGCCAGGGCGAGCACCACAAGAGACGTGGCCGAGGCCATCAGCAGAGACGCGGCCGCAAAAACCCCAATCACGATGGCGCTCAGAACAGGCAGGCGCATCCAGTCTGCCGTTTTGCCGAGCCATATAAGGACAACCGCGCTGGCCAATGTGGCGCCGGTGTAGATCCCGCCGAGCTGGCCGTGGCTCAAATCAAAAGTAGCGCGCAGCTCGCCGGAGAAGAGGGCAATAAAGAAGGTTTGTCCAAAGCAGGAGGCCAAGGTCAAAAGAAAGCCGCCGCCCAACCAACGGCGGTTTTCATAGATGAACTCAGTATAGTTCAAAGGTGCCCCGACCGGTGCGGCAGATTAGTGACTGGCGCAACCGCTGCCTTCATGTTTTCCATTTGAATTGACCCTAGGGATACGCAACGGTTGTGACAAGACAAATTAAACGTTTTGCGCAACCATACAGGAATACCTATCCGATGACCGATCTCATGATGACGTTCCCCGCCGGCTCTGACGCGCAGGTGACCCTGGCAAACTGGCGCACCGGGCCGTTCAACAAGTGGGCGTTCCATCATGTGCGCGAGATCGTGCCTTCAGCCGACATCCCGAACGATCCGGACAACGTGTGGGTCTTAAGGGAGAGTTTGCTGGATCTTGAAGGGCTTCCGGTGCGGTTGGATGACAGCGAAACCGTAAACCTGCCGGCGGTCTTGGAAGAGACCGAGACGGACGCCTTTGTGGTGCTTCAGGGAGGCGCGGTGGTGTTTGAGCGCTACGCCAACGGCATGACACGCCACACCCCCCACATCCTCATGTCGGTCTCCAAATCCATGCTCGGTCTGCTGGCAGGTATCCTGGCGGATCAAGGCACGCTCGAAATCGACCGCTTGGCCACGGACTATGTGCCCGAGCTTGTGGGCACCGCTTATGAGGGCGCAACCGTGCGCCACCTTTTAGACATGCGGGTTGGGGTGGCGTTTGACGAAGACTATGAGACGACCAGCGGCCCCATTATCGAATACAGAAAGTCCACCAATTGGAACCCGTTGGCGCCCGGCGAAGAGGCCACGGACCTCCGTTCGTTCCTGCAAACGCTCAGCGCGCGCGATGGGGAGCACGAGGGCCGATTTCACTATGTCTCCCCAAACACGGATCTGCTGGGCTGGATCATAGAGCGGGCCAGCGGGCAGCCCTATGCGCACCTCATGAGCACACTGCTGTGGCAGCCCATGGGCGCAGAGCGCAGCGGATACATCACCGTGGACAGACTGGGCGCGCCCCGCGCTGCCGGCGGCATGTGCATCACGGCCCGCGATCTCGCACGGGTCGGTCAACTTATGGTTCAAAGCGGCCAGCGGGGCGCACAGCAAGTGGTGCCGGCGGGCTGGATCAACGATATCGCCACTCAAGGCAGCCGCGAAGCATGGGATCGTGGCGCGTTTGCAAAGGACTTCCCGGGCTATCCGATTTCCTACCGGTCCAAATGGTACATTCTGGAGGGAGAGGCCCCGGTGATCTTCGCCATCGGCATCCATGGCCAGCATCTGTTCGTGGACCAGAAGAACGCCATCGTGATCGCCAAGATGTCGTCCAACCCCACCCCGCTTGCCCCAGAGCGCAAGATGCTGCTGATGAAAACCGTCAAGGCCATCCAGACGCATTTAACCGCCGGATAGGCTGGGTCAATCGAGCGACACAACCCGGTCGCTGGAGAGAACTTCCTTTGCAAAGTCAGGGACTTGCAACCCTGCCTTGACCTTTTCTTCCAACCCTGCCTCTGCAGCCAACACGTCGGGCAGACGGGCCAGAACCTGCTCAAGCTGATCTTGCGGCACGATCACCACGCCATCAGGATCCGCCACCACAACATCACCGGAAGAGACCGGAACGCCGGAACATACGATGGGCAACCCGGCCGTGCCCGGGCCATTGCGCGCCGGCGAATTCGGCGTGACGGCCGCAGCAAAGCAGGCGATGCCGGCCTCGCATATGCCCGCCACATCGCGCACGGCTCCGTCGGTCACCATGCCCACCGCGCCGATATTGGCGGACATGCCCACCACCATGTCGCCCACAACCGCCGTGGTGAGGAACTCATCAGTGGCGATCACGATCACGTCGCCGGGCTGACAGATGTCCATCGCGGCGAAGACGGCCAGGTTATCTGCCGGCCCCACATCACACGTGACGGCAACGCCTGTGAAGCTGGTGGCCTCTGGCGTGACCGGCTTGACGGAATGGTGCAACGCGCCGCGCCCATTCATGCAATCCACCACCACGCCGGTGGCGGTGCCGCGCAAGCGCTCCACCATCGCGGCGGCGGGTCTTGGAAAGTTGCGGCGGACTGTGAGAAGGGGGGGATCGTCAATCATGGGTTTTGCACCTTTGGGCTGCTCATTGTTAGGCGCCACTATAGGCCCCTGCCCGCCATGATGGCCAGAAGGCTTGAGATTATGATTCCGGCAGTGCGCCGCCCTCCTCCGTGCGCTTCTCAATGAAGGCGTCGATCTCTTCCAGCACCGCGGGCTCCATGGGCGGCGTCTCAAAGTCTGCCAAGGTTTGCTTGTAGACCTTATGGGCCCGCTCATAGGCATCGGGCCGGCCCGCTTCGTCCCAGGTTTCATAGTTGCGCCAATCGGAGATGATGGGCTCGTAAAACGCCTCAGAGTAGCGCTCAAGCGTGTGCGCGGCCCCGAAGTAATGGCCGCCTGGCCCCACTTCGCGCATGGCGTCCAGAGCGAGTTCCTTGGTATCGACCGGCAGACCGGTGAACACTTCGGCCATCATCTGCAGCATGTCCACGTCGATCACAAACTTCTCGAACGACGCAGTGAGCCCGCCTTCAAGCCAGCCTGCGCCATGCATGAGAATGTTGCATCCGCCCATCAGCGTGCTCCAGATGGCCATCTGAGATTCGTATGCGGCTTGCGCGTCCGGCGTGTTTGAGGCGTTCACGTTGGACGAGCGGAAGGGCACCCCATAGCGCCGGCAGAGCTGGCCGGACGCCAAGGCCGCTTTCACATATTCCGGCGTACCGAACGCGGGCGCCCCTGACTTCATATCCACGTTTGAGGTGAAGCCTCCATAGCAGACCGGCGCGCCAGGATTTACCATCTGGCTGAGGCACAGGCCCGCCAACGCCTCTGCATTTTGCTGGGCCAACGCACCGGCCACGGTGACGGGAGCCATGGCGCCGGCCAGGGTGAACGGCGTCAGCACCATCAACTGACCGACTTTGGCGAAATCGATAATCCCCTGGCACATGGGCACATCAAGCTGCAAGGGCGAGTTGGCGTTGATGACGGTGTAACAGCGCACCGCATCGGAAAAGTCCTCCGCGCTCACCTGTTGAGCGATGCGCACGATCTCCAATGCATCGACCACTTGCGGTGCGCCGCGGGAGAAAACGAACGGGAACTTGTCAGACAACACGCTCTGCGCGCGCGTGACTTCCAGGTGGCGAAAGCGCAGCTCCACATCAAGGGGCTCCACCGACGGGCTAAGCAGATGGACAATGTCGAAGCTCTGGGCCATGCGCACCAGATCGCGAAAGTCCTCGCCCGTGCCGGCGCGGCGCCCCCGTTCGCGGTCGGACACATTGGGCGGTCCGCCCACCGCGGCCACAACAATGTTGCGTCCGCCAAGCGTCAGGTCGCGCGCCCGGTTGCGGCACTTGAGCTCCACGGTGGAGGGAGCGCACGCGATGAAGGCCTCAACCAGCTCCCGACCGAGCCGCACCACATGGGTATCGCTATCCACCAGCGCGCCGGCATCCTTGTAGATCGACCGCGCCCCCGCGTGCAGAACCCTGATGCCGATGTCCTGGAGAACCTGAAGGGACGCATCATGGATCGCCTCAACTTCATCCGCGGAGAGGATTTCCAACGGTCCGAACGGATTGCGCAAGCGCCGATAGTGGGCGGTGCTGCGCCCGGCCGCCTGTTCGGCTTTCTGGCGTCCGGTTCTGCCTCCTGATCTGCGCGTTCTTTCAGCCACTCATCTCCTCCCTCATGTCCCTCAAGGGGCCCTACCGCAAGGCCGGTGGCGCGTACAGGGGCGATAAATTCACCTTATCCAAAAGTTGGAT
The DNA here is from genome assembly GCA_028285595.1 of Hyphomicrobiales bacterium. Classification (GTDB taxonomy): domain Bacteria; phylum Pseudomonadota; class Alphaproteobacteria; order Rhizobiales; family CAJQND01; genus JAAEUE01. The sequence continues at coordinate 17,114 of JANQOW010000160.1, forward strand.
AACCCTAGGGAAAGCCCCAGAAAATGAACATAACATTGCCTTTAACTTGCCAAAATCCATTCGAATTTCCGCCCCGGTTCATTGCGAGAAGCCGCCTCACATAACGAGAGGGAATCGTATGAGACTACTCAACTTTGAAACCTGCTTGGCTGCGGCGGCGGCGGCAGGTGCAGCAACCTTGCTATTGTTTGCCACTCTGCCGGCCAATGCCGGCCAAACCGGCATTGCATCCTACTACAAATCCGGCAAAGTCACCGCCAATGGCGAGCGCTTCAAACCGCTCGGACTGACGGCGGCGCACCGCAAACTGCCGTTCGGCACCAAGGTCCGGGTCACGCACTTGCGCACAGGCAAAAGCGTTGTGGTCCGCATCAACGACCGCGGTCCGTTCATCGGCAAGCGGATTATCGATCTGTCCCTCGGCGCAGCGCGCAAAATCGGCATGACCAAGTCAGGCATCGCACGGGTGCGCGTGGACATCCTCTAGCGTCCGGTAAGTTTACCCCAAGTCATGCGTATCAGGGTGTCGTCCTTGTCCACGAAATGGTGTTTCAGGGCGGCACCCGCATGGCCGAGGATCAACGCGATCGCCCCATAGGAAAAATAGTAGTGAATGTCGGTGGCCAGCTCGCGCGCGGTCTCCGATTGGGGCAAGATGGCGGGCACCTCAAAGAGGCCGAACACAGACACGCCCTGCCCCGCGGCGGTGGTGATCATGTAGCCGGTCACCGGCACGGCGAGCATCAGCACATACAAGACCCAATGCATGGCGTGGGACGCTTTACGCTCCCATGGCTTTAAGCCGGCACCCGGGCCGGGTGGCCGGTTCGCGACCTGCCAGCAGAACTTTGCAAACACCAGCAAAAGCACGACCATCCCGAAGTCTTTGTGCAGCTCCAGGCTGGCATTGTACCAGGGATCGTAATAGCTGAGCCCAACCATCCACCAGCCAAGCGCGATCAGGCCAATAATGCCGAGCGCTATCAGCCAATGGAGAAGTTTGGACACAAGCCCAAACCCGGTCTTGGTGTTGTAAAGGTTCACGGGGGCAGCCCGTGCGGGGGAGCCGAGCCGTCAGGCCACAGCCACCCCGCACCTTTCAGGTCAAGACGTTACTTGTTCTTGATCGCTTCGATCATCAGATGCATCTGGACGACTTCAGCGGCCGGGCCAAGATTGTAGTCCATACCGAAATCCTTGCGGACCAGGTCGTATGTGCCCTCAAACCCTGCGCGGTAGCCGCCCCACGGGTCCTTGCCTTCACCGATCTTCGTGATCGGGAAGGAAATGGATTTGGTCACGCCCATCAAGGTCAGATCACCGGTCAGCGTGCCCCCTTTTTCGTCCCCCTCAAACTTGGTGCTCTTGAAGGTGGCGGTCGGAAACTTGTCGGTGTTGAGGAAGTCGGCACTGCGCAGATGCTTGTCGCGGTCCGCCCAGTTTGTGTCGATGCTGGCGGTGTCAATGGTCAGCGAAATGCTCTGTGCCTCCGGGCCGGCGGCCGGATCGTACTTCATGGTGCCTTCGAACTTGTTGAACTGACCGATCAGCCAGCTCATGCCGAGGTGCTTGGTGCGGAAGTGCACAAACGAGTGTGAGAGGTCGACGGTGTATTCTGCTGCCTTCGTGCTGATCGGCGCCGCCACAAACAAGGAAACGGCCAGAGCGGCGGCCGAAGCCACCTTCACAAAATGTGCTTTCATCGGAGAAGGTCCCTTTTTCAAAGTTCGCTGGAGCAAACCTGGTGTCCACTGTGTCAAACGTCAGCCAACGGACAACATCAAAGACAAATCCAATGTGGCAATCAAATGTCTTTGGGTAGATTCTTCGTGATCCGTGCCCTTGGGCGGCACACGATCGTCCGGAGCCATTTGCCTCGCGGTCGATATCAGTTGCGGGCGCGCCCGTGATCGGCTAGGTGCCACGCCCATGCTCCATGTGAACGACCTCACCTACCACATTGAAGGCTGGCTGCTGCTGGACGGCGCTGCTGTCGCGATTCCGGCTGGCCACAAGGTGGGGTTCGTGGGCCGGAACGGCACGGGCAAGACCACCCTCTTCAAGATCATCCTCGGTGAGGTCAACACCGATGGCGGTTCCATTTCCGTGCCCTCAAGCTGGCGGGTGGGGGCCATTGCCCAGGAGGCGCCGGGCGGACCGGAGAGCCTGATCGATCATGTGTTGTCTGCGGACAAGGAACGCGCGCAATTGCTGGCGGACGCGGAGACCGAACAAGACCCTTCTCAGATTGCTGAGATCCATACGCGCCTGGCCGATATCGGCGCCCATGCGGCGCCGGCCAGAGCGGCCACCATTCTGGCGGGCCTTGGCTTTACCGAAACGGCCCAGCAACAGCCTTGCGGCTCTCTCTCGGGCGGTTGGCGGATGCGGGTTGCGCTGGCGGCGGCTTTGTTTTCGGAACCTGAAGTGCTGCTGCTGGACGAGCCGACGAACTATCTGGACCTGGAAGGCACCATTTGGCTGCAGAACTTCCTGAAAACCTATCGCTACACCGCGATCATCATCAGCCACGACCGTGACCTGCTGAACACCTCCGTTTCCAGCATTCTGCATCTCGATCAGCAGAAGCTGACCCTCTACCAGGGCAATTACGACACGTTCGACCGGCAGCGCCGGGAGAAGCAGGCGCTTGAGCTGAAGATGAAGAAGAAGCAGGACGAACAGCGCCGCCACATGCAGGCGTTCGTGGATCGCTTCCGCTACAAAGCCTCCAAAGCCCGCCAGGCGCAGAGCCGGCTGAAGGCCTTGTCGAAGCTGGAGCCGGTTTCCGCCATGGCCGACAATCAGGTGGCGCCGTTTTTGTTCCCGGCGCCGCAGAAGATCCTGAACCCGCCGCTGGTGCGGTTCGAAGAGGCGGCGGTGGGCTACGGCGACACGACCGTTCTGCGCGATCTCAACATGCGCCTTGATCCCGATGACCGGATCGGTCTGCTGGGGGCCAACGGAAACGGTAAGTCCACCTTTGCCAAACTGCTTTCCGGACGCCTGGATGTGCGTTCGGGCGCCATGCGTCACCATAAGAAGCTTGATGTTGGCTATTTCGCGCAGCACCAGCTCGATGAACTGAACCCGCAAGAGAGCCCTTATGACCATATCCGGGCCATGATGCCCGATGCCACCGAGGCGCAGAGGCGCGCAAAGATAGGCGCCCTCGGGTTTGGCGCCCATCTGGCGGACACGAAGGCCGGCAAGCTCTCCGGCGGTGAAAAAGCCAGGCTGCTGTTTGCCATGGCCTCGTTTGTCGGTCCCCATATCCTGATCCTGGACGAGCCCACGAACCATCTGGACGTGGACAGCCGCGAGGCCCTGATCCGCGCCATCAACGACTACGAAGGTGCGGTGATCCTGATCAGCCACGACCGGCACCTGATCGAGACCTGCGCAGACAGATTGTGGTTGGTGAACAAGGGAACGGTTCAACCCTTCGACGGAGACCTGGATGACTACACCAAGCTCATCCTGGCCGCCGCGCGCGCTGACCGCAAAGCTGCCGCAGCCCAGGCCAAGGGCGCGGACGCAACCAACGGATCGGAGCCTGTAGCCAGCGCGCCTGAGCTCGAGCCGGTAAAGCCGCCCGTTCCCGAGCTGACCCCGCAAGAGCGCCGGCGCCAGGCAGCCGATGCGCGCGCCAAGGTTCAGCCGTTTAAGAAAAAGATTCAACAAATTGAATCTAAGATGCAGAAATTAAACGAGATTCTGACCCTGATCGACAGCAGCCTGGGGGATGCGAGCCTCTACGAGAAAGAACCGGACAAGGCGCAGCAACTGGTGTTGGAGCGGGGCAAAGCCGCCAAGGAGCTCCAGGACGCAGAGACCGATTGGATAGATGCCACCGAGGCCCTGGAGCAGGCCGAGGCCGCCGCGCAAGCCGCCCAGTCCTGACACGCTTGGTTCTCCGCCCACACACTGAATGGGCGACTTGACCAGAAGTGCGGCATATCTGCCACAGTCGCGCAAGGTTTTGTTAACCTGCCTATGGAAACGTTTCAGCCTGTTAGGTGGGTGAGTTGAGTATGAGTTGGTACACCAAAAATCAGGCGGTGGTTCGGTCCAGCACGATCGGATTACTGGTCTTGGCCGGTGCAGTTACGGTTGACTTCCCGAACGCCCCGGCAAACATCATCCCAGAGCAGCCGACAGCGGTGCAGGCCACAAAGGTGAGCCTATTGGACCTGCGCGCATCTCTGCGGGATCCGGCGGAAACGCTCAAGACCGGTGAGGCCTATTTCGATCTGGACGAGCAGGCAAACTGACGCTTCAACCCGGAAGGGTTGTGTTCGGATGAGATTTTGCTGAGCAATTGCCACTAAACGGCTGTCTTAGGTCAAAAATCTGCCTTTTGACATTGACGTCAGGCCGATCTTTTGGTCTGATTTTGCCTACGCTGAGGCGTTGTGGTTGGTGGGTTGGTTGAAATGTGGCGCAGATTCGGTAAGCGCAGTGCGCGCACGCGCTTAAAAGATCTTTTGGCAAGTATCGAACAGGCACGGGATGATGCCACCCGGCTGCGTTTGGATTCCACCACAAAGTTGCTCGAAATGGCCGAATTGTCGGTGATCGAGGATTTGGAGCGTCCCACGCGGAAAGCCGCACGGTCGTCGGCTCCCTCCGTGAACTCCGGACGCAGGCGGCCGCAAAGACCGTCCAATCAAGCACCCGGCACGCGGTGATACCTGAGCGCCTCGCCTTCCAGCGCACAACAGACATTTATGTGTTCGTGCTCATCGCACGGTTGAGGATGGTCGGTCCGGAAATGGGCGCCTCTGCTTTCCGTGCGCTGAAGCGCGGCGCCAAGAATTGCCTCGGCCACCAGCACCATGTTCCTAAGGCCAAGCCAGCCAGTGATCGTGTCGATCCCCGTCTTCCGGGCGGTCTCGCACTCCCGGCCAATCTGCGCCACAGCGTCCAGTCCGGCGCGTAGGCTCGTCGCCTCGCGCTCAACCCCGGCGGAAGCGGCCATAACCTGTTGCAGGCGGTGATGTAGGTCTGCCACGTTGACCCCGCCGGGCTTGGGGAGTTCGAAGTCGTCAGAGCGCTGCTGCGAGCCGCCCGGCTCCCGGCCTGCGGCACAGGCCGCCGCGCGTTCTCCTGCGATCCATCCGGTCACATTGGCTTCCGTCAGACTGTTGGAGGAGAGCCGGTTGGCGCCGTGCATGCCGGCCATCACCTCTCCCGCCACGAACAGGTTTTCCGCGGCCTCTAAATCAGGACCGGCTTTGACGCCTCCCAAGCAGGTATGAACGGCAGGGGCGGTTTGGAGTGGTTCGCTGCAGGGGTTTATGCCGTGAGCCATGCACAAATCATAGAAACCGGGGCGATGGTGGTTGAAGGCTTGGGGCGTGACAGCGGTGGCATCCAGGTACACCGCCCCGCTCTCTGTGCCCCGCCCCTCCTGCACCTCCCGGTAGATGGCCCGCGCGAGGGTCGCCCGGTCTGCGCCCTCCGTAAGGTCCGGCGCATAACGTTCCATGAAGCGCTCACCTTTCGCGTTCAGGAGCTTCACCTCAGCAAGGGTGAGCAACGTGCCGACGATGGTGTGCCCTTTGAGGCCGGGCGGAGCCGCAAACGCGGTGGGCGTATACTGGATGAACTCCATGTCTTTCAGCGTGCACCCGGCGCGCAGGGCCGCCGCATAGCCATCACCGGTCGCATCAGCGCCGTTGGAGGTGACCGGGAAGAGTTGCCCGCAGCCCCCGGTGGCCAGAACCACCGCAGCGGCTCTGCACGCCACCACGGCACCCGTGTCTTGGTCATAGAGCAAGGCGCCGTCCACCCGCCCGCTGCCGCTTACGGTCAGATCGATGAGCCAATGGCGGTCCACCACGCGCGATCCCGCACTGGCCAAGGTTTGACCAAGGCGCGCCATCAGATGCGTCATCCCGCGCTCATACTGAACCGATCTTGCCCGCTGGTGAAGCGGCGCCGGTTGGGGCACCTCGGCAAATCCCTCCACCTGCCGTTGCAGGCGATCCAGGGCGCCGGGCGCGTTTTCGGTTATGAGGTCAACCAGCCGGGCGTCATTGACGCCGCGTCCGCCGGCAAGGGTGTCGTCTGCATGATCGAGCGCGCGATCGTCTTTGCCGACCGCCGCCGCAAAGCCGCCGGAGGCACGGGCGGATGCACCGCCGGACCCCAACGGGGCCTTGGTGACCAAGAGCGTGTCCGCGCCGGCGTCAGTGGCCGCTTGGGCCGCCCGTGCGCCGGCAAGCCCGCCGCCGATCACCAGAACATCTGCGGTAAGCGGCGCGGGCATTCAGCCCGCGATGAGTTTGATATAGCGGCTGTGGACCCAACCGCTGGCGCAGGTGCCCGAATAGGGGCCGCGCTCGGCAATGGGCGTGCCCACGCCGCAGTCCACGCCATCGGGCCCGTAGACAATTCCGATCCAGGCGCCACTTTCGTCACACATGAATACCAGATCCTTGGAATGGAGCTTGTCGGTCATCCTGTGCGCCGAACCAGGCCCGGCGCGCACCGCCAGAAAGTTATCCCCATCGGGATTCAGTCGATGGACCTCCCCCACCCCGCCGCACGCGTCCAGATCAGCCTCTCCGCCCACCTGGACCGCAACGCTGACATCACCGGCCCAAGCGGTGGCTGCCGAGCCCAAGACCACGGCGGCTAAGAGTGTGCGGCGAAGATTCTTCATTCTGTATTTCCTTTGTCTTTCTTGTACTGATCCAGGCTTGCCCGAAACTCCGTCATCAATCGCACAACCCGCGCCTCGTTCACGCCCATATCCGAGTAGCCATATTTTGATTGGCTGAAGATTGCCACGCTGGAGGTGGTGGGTGAGCGTTCGAGAAACTGGACACTGATGCGGTCGGGGAATCTCATGAGTTTTGAGCGTTCTTCATACTGACGGCGGTCAGGCTTGTCACGGGTGTTGAGCCGCGCAAACCGGGTTTTCTGCGCCATCATGGTGTCCCAGACCTGCACCGCCTCATCCCGGCTCACCTGGAAAACCGGCGCGACCATATGCGGTTTGTCCCGGCAGTGGTCTTCAGGACAGGCCAGATACTGATTGGGCTTGGATGTCAGAATGTTCTGGGTGAAATCGACCGGCCGATCCACATCGGCGGCTGTCCACCACAGCCCCGCCAGCGCGATGGCGATGGCGGCAAGACAGGTTGATCCGATCAGTTTTATCATGCGCATCATCAGCTCATCTCCGGCATTTGCCCACTCTTGTGTCCACAATCGGTCTAGCCTGCCTGAGGAGGCTGGTATAGAACAAAGGACAACTAACAAATTGGCACGGCGTCACCAGGCGATGTGCTCAAAACACCGAGGCAGGCTAGAAACGGGAGAGCATGGGATGGATAACTCAAGCGGCAAGGGGCTTATCTACGTTGCAATCGTGATCGCGGGGGCGGTTGTTGGGTATTTCGTCGGCAATTCAGGAACGTCAAAACTTGAATCCCAGGTGACGGCACTTCGCGGTCAGATTGAAGAGGAACGGTCCCAGGCCGAGGCCACCATAAGCGAAGAGAAGAAAGCGGCAGAATCAGCCGTGGCGGAAGCAAAGCAGGCCAGCGATGACGCCGTCGCGGCTGCCAAGAAAGAAACTGAAACAGCTCAGAAGGCGGCAGCGGATGCGCAAGGCGCCCTGGCAGAGCTGAAGGAAACGAGCGCTGCCGCCATTGCGCAGGCCAAGAGCCGCGGTGACCTGGCCGTGACCGCCGCCAAAGATGAGGCCAGCAAAGCCCTCCAGGAGCAGAAAGCCAGCTTTGAGGCCATGCTTGGTGAACAGAAAACCGCAGCCGAAGGCGCCCTGAGCGAGGTATCAGGCCTGAAAGACGCCTTGGCCAAGGCCGAAGCCAATCTCTCCAAAGCCGAGGGGCAAGCCTCCGGGCTGACCGAGGAAGTGGCAAAACTGAAGGCTACCCTGGCCACCCAGAAATCAGAGGCCGAAGCGGCGCTGGCCGCGGCCAAGGCGTCTGCCGACACAATGATCAAGGAACTGAAGGGCCAGTTGGCCAATTCAAACACGGAAGCTCAAAACGCCGTCTCAACGCAGCGCGCGCAGCTTGAGGAGGCGAACGCCAACATCAAGGCGCTTAAGGCACAAGTGGAAGAGACCAACCAGAAGCTGGCCGCGCAGGCCAAAGAAGCCCTGGATCTCAAAGCAGAGCTGAATGACCTGAAGTCACAGACACAGAACTGATTTCTCTTCGAACTCTTCGGTGCTCAAGCGCAAACTAGCGCTTGAAACCGTTATGCCACTTTCTGTACAAGTTGCGCGGCAACGCGGGGGTGTGCGCGCGGGGCCAACGCGCGGCCGGACGATCGGCTGCGGGTCGAGGGAACGACTTAGAAAGGCACTATTATGCTCAAGGAATTCAAAGAGTTTGCGGTCAAAGGGAACATGGTGGACATGGCCGTCGGCATCATTATGGGGGCCGCGTTCGGCACCATTGTGAAGTCGCTGGTGGCTGACATTTTCATGCCTGTTGTGGGCTATTTCTCAGGCGGGTTGGACTTCACCAATACGTTCATCACGCTGGGTGGTGAGGACTTCAAAACACTAAAAGCCGCCCAGGACGCAGGCGCCGCCACCATCAATGTGGGCGTCTTCATCAACAACTGTATCGCCTTCATTATCGTGGCGTGGATCATGTTCCTGCTGGTGAAGGGCATGAACGCCGCCAAGAAGCAAGCCGAAGAAGAAGAAGCCGCAGCCCCGGCCGAACCGCCGGCTGATGTGGCCCTGCTCACGGAAATCCGTGACCTGCTGAAGACGGCTAAATAGCGGCCCGATCAATCTCAGAGCTTTGAGCTCGGATGGTTTCCATCCGGGCTTTTTTGTTGGACGGCTGGGCAATGGCTTGTATTCCGTCTGGACCAATGTTAACGCCACCGCTTCCTCGATGCACAACGTGAAAAGGTTCAAGCCATGGCGATGAACAGCCCTTCAGGCCCGGACATTGGCCCGGTCTTCCAAGCGCTGAAACCTGACGTGCGCGATGAGCCGGAAAGCGGCATCATCCGGGTGGCCAACTATGCCTGGCAGGCCGAAGACGCCATCAAGCTCTGGGTTGGCGAAGGCGATTTGCCTACGCCGCAATTCATTTGCGATGCCGCCAGCGCGGCGATGGCCCGGGGCGAGACGTTCTACACCTGGCAGCGCGGCATCCCCCAGCTCCGCGAAGCGCTGGGCCGCTACCATGCCCGCCTCTTCGGGGTGCCCAACGATCCGGAGAACTATTTCGTCACCGGCGGCGGCATGCAGGCCATCCACCTGGCCCTTCAAGCCATTGCAGGCGCGGGCGATGAGGTTGTCATCCCCAGCCCGGCCTGGCCAAATTACGCGGCGCCCATGCGGATGCTGCAGATCAAGCCGGTGGAAGTGCCCATGCTGTTTGAGGCCGGCACCTGGCAGCTCGATCTCGACCGGCTGTTTGATGCGGTGACAGACAAAACCCGCGCGATCTGCCTCAACAGCCCCTCCAATCCGTTGGGCAAGGTGACCAGCCCGGACGAGCTGATCGCGGTGCGCGATTTCTGCCGCCGGCGGGGGATCTGGCTGTTGGGCGATGAGGTCTATTCGCGCTTCTATTACCCGGGCGAAGGCGACAACAGGACCGTTGCCCCATCGCTGCTTGAATGCTGCGAGCCTGAGGAGCGGCTGATCCTCGCCAACACGTTCTCAAAGAACTGGGCCATGACCGGTTGGCGCATCGGCTGGTTGCAGGCGCCCCAGTCCATCGGCCAGGTGATCGAAAACCTGATCCAGTACAATACGTCGGGCGTGGCCTCGTTCATGCAATCGGCGGCCGCGGTCGCGCTGGATGAGGGCGAGCCCTTCATGGCCCAACAGGTGGAGCGGGCGCAAACCGGGCTCAACATCGTTCTGGACACTTTAGGCGTGCGTCCCGACGTGCAGTATCAAAAGCCCGAAGGGGCATTCTACTTCTTCTTCCGGGTGGAGGGCATGGACAGCTCGGAGACCACCACCCGGCGGCTGATCGATGAAGCCGGCGTCGGTCTGGCGCCCGGCACAGCCTTTGGCCCTGGCGGTGAAGATGGCTGGTATAGGCTGTGCTTTGCGCGCTCTCACGAGAGCCTGCAGACCGCCATGGAGCGGATCTGCACCTGGCTCGATAAGCGCTAATCGGTTGCCGGCAGGTACGAGCCATCCTCATCGTGGGTTTCGCGCCCGGTGAGCGCGGGCGTGAAGACGCAGACGATCTTCATGCGCGTGGTGGCCCTGAGGATGTGCTTGTCGTGCTTATCAAGCGTGTACATGGTGCCGGCTTTGAGCGGGAACACTTCGCCGGTGGCCACATCTTCCACGGAGCCCTCGCCCTCTATGACGTAATTGGCTTCAATGTGGTGCTTGTACCACATGGTCTGTTCAGCACCCGCCTCAACGGTGGTCTCGTTCAGCGAGAAGCCGACCGCGTCTTCAGCCAGCAGGAAGCGCCGGCTGGCCCAAACGTCGCCGCGCACATCGCGGTCCGTATCCAAAATCTGGTCCAAGCTTCTAACAATCATGAGCGGGTGCCTTTCGCTTCTGAAGAGGTTTGAGGTTGCAATAGAGCGCCGCGGCGCCCGCTGCAAGGATACTTGAGATTTTCATCCTTGCTGCGGCCTTCAAACTGCGGATACGCTTGCCACCTGGCTGAGGAAGGAGCACGCCCATGTCTGTCAAAAACCTCAAGATTTCCAAGCTCACGCCGACCATCGGGGCAGAACTGTCGGGGATCGACCTCAACGGTGAGTTGGACGCTGCAACCCTGGATGCGATCTATGGCGCCCTCATCGACAATCTGGTGATCTTCTTTCGCGATCAGGACCTCTCGCCGGCCGCCCATCTGCGCTTTACGCGCTCGTTTGGCGAGCCGGAGCCGCCGCATCCCATCTATCCTCATGTGGATGAGTTTGAGAACATTGTGGTGCTCGCCAATGATGCCGAGACGCCGCCGGACACCGATGGCTGGCATGCGGATGTGACCTTCAAACCCAATCCGCCGTTCGCCTCAATCCTCTCAGCGCGCCATGTGCCCGAATGCGGGGGCGATACCATGTGGGCCAACATGTATGCCGCTTATGACGCCCTGCCCGCCGGCATGAAGGCCGATCTGGCAGATCTTCAGGCCGTCCACGATATGGGTGATTTCCGCAACAACTTTGCGACCGGCCCGGATGCGGGCGAGAAGCTCACACGCGCCCATGGCCGGTTCGGGTCGGCGGTTCATCCGGTGGTGATGCACCATCCGGTGACGGAGCGGCCTTTTCTCTATGTGAACGAGGGGTTCACCCAGCACATTGTGGGCCTCACCGCGCGCCAAAGCCGGCGCCTGATCGGCTATTTGCTGGACCACATGAACCGCCCGGAATACCAGGTGCGCTTTCGCTGGCAGAACAACTCGCTGGCCATGTGGGACAACCGGGTGACGCAGCATTATGCGGTGGCCGACTATTTGCCCGCCTACAGGTGCATGCACCGGGTCACCGTGGTAAATGACAGGCGAGCAGACGCGAACGTCACCCTCGCCAAAGCGGGCTGACGGATAACAATTCTTGGAGAGCGAAATGAGTTGGGCCATTCACCATGTGGGGCTCAGTGCCCACGACATTGCACGGGCACGCTGGTTCTTTGGCGAACTGATCGGCCTGACGGAAGCTGAGAATGGCGCAGCGGGTGAGACAAGCGCCCGGTTTGGCGACGGGATGCGCGGGGTGCATCTGGCCAAGCCGCAGCGCGCGGTGGCCCAGCTTGACGGGACCGTTGTGCACCCGGCCGGCGGGCGAAAAATGGCGATCAGTCTCAGCGACTTGAACATGGTCGCCCGGAACCTGGACCGGGCATCGATCTCGTATGTGGAAGGCGCAGACGGCGCGAGCCTGACAACCATGGACCCGTCGCTGAACGTGATCGAGTTCGTTCAGGCCAACGGCGCGGACGATACTGATGGCGACCACCCCTGGGAGCAGGACTGGGGCTGGGGCGTGCATCACGTCAACTTGCAGGTGGGCGACGTGCGCGAGGGAGTTGGCTTCTTCACCGAAATGGCCGGCATTGCCGAAGGGCCTTGGCATGTGCCGGAGACCATGGGTGATGTGAGTGTGGATCCGGCCCAACTGGCCCTTTTGCCCCTGGGCGATGACAATCGCGGCCTCCATCTCAACCGGCCGGACGCCACGTTCGCGCTGCGCAACAATTTCGCCCACAACCCCACCATCGGCGGCCATCCGGCCTTCTGGGTGCGGGACGTGAAGGCGGTGATGGAGCGGTTGGACGGGGCGGGCATCGCTTATACGGATGCGGGCGTCTACGCCATGCCCCATATGCACCAGATTTATGTGCTGGACTTAACGGCGAACTTCATTGAGGTGAACCAATATGTCTAGACATAATGAGCGGCGCGCATGGTGCTAGCCGGTCTTCTTGCCATTTGCGTTGCGGCGGCGTTTGCCGGGGCGGCGATCTACATCAATTTTGCAGAGCATCCGGCGCGGATGCAGCTCAACGATGCTGCTCTCCTGAGCCAGTGGAAACCGTCCTACGCTCGCGGCTTTCAGATGCAGGCCAGCCTCGCGGTGGTCGGGTTTCTTCTGGGCCTCACGGCCTGGTACCAGACCGGCGACATGCAATGGGGCCTTGGCGCCATCATCCTGGTGGCCAATTGGCCTTTCACATTGCTGGCCATCATGCCGATCAACAGACGCTTGGAAGCCATGTCTCCACAGGAGCCGGACCCGGATCTGAGGGCCTTGATGGAGCGCTGGGGATCGCTGCACGCGATCAGGAGCGCTTTTGGAGCCGGCGCGACGATCGTGTTCGTGCTGGCGGCATTGTGATGCCGGCGCGCTTGCATCTTCACGCGCGTGCACTGGTGCTGGGCTGGGTGTTCGCTTGGGCGTTCGCCGCCCTCGCCCATGCCGATGCGCCCAAGGTCAATCTGGGCCACTTCAACAAGCTCGCCATGAACGGCTATGACGTGATGACCTATTGGAAGGGCGGCAAGCCCCTGGAGGGCAAGAGGAAGATCTCGGCGGCCTATAACGGCGCCACGTGGGTCTTCATCTCAAAAGAGAACCGCGCCTTGTTCCTGGAGAACCCGGCGAAGTACGCCCCCCAATATGGCGGCTACTGCGCCTATGCCGCCAGCCGCAACGCTGTGGCGGATGTGGATCCTTACGCCTGGCGCATCTGGAAGGACAGGCTCTATCTCAACTACAGCCCCCGCGTGCGCCGCCAATGGGCCAGCGACATTGACGAGAATATCGCCAAGGCAGACGGGTTCTGGCCGAAGCTGTTGGAGAATGAGTGAGGGAAAACCATTCTGTTTTGGATATTTACAAGCGTACGCTGAGGAATAGAATCATCTAGCCGTTCTGCTGAGATTGGCAGCTCGCAGTTGCGGCGATCAGTTGATCAAGCTGGCACTAAAGGTTCCGAGCGTGACCGAAGAAGAGCTCCAAAATGAACTGGTTATCCTGCGAGAGCGCTGGGAGAGATTCACCCAGACAGGCGAAAGCTTCTCCCATGCTCATGTCAAGAAGTGGTTGGACGAGCTAACCCATCGCGCGGGCACTGAGGCAAGAACTAACGGTCGCCGCGGCGAGGATCGCTAGGACCGCTCAGCCTGCCCCAGATGCACCTCTCCACGCTCCTCAGCCAGCTCCATCTGGCGTTGGCGGGCGGCGTAGCGGGCCTTCTGGTCCTCTGATTTCTCCGCCCAGCAGCGCGGGCAGCTGACGCCCTTTTGGAACTTGTCGGACGCCTTGTCGTCCTCGGTGATCGGGAAGCGGCAGGCGTGGCACATGTCGTAGGAGCCTTCGTCCAGACCGTGGGTCACCGACACGCGCTCGTCGAACACGAAGCACTCGCCTTCCCAGAGGCTCTCGTCCTCCGGCACGGTCTCCAGATACTTCAAGATCCCGCCTTTCAGATGGAAGACCTCATCGAACCCGTTGGCGAGCATGTAGGAGGACGCCTTCTCGCAGCGGATGCCTCCGGTGCAGAACATCGCCACCTTCGGCTTATCTTTGAGATCGGCGCTCGCCTTCACGAACTCCGGGAACTCGCGGAACGATGCGGTGACCGGGTCCACCGCCCCTTTGAACGTGCCGATCTCAACCTCGTATGCGTTGCGGGTGTCGATCACCACCACGTCCGGATCTGAGATAAGCGCATTCCAGTCCTGCGGGTCCACGTAGGTGCCCACCTGCGCGGTGGGATCGGCCTCAGGCGCCCCCATGGTGACGATCTCTTTCTTCAGCCGCACCTTCATGCGCAGGAACGGCATCTCGCTCGCCCAGGATTCCTTGTGGTCCAGATCGGCAAGTCTCGGGTCACTCTTCAGGTGGTCCAGCACGGCCGCAATACCTTCCGGCGGCCCGGCAATGGTGCCGTTGATCCCCTCGCGCGCCAGGAGCAGCGTGCCCATGACCCGGGCGCGCTCGCATGCCGCCTGCAGGGGCGCGCGCAAGGCCTCATAATCGGGCAAGGCCACAAACTTGTAGAGGGCCGCGACCAGAACGTCTGCCATGCTAAGCCGTCCGTCAGCCGGCCCACTCGCCGCTGGCGACGAGTTCATCGGTGACCTGCATGATGCCCTTGCCCAAAGTCTCCACCACGAAGTCCACATCATTGCGGGTCATAATGAGCGGCGGTGACATGACGTTCAGGTGCACAATGGGGCGCACCATAAGGCCCATCTCGTCACAGGCATTGGCAATGCGCTTGCCGATATTGATCTCTTCAGAGAAGAGCTCGCGCGTCTCCTTGTTGGCCACGTTTTCAACGCACATCATCATCTTCTTGCCGCGCACCTGGCCCACGATGGGAAGGTCAGCAAGGCTCTGCAGGCGCTCTTCGAAGTACGCCCCCACATCCATCACATTGGCCAGCACGTCCTCGCGCTCCATGATCTCCAGGTTCTTCAGCGCAGCGGCGCAGCACACGGGGTGGGCAGAATATGTATAGCCATTTGTGAACAGCCGGTTCTGATCCGGCGCGGCGATCACCTCGTGGATCTTATCGGAATAGATGGTCGCGCCCAGGGGCAGGTACCCCGACGTGAGGCCTTTGGCGCAGGTGATGATGTCCGGGACAATGCCAAACTCATCCTCTGAGGCAAACCAGTGGCCCAGGCGCCCAAAGGCGGTGACCACCTCATCATGCACATAGAGCACATCATGCTTCTGGCAGATCTCATGGGTGCGCTTGTGGTAGCCCTCAGGCGGGACGATGACGCCCCCTGCCCCCATGATCGGTTCGGCAAAGAAGGCCGCCACATTGTCTGGGCCGAGCTCCAGGATCTTGTCCTCCAGCTCTTGCACCAGAAAGTCGAGAAACTCCGCCTCACTCATGCCCTCAGGGGCCCGGTAGAAGTTGGGGTAAGACAGGTGGTGGACAATGTCGGAGATGTACTCAAACTCCGGCACCCGGTCGGCCGCCTTCCCCGCAATCGAGGCGCAGATGTGCGTGGTGCCGTGGTAGGAGCCCTTGCGCGACAGGATGTGGCGTTTGGTCGGCATGCCGCGGCTGCGCTGATAGAACTGGATCAGCCGGTAGGCGGTGTCGTTGGATTCTGAGCCGCCCAGGGTGAACATCATGTGGTTGAGATCGCCGGGGGCCAGCGCTGCGAGGCGGCCGGCCAACTCCGCAGAGGGCGTGTTGCCCATATCGGTGAACGGGCTGGAATAGGCGAGCTTCATCACCTGATCGGCAATGGCGTCGGCCATCTCTTTGCGCCCTTGGCCGATCTGGGTGCACCACAGGCCACCCACAGCATCGAAGTAGCGCTCGCCCTTCTCTGCGCCATAGATGTAGCAGCCCTCCGCCCGGTCAATCAGCAAGGCGCCTTCATCGGCGAAACTGTCAAAATGCTGCCAGGGGTGCAGGTGGTGTTTGCGGTCGAGTTCCCAGAGCTCTTTGGCGGAGTTGGACAACATGGGGCGGGGTTTCCTTAAGAATGATCGATATGCGGATAGGCGTATAAGGACAACAGCTCAAAGGCAATGGTCGCACCGGCCAGTGCGGTGATGCCCGCGGTGTCATATGCCGGCGCCACTTCTACCACATCCATGCCCACCAAGTTGATCCCGGCAATCTGCCGCAGCATGGTCATGGCCTGGTAGGGCGTAAGCCCGCCGATCACCGGCGTGCCGGTGCCGGGCGCGTAGGCCGGGTCGAGGCCATCAATATCGAAGGTGAGATAAACCGGGCGATCGCCTACAATTTCCTTGATCTTCTTCGCGGCCGCCTCCGGTCCGTCGCGATGCACCTCATTGGCATCGATGATGTTGATGCCCATGGTGTCGTCGTTCTTGGTGCGGATGCCCACTTGGGCCGAATGTGCCGGTTCGATCAGCCCCTGTTTGACGGCATGATAGAACATGGTGCCGTGATCGATGCGGTCCTCCCCGTCTTCATCGTTCCAGGTGTCGGTGTGGGCATCGAACTGGAGCAGGCACAAGGGGCCGTGCTTGGCCGCATAGGCCTTCAGGATGGGATAGGTGATGAAGTGGTCCCCGCCGAAGGTCAGCGTGGTTTTCGCTTTCTCCAGGATACCGGAAATGTGTTGCTCGATAAGGCCGGGCACCTCGTCCAGGCGGCCATGGTCGAACAGCATGTCGCCATAATCGACGACCGCCATCTTGTCGCGCACGTCAAAATCCCAGTTGTAGGGGCTGTCCCAGTCGATCTGTGTTGAGGCCGTGCGGATGGCGCGCGGGCCGAACCGGGTGCCCGGCCGATGGGTCACGGCGGTGTCGAACGGAATGCCGGTGACGGCGATATCCACCCCGTCCAGCTCTTTGGTGTATTTGGAACGCAAGAAGCTGACCACGCCGGAATAGGCGGGTTCGGAGTGTTTTCCAAACGGGTCCTTGCGCTGGACGGCGATATCGATTTCAAGCTTTTGGGACATGTTGTTTTCCTGCAGGGCTCAAGAATTCCGAAGCACCTAAGTGCAATTTCCTATTTGACACAACCGCCTTCTTTCTGAAACTTCCCGGTGAGCGAGGAAGATCATCAGAGGGGCCGACGCCATGGCGCATGAGCGGTATCGTAAGTTCAACACCAAAGACACCTACCCGGAGCAGAACCTGGACAACGACCTGTGCCAGACCGTGAAAGCGCGGGGCACCATGGTGTTTGTGCGCGGCCAGGTGGGCCAGGACCTGGAGACGTCGCAATCGGTGGGCGGCGATGATCCGGCCGCGCAGGCTGACCAGGCCATGAGGAACGTCAAACTGCTGCTGGAGGAAGCCGGCTCCTCGCTGGATCACATCTGCCGCATTCAGGTCTATCTGGTGCGGCGGGAAGATCGCGATGCAATCTACCGCACCATCGGCAAATGGCTGAAGGGCGTGCACCCGGTGTCCACGGGCCTGTTCGTTGCCGGCCTTGCGCGCCCGGAGTGGCTGATGGAAATTGAGGCCACAGCGGTTATTCCAGACTGAGGGGATGAGACGATGGCGGTGCTATCACAAGAGCAGATCGACCGGTTTTGGCGCGATGGCGTGCTTACCGTGCCGGATGCGGTTACGCCGGATCAGTTGGCGGCCATCCGGGCAGACTTTGCAGGCTGGGTAGAGGAGAGCAAGACGCACACCAAGAGCTATGGTGAGGCCCCTGACGGGCGCCCCCGGTTTGACCTGGAGGACGGTCACACCGCCGAAAAACCGGCCCTAAGGCGCGTCAGTGCGCCCTGTGATGTGTCTCCAGCGTGCCTCGACGTGATGCGCAACAGCGCTATGACCGACATGGTGGCGGACCTGATCGGGCCTGACGTGAAACACCATCACAACAAAATCAACTCCAAGCTGCCGGGCGCCGCAACGGAAGTGAAGTGGCACCAGGACTTCCCGTTCACCCCTCACACCAACAGCGACATCATCACCGCGCTCCTCATGGTGGACGAGGTGACCGACGCCAATGGCCCGCTTGAAGTCGCCCCCGGCTCCCACAAGGGCGATCTGCACTCGATCTGGCATGACGGCGTCTTCACCGGCGCCATTGATGACGGCACGGCTGATGAGATGAAGGCGAAGTCGGTCCGCTGCACCGGCCCGGCCGGCTCGGTCTGCCTCATGCACACACGCCTCGCCCACGGCTCAGCGCCCAATCTGTCGGACCATGCGCGCACTTTGCTGATCACCGTCTACTCGGCGGCAGACGCCATCCCGCTCACCCCCAACCCGGTGCCAAACCACCATGAAGGCATGATCGTGCGCGGCGAGGATAAGGGCATGATCCGAACGGAAGAATATTCGGTGGCCATCCCGCAATATCCCAAGGGCGCCTCGTTCTTCACCCAGCAGAAAGCTCCCTCATGACTTTTTCCATCGTCGGCCGCAGCTCACGCTCCGGCAGCTTTGGCGTGGCCATCACCACGTCCAGCATCTGTGTCGGCGCGCGTTGCCCCCATGCCCGGGCGGGTGCCGGGGCCGTGGCCACGCAGAACATCACAGACCCCGCTTTGGGTCCCCTGCTCCTGGACGAACTGGAGGCCGGCTTTGAGGCTGAAGAAGCGTTGGAGCACATCACCTCGCGGCGCGCGAACCTGGATTATCGCCAGCTCACGGTGATCGACAACCAGGGGCGCACCGCCTGCTTCACAGGCGCGAACATACTTGGGGTCAACGCGGAATCCGCTGGTGAAAACTGCTTTGCGGCCGGGAACCTGCTCGCCGATACCGGAGTGCCGGCAGCCATGACGGAAGCCTTTGCGCTTAACGAAGAGCACCACCTAGCCGAACGCCTGCTGCGCTCGTTGGAGGCCGGCCTTGCCGCCGGCGGCGAGGAAGGCACCGTGCATTCCGCCGCCCTTCTGGTGGTGCACCAGCATCCGTTTCCCTTGGTGGATCTGCGCGTGGACTGGCACGATGAGGACCCGGTGGGCCAGCTCCGCGGCCTCTGGAGCGCCTATGAGCCGCAGATGATCGACTATCTCAACCGGGCCGTGGACCCGGCCCAGGCGCCGTCCTACGGCGTGCCCGGCGACGAGTAACCCCCCAAAAAGAAACGAGCAGAGCACTTGAAGGGGGTGCGTGCTCTGCTCGTGGAGTGACCGTCGAAAGGAAACGGTCAGCTGGGAACAGGGTTTGGCCTACTTCTGCAGGCTTGCCGGCGTGGCGTCCTTGATCTTCACCCAGTTGGTTTTCGCGTTCTTGATGAAGTTGGAAAGATCACCTTCCCAGCGGGTCTGGATCGGCTTGGACAGGTTCAGATAAAGCTTGTTGTCCACGATCTTCCAAACGTTGGGATCGCCGTCGAACTTAAAGCCCATGGCCGTGCCGAAGGCGCAGTAGCCGCCAAATGCCGGAACGTAGGCTGCCGGATCGGCCAGGAACTTCTTCTTGTTCTCTTCAGAGGCAAAGCGGTAAGTGGCGCCATTGTGCTCAGCGCTGATCTTCCAGTTGCCGCGTGTCGGGGCGCCCACGGTGAAATAGGCCACCGGGTCATAGCCGCGGATGGCAAGGCCCGTGGACGTGGCGTTGACGTCAACACCGGCCGCAAGAGCGGACGCGAACAAGGTGGTGGACAGAACAATACCGGCAAGACCGGTGCGGATGGGTTTCAACATGGGTTTGCTCCTTGTGCCGTTTCGTGGGACCGTGCCCGTCTTCCGGCTTGGGTTTTGTGAGGTATCGGGCTGAGCTTGGGAGGAACCTTGCCGTCCGATGGATGGCAATGTAGAATTAGGAACCAATCAGTACAAAACACATATGCGTGAGCGCGACGTGACGGAGTTGGACAATGGCGAGGCCCCGCGAGTTTAATCTGGATGAGGCGCTAGAAGGTGCGATGCAGATCTTCTGGCGCCAGGGTTATGGCGCCACCAACCTGCCGGATCTGCTGGAGGCCATGGGGCTGACGAGAGGGTCGTTCTATAAGGCCTTCGGCGACAAGCGTTCGGTCTATATCGAAGCGCTCAAGCGCTATGATGCGAACAATATCGCCGCGGCGGAGCGTCTGCTGGCCGACCCCTCCTTAGGGGATGGGCCAAAGCGCATAGAGAAGCTGTTTGACAGCGCCATCGATGTCTCCGCACCGCGCAGCGAGCGGCGGGGGTGTCTGGTGTGTAACGCCATGGTGGAACTCGCTCCATCCGATCCGGAAGTGGCACAACTGACGGCGGCCATGAGCAAGAAGCTGCAGGATGCCTTTGCCGGAGCGCTCGGCGCCAGCGCAGACGGCCCTGCCCTGTCCCAGCGGGCGATCGCCATCACCAACCTTTATTTCGGCGCACAGGCGATGAGCAAGACGGGCGAGAAGCCGCCCAATTGGAGCGATCTTCTCGGCGCCATCATCGCCTCGGACTGAGACCGGCGGCAAAGGGCAAGGCACCGCTGCGGCGCCCTGCCCTTGCCTCACAGAGTGGAGGACTGTGCGCGGCTAGTTGATGCCGAGCAGTTGCTTGGCCTGTTGCAGGGTTGCCGCGGCCTGTTCGGTTTGGCCGGCATCGTTTTGCGCCTTGGCAACGGCCGTCAGTTCCATGACCTTGGCTTTGTCCGCATCAGAGATTTGTGCAGATTGGGCCGTGTCCTGGATCATCTTGGCATCTTGATCAAAGCTGCCTGCCAACGCGGGGCCGGCCAGAAGCGCGAGCGCCGCAGCGGTAATAAAAGCCTTCTTCATCAGGTCTACTCCTATCGTTGGTTCTCCGATAGAACCGCCCCGGTGTGGAGCGATCCGGAGCCCACAACATAGGCGCCACATTGGGCGCCGCCGCGCCGGGATGAGGGCGAGCGGGAGGTATCTTTGTGATCTATTGTGCCCACTCCTCACAGAGCGGATGAAGGCCCGTTTCCAGGGCTTTTCGGCAAAGGCTAAATCTCGCCCTTGGGGTCCCACTTGAACATTTTCGCCGCAATTACAGCGCCCACAATGCCCCACGCCAACATAACGGCGAGCCGCGGCAGAGCCACATAGGTCTCCTCAGACCCCGCCCAGACAAAGCCGCTGCCGGCCATATCGGAGCGGAACGCATGGCCGAACGCCAAGGAGAAATGCTTCAGCGGAAAGGTGTCGGCAATCCAGGTGACCCACACAGGCACGTCGCGGAACGGGCGGATGAACACATCAGACAGGAAGGCCAGCGGAAGCACTGTTGCACTGGTGACGGCCTGAACCGTGTCGGAGGTGCGGCACACGGCGCATACCATCATGCCCAGGCCGGCAAAGCTCAAGCACCCCAGGAACAGGCTGATCAACGCCATGGGGAGCTTTTCTGGATAAACCGCAACGCCGAAGAACAGATTGCCCACCACCATCACCAGAACCACGGCCATGATGGCGATCACCGTCACCGCCAGAATGCGGGCCCAGATATAGATGGCCGGCTTTAGCGGCGTGCCCCGGATGCGCTTCAGCACGCCCTGATCGCGCGAGGTGGCCGTGGAAATGGCCAAATAGGTGTAGCACGCCATCACCGCGCCGAAGACTGCGAGCGCCGGCGCATAGAACTGGGCGGTGGTCACTTCGGTTTCCGGGATCAACTCGTTACCGAACAAGATCACGAACACCAGGAACATGATCAGCGGCATGGCCACCACAAAGAAGACGGCCGCCGGCCGGCGCAGGAACAAGGTGAGCTGATGCTGGGTCTGGCGCAGGAGCAACATGGGCCTCAGGCCTCCACCGGCTTTGCTGCGCGCGCCGCGCCCCTGCGGCCCCGCGTCAGGTTCAGATAAATCTCTTCCAGGCTGGGCTGGGTCACGTTCAGATGGGGTAGCTCGAACTGCTCCTTAAAGGACCAATTGGTCAGATCCGCCAGGAATGGCGTGGGGTTGGGCACTTCGAAGATCACCCAGCCGCGCTCCTGGTGGATGATGGACCGCAAGGCCGCCGGAAAGGTCTCCGGAAGGGTCCGCTCGCCGAGATAAAAGCGCACTTCGGTGTAGCCGCCATGCTGGTCGCGCAAGGCCTGCGGCGTGCCTTCCGCCTTGAGCTGGCCTGCCACCAAAACCGCAATCCGGTGCGCCAAGGCCTCCACCTCATCCATATAATGCGATGACAGCAGAATGGTTTTGCCCATGGAGTTGAGCTCAAGCACCAGGCTCCAGATGTTGCGGCGCGCATCAGGATCAAGGCCTGTGGTGGGTTCATCGAGAAAGATCAGATCAGGATTTCCGATCAGCCCCAGGCCGATTTCCAGGCGCCGTTGCTGGCCGCCCGACAGCGCCTTAACCCGGGTGTCGCGCGCAAAGGACAAATCCACTAAGTCCAGCACCTCGTCCACCCCGTGGGGCTTGGGGTAGAAGCTGCGGAAGTTGGCCACGGTCTCGGCCACCGTCAGTTCCGGCTCCAGGGCAGTGCTTTGCAGCACAATGCCGATTTTGGCCCGAAGGCCGGAGCCGTCCTTGCCGGGATCTTCCCCAAGCACCTCCACTGTGCCACCGTCGCGCTTGCGGTAGCCCTCCAGAATCTCGATTGTTGTGGTCTTGCCGGCCCCGTTCGGGCCCAAAAGCGCGTAGGTCTCTCCGGCTTGCACCTGGAACGAGAGGCCCGCCACGGCAGGCGCGCCTGCGTAGCTCTTTTTGAGGTCCTCAACACTGATCGGCATCATCTGGGCCACCACGTTCTGCAAATTTTCATTAAGGCCCCCTCATCCGCAAATCCGGTCGGCCCGTATACCGGTTGGCATTAACCACATTGGCAAGAGCATAATGGGAGGGGTTTTTGAATGAGACATAGTAGACCGCACTGATATAGAATGACATTTTGGCGACACTCTAGGAAAAACTTGCTTAGAAGTGGAGAAAGTGGGCCCGCTGCTCTTTGCGCGGTGCAAAACCTGGGTTAAATACCGCGTCGGGTGCGGCCCAAATGGGGCATGATTCGCCACGGGGACGGCGGCTGGGAACAGCACGCGGACCTGTGAGCTGAGTATGGCAGGGTAGGCATAGTTTAGTTCATATGAAGAACAACAAGAAAAAGATCGTCATCGTTGGCGCGGGGCCCGGCGGGCTCGCCATCTCGATGCTTCTGGCCAATTGCGGCCTTGATGTAACGTTGCTGGAAAAGCGCGCCCAAGTGGGCGGGCGCACCGGCCAAATCAAGCAAGATGGCTTTACGTTCGATATCGGACCAACCTTCTTCCTTTATCCTCCTGTGATTGAGAGCATTTTTGAGCGCTGCGGCTTCGATTTGTGGTCCGAAGTGCCTATGAAGAAACTCGATCCCATGTACCGCCTGGTGTTCGAAAACCGCGGTCAACTGGATGCCAAAGCCAATATTGGCGCCATGATGGAAGAGATCGCCAAAATTGCGCCGAACGATGCCCCTGCTCTGCAGCGCTACATGGACGACAACCGCCGCAAACTGCAGCATTTCAAACCAGCGTTGGAATCCGCGTTTGAGGGCTTTAAGGACTTTACTAAGCCCGACATCTTGAAATCCCTCTTCATGTTGCGCCCGCAATTGTCTCTGGATGGCGATTTGAAGAAGTACTTCGCAGATGACCGGGTGCGTCAAGCCTTTTCCTTCCAGGCCAAGTATCTGGGCATGTCGCCGTTCAACTGCCCGAGCCTGTTCACCATCCTGGCCTTCCTGGAATATGAGTATGGCGTGTACCATCCCATCGGTGGTTGCGGCGCAGTGATGGACAAAATGGCCGAGTTGGCCACACGCCTGGGCGTGAAAATCAAGCTCTCTGAAGGTGTGGAGAGCATAGATTTCGATGGCAAGCGCGCACGCTCTGCAATCACCGCCAAGGGTCGCTATGAATGCGATGCTATGGTGATCAATGCCGACTTCGCCCAGACCATGAAGAATTTGGTGCCTAACCGCATTCGCAAGCGCTGGTCCGACAAGTCCATTGAGAAGAAGAAGTACTCCTGCTCCACCTACATGATGTATCTGGGCATCAAGGGGCGCTATGACGAGTTGCCTCACCACACGATTTTCCTGTCGGAAGATCTGCACGGCAACATCGATCAGATCCAGGAACGCAAAGTTCTGCCCGAAAATCCGTCATTCTACGTCCAGAACGCCTCCATCAACGATCCAACACTGGCGCCGAACGGTATGAGCACCCTTTATGTGCTGGTGCCGGTGGCCAACCTGGAAAGTGAAACAGAGTGGAATGCAGAGGCGCAAGCGTCTTTCCGTGAATTCGCCCTCAAGCGCCTGGAAGCGATCGGCCTCACGGACCTGCGCGAGCGGATTGTGACCGAGCATATCATGACGCCGCAAAGCTGGCAGGATGATCTGGACGTTTATCGAGGCGCCACGTTCAACCTCAGCCACACGTTGTCGCAAATGCTGACCTTCCGTCCTCACAACCGCTTTGAAGACCTCGATGGGGTTTATCTGGTTGGCGGCGGCACCCATCCGGGCAGCGGCCTGCCGGTGATTTTTGAAGGTGCGCGGATTTCGGCAGATCTGATGGCTGAAGACCTGGGCATCAGTCTAGAACGGGCTGAGCGTGAGGAAGTTGCGCCGTCCGGGGATATGCAGTTGGAGCGGGCCTCTTAGGAGAGACCTCAACAAAGCCGCTTTCATCTTTTCTCATTCACCGTATGATCGGCGCGCGCCGCAACGGATAATCGTTTGAGTACATGGCAAGCCCAAACCGAGATGAAAAACAAAAACGCGCTGCACAAGACGCGTTGGAGTTGCTCAATCCGACCATATGCCGGATCTTCGAGCGCTATCTGAACCGCTATTTCAGAAAGAACTTTCATGGGGTCCGGGTGGCGCGCGATGGAACGGCTCCCCCCATCGATGCCGATCATGGCTTGGTGGCCTATTGCAATCATGCATCCTGGTGGGATCCGCTGGTGATGTTCTATCTGGCGCGGGTCCTCTACAGGGACCGCAAGGCATTCGGCCCGATCGATGCGGCGGCGTTGGAAAAGTACAGGTTTATGCGCAAGATCGGCCTGTTCCCGGTTGAACAGGAGACAAGCCGCGGCTCGGTGCATTTTCTCAATGTGTCGCACGGGCTGCTCAGAGAGCCCAAGACCAGCCTGTGGCTCACCCCGCAAGGCCATTTCGCAGACGCCCGCGTGCGGCCCGTGACCTTCAAGCCGGGCCTTGCCCACCTGGCCCGCGACTGCGGCAAGGTCACGTTCCTGCCCATGGCGGTGGAATATTGCTTCTGGAATGAAAGCAAGCCGGAGCTGCTGATCCGATTCGGCGCGCCGATCCATAGCGCAGAGCCCAAAGACAAAACCGTTGACGATTGGCAGGCCCAGTTGCAAATGGCGCTGCAAACCGCTCAGGACAAGCTGGCCATGGATGCCATCAGCAGGGACCCCGACCGCTTCACGGAGGTGTTGCAAGGATCCGTGGGCGTCGGCGTTGCGTATGATGGCTGGCGGCGCATCAAGGCCTGGGCGCGGGGCAGACGCTTTTCCGCAGCTCACGAGGACGATAAACCATGAGTTGGCTGACCTTGAATTGGACCGTGTTCTGGCTGGCGGTCATTCCGTGGGCGCTGGGAATCTGGAACCTGTTTCTCTTCCGCGCACCGAAGACGGCAAGCGGCTCCGTGCCGCCGGTTTCCATTCTCATGCCGGCGCGCAATGAGGAAGCCAGGATCCGGCCGGCCCTGGAGACCATCACGGAGACGGAAGGGGTTGAGTTTGAGCTCATCGTGGCGGACGACAACTCAACCGATGCAACGGCCGATATTGTGCGTGAGTTTGCCCAAAACGATCCGCGCATCAAACTGGTGTCCACGCCCAAGCTGCCGGAAGGCTGGGGCGGCAAGAACCATGCGTGCCACTTCCTCAGCACCCAGGCCGCCCATGAGCATCTGGTGTTCATCGACGCGGACATGATCGTCTCGCCGGATTGCTTTGCGCGGCTGTCCGCGCATCTGGCCAACAATAAGTCGGCCCTGATCTCCGGCATTCCGCTCCAGGAAACCGGGAGCTTCTGGGAGCGCGTGGTGATCCCCACAATCCATGTGATGATGCTTGGGTATCTGCCCTTCATCGGCATGCGCTATTCAAAGTCGCCCGGGTTCGGAGCAGCGGTCGGGCAGATCATCGGCGTGCGCAAGAGCGAATATGAACAGGTCGGCGGGCACACGTCCATCAAGTCCACCATGCATGACGGCGTTCAGCTCGCCCGCCTCTTCCGCCGCAATGGCCTGTTCACGGACCTGGTCAACGTGACCGATCTGTGCGCCACGCGCATGTATGACAATGTGGCGGACATCTGGGCCGGGTTTATGAAGAACGCCCATGAGGGCATTGCCACACCCATTGCACTGCCCATTTGGACGGTGCTGCTTGTGGGCGGTCACATCATGCCGCTGGTGCTGCTGCTGATCGCTCTGGCGAGCGGGCTTGAACCGGTGTTGGCGGGCGCGGCGTGTTTGCTCATCTTCTCGTTCCGCATCATCCTGGCGCTGCGCTTTCATCAGTCCTTGTTGGGAGCTGTGCTTCACCCGCTCGGGGTGGGGTTCATGGTGGTGCTCAACTGGATCGCCCTCTTCCGCCGCCTGGCCGGCCGCACGGTAAGCTGGCGCGACCGGGCGTACGATACCAATTAGTCCCGGCGAACGCGGGCCAGCAGAGCTCAGAGCAAGCCGCTCTGGGTCCCGGATATTTTGCTGGCGCAAAATTCCGGGATGACGTTGGTGGCATGGCCTACCCCTCCCCCCTCCGTCATCCCCGCGAACGCGGGGACCCAGGGTGGTAGAGCTCGGAGCAAGCAGCTCCGCGATGACAGTTCATGCGCCTCCCCCGCGCCCTTGCGCACGCGAGGGCCCATAGCCGGCGCCGTGCAATTGGCGCAGAAGGTCCTCGCTTTCGCAAGGGCGCGTTAACTCCCCGCGTCCCTGCGAAAGCAGGGACCTTCTGAGCCAAGGGTAAGATGTGAGCTATGGGCCCCTGCTTTCGCAGGGGTGCCGAAAACTCAACCATCAGGGCCAAATAGAGCGAATTCGCCAACTCCTTCAAACGCTTACGCGAAATTGGGTTCGTTTCGCAGAATCAACCCTTATGGTGACATAAATCAGCTATTTAGTGGCGTCTTACCTAGAAGTACCGCAGATACTCCTCGATCTCCCACTGCGAAATCGACACTGAATAGCGCTCCCACTCATCACGCTTATACTGGATGAAGGAGTTGTGCATCTGCTCGCCAATCGCGGCCTTCAGCAGCTCATCGCCTTCCAGAAGATTGGTGGCTTCCTCCAGCGTGCGTGGCAGGCGTTGAACGCCGGCCTCATCGAACTCCGCCTCGCTCATCAGATAGAGGTCCTTGCCGAGCGCCGGTCCGGGATCGGTCTTCAGACCCAGCCCCTCAACCGTGGCCGCCGTGGTGCAGGCCATGGCGAGATAGGCGTTCATGCACATGTCGGTGGCCCGGTTCTCAATGCAGAAGCGGTTCTGCGGCATGCGCAGCATGGCAGACCGGTTATTGGGCCCGTAGGTCACATGGGTCGGCGCCCAGGTGTACACCCCGCCTTCAAAGCCCGGCACCTTGGCCACAAGGCCCTTATAGGAGTTCACGGTGGAACAGGTGATCGCCGCCAGCCCGCCGCCATGGCGCAGCAGACCGCCAATGGCGTGATAGACGCGCGGGTCCCAGCCGTCGGCGCTGCTGCCGAAGATGTTGGCGCCTGTCTTGGTGTCCTGAATGGAGAAGTTGATGTGCGCACCGGAGCGCCAGTCGCCGATGGTGGGCTTGGGCATGTAGGTCACGAACATGCCATGGCGCTTGGCCACCTCCTTCAACAGCACACGCAGGAAGGTGAGCCGGTCGGCCATCTCCACCACATGGGTGTAGCCGAAGTCGAGCTCGAACTGTGAATACGCCCCTTCGGCCACCACATCGTGCAGGTCCCAGTCAAGCTCGCCCAGAATGTCGATCAGCTCGCCCAGAAAGCCCATGCTGTCGATGGAGGCTTCCACATCATAGCCCCAGGCCTGACGCCGCGGCTTGCCGCCGCCGGGCATGACGGGATCATTGTCGAATGCCTTCACCGGGGCGCCGTTCTCGTCATACTTCATGACGATGAACTCCGGCTCCACCCCGGCCATGGGCCGGAACCCCTTGTCGGCGGCAGCGGCCACCTGGCGCTTCAAGGCCATGCGCGGGCAGATGTTGTAGGGCTTACCTTCCCAATAGAGGTCGGCGAAGATCACCGCTTGCGTCTTGTCCCAGGGGCAGATGTAAACGGCATCCAGATCCGGAATGGTGATCTGGTCCGGGTCAGCCGGCCCGAGCTCGGGAACGAACGAGACCGAGTGCACAGCAAACTGCGGGCCCTTGCCCAGACACAGCGCCTCGAAATCCCACATGGGCACGGGCTTGGTTTTCGGCACGCCCAGAAGGTCGATCCAGCAGCACAGGAGATACTTAACGCCCGCCTTTTTCAGCCGTACCTTCACATCGGCCATTTGCCCGCGATTGCGCTCAATCGCATCGTCCATGCTTTCAATGTAAATATCGCTCATCTGTCTTATCTCCTTGGGGCCGGACCATGCCGGCTCTTAACTATTGGGCGGGTTTGGGCATGTCCTCAGGATCGATGCCGGGAACAAAAGTGATGCCGGCCTGCTGCTTCCAGTCATGCGGATAGGCGGCATAGAAGATCACGCATTTCTCATCACACTCATAGGCGATGTGGTTGTCTTTCGGGATGTAGAGCACATCACCCGGCGAGCACTCATAGCTCTCGCCATCGCAGGTCAGCCGGAAGGTGCCTTCCATGCAGTAGATGATCTCATCGCAGGTGAGGTCCCATGGCACGGAGACCTGGTTCAGGAAGTTCAAGCCGCCACACATGGTGTCGGAAACCTCGCTGGTGACGAACGGTTTGATGTAACTTTTGCCGGGCTCCAGGGTGTGGAGCCTGTGCTCAATGTCAGAGAACTTATAGAGCTGGGGTTTGTTGCCCATGGGGTGCGGTGTCCTTTGTTTTCAGAATCAATTGACTGCTTTAGGTGCGGTGACGGCCTGAACGATCTGGTCCTGAAAGGCGCGCACACTGTCTTCCCACACCGGGGAGAGAACGCCGCCTTCAGAGGCCACCGGCGAGTGGCGGCCGATCTGCATGCGCTCGCACATTTCATGATCTTCTTTGTGAACATCCCACCATAAGCTCTTGAGACCGTCGATCTCTTCGGCTGTGAGCGTCTGGCCTTCGGTGGTGTAGAGCGCGCGCTTTTGCAGCATGCGCTCCGGCCCGATGGGAATGTTGAGATAGACCCCCAACTGGTCCGGGAAGTAGCGGCCCACGATGAAATTCGGGAACAAGGTGAGATAGCGCGAAGACACCGCAAGGCTGCCGCTGGTGCCCTCTTCTTCCGACAGATCCACCGCGCTGCCCACACAGCGTCCATCGATGATGGTGTAGTGATCGCCCAGCGGCTGGCGGGTTGTTGTCTTGTGCACGAACTGCACGTGATATGGCTCGATGAAGTTCTCCATGATGAACTTCCAATTGGTGGCAATCTCGCCGAAATCGAGCACACCGATCGGTTCCACCTGGTGAAAGTTCACGCCGCTGAGCCGCTCAATGAGTGGCGCGGCATAGTCTTCGAAGGCTTCGGCCGTGCCGTCCAGATTGACGAAGATCCAATCGTGCCAAACGGTGGTGCGGATCGGCCACAAGCCGTGCGCTTGGCTGTTGAACCCTTCTGGCTGATCCAGATCGGCGCCGCCAAAATGAGGAGACGCCCGCAAGGCGCCGCTCAGGTCATAGGCCCAGGCGTGGTACGGGCAGCGGATCAGCTTGCCCACATTCTTGGGCTGGTCCACCAGTTGCAGGCAGCGGTGACGGCACACATTGTGGAAGGCTGCTATCTCGCCGTCAGCCTTCTTCACCAGCAGGACCGGCTTGCCGGCCACCGTCACCGGGATCACATCGCCCGCCGCCGAGAGCTCATGCGCGAACCCGGCACACACCCACGTGCTGGAGAGAACCGTATTGCATTCGAGCTGCCAGAACGCTTCGCTTGTATAGGCTTCAGCCGGAAGGCCCCGGGCCAGCCCGTCCGCACCATGGGTGGCGGCGAGCAGCCTCTCCAGTCGTTCAGGTTCCATCGCGCTCTCCCCAGTCGCTCTTCAGCAGGAACTGGTTCTTGTAGTTCTTCAGGCCCGTCATGGTTTCCACTGACGCAATGTCGGACGCGCCATGAATTTCGGTGTCGAGAAAATGCAAGAGGCCGTCCCGGTCGTTGCTCACCACCTCCACAAGCAGATCGTAGCGCCCGGAGACCCAGAGGATGTAGACCACGTCCGGCAGCCGGGCGAGGCGCTCGGCCACCTGTTGGGGCGTGTGGCCCGGCGCGATCTTCAGGCCCATCATGGCATCGGTCTGATACTCCACTGCCACAGGATCGGCGATGGCCACGATGCGCAGCATGCCGGCCTGCTTCATGCCGTTCACCCGGTTGCGGATGGTGCCTTCGGAGACCCCAAGCTCGGAGGCGATCTCGGCAAACGGCATGCGCCCGTCCTGCTGCAGCATGGCCACGATGGAGCGGTTCAGGGTGTCGTGGGGGGAGGAAATGTCGGAGAGGCGCGCGGGGCGCTCAGAGAGCTTACGCGCGTCTATATCGGTGATCTCGCGGGCTGCTCTGCCGGGCCGTGCCACCATAATCCGCCTCACATTACGATATTCGAAGAACAATCGATTTTAGCTACGTAATTCGCAGCAAGTTAGCCTTGACTTACGAATACGTCAATATTCTAATTTCCAGATTGGTGATCGCGCAGCTTAGGGAGAGAGTTTCCATGGCCACCGCTCAAAACTTCACCGGCTACGCTCAAGCCGGATCGCCCGGGTATGACGAGGAACTGGCCCATGTGGGCCCCGGCACCCCGTGCGGGGAGATGTTCCGGCGCTATTGGCAGCCCGTGGCCATTGCCGCCGATGTGGGCGAGCTGCCGGTTGGGATCACGGTGCTGGGGGAGAAGCTTGTGCTCTTCCGCATGCCCGATGGGGAGTTTGGCCTGGTGCACCGGCAATGCCCACACCGGCGCGCCTCGTTAGAGTTCGGCAAGTGCGAAGCGCGCGGCATCCGCTGCGCCTATCACGGCTGGCTGTTTGCCCCGGACGGGGAGATTTTGGAAACGCCCGGCGAAGCGCCCGATGCCCAGCCGGCGATTGACGTGCGCGCCAGAACCCGGCTGGGGGCCTATCCGCTGCATCAGTATGGCGGCCTGATTTTTGCCTATATGGGCCCGCCCGACGAGATGCCGCCCTTCCCGGAGTATGACGCCACATACGTGCCGGACATCACCACGCGGAACTATCAGATCAACTATTCCTGCAACTGGCTGCAGGTTCTCGATGCGATCATGGATCCGGTGCACACCTCGTTCCTGCACAGCTCGATTTCCGGGGCGCAGTTCTCAGAGGGACTGGCGGAAATCGGCGAGCTCGATTTCTTCGAACGCGGCCTTCAGTATCTCGGCTCCAACACCCGGCGTGTGGGTGATCATGTGTGGGTCCGGGTGAACGAGGTTGTGCTGCCCAACTTCACCCAGGCCGGCTCGGCCTTCCAGGCGGACGGCACCCGGGCGCATTACTTCGGGCGCTCCTCCTTCACCCGCTGGGTGGTGCCCATTGACGACACCAGCTCCATGTCGCTCGCCTGGGCCAATTTTGGCGAGCGGGGCGACCCGCATGAGTACAACACCCAGGAAGGCTGCGAGCTGATCGAGCAGGGTGAACTGGTGGACCGGCCCTGGGAAGAGCGCCAGCGTCATCCCGCCGATGCGGAGGCGGTGGAAGGCATGGGCCCCATCAGCGAGCATAAGGGGGAAAACCTGATGCCCACCGACAGAGGCGTTGCGGTCTACCGCCGGGGCCTGCGCCGCCTCATCCGCAATATACAAGGCGGCACCCCGGCCCCGCAGCCCAGCCAGATCGCCGCCAAACCGGTGCGCACCTATGGCCAGGACACGGTGCTGAAGTTGCCCTTGCGCAATGCAGAAGCGGACCGCTCGTTCATGAAGCGAGTGGGGCGCGAGGTGATGGAGATGCAGTTCGGCGCAGAGGCGATGGAGCTGGACGCTCGCGATGCCCACATCATCGCCAAGCTGCAAGAGATGGAGGCGGCAGGGTTCCAATGAGTGCACGCACTGTGAAGGTTCACATCAAGAACAACAGGTGGGCTGAAGGCTCGTTCCCCAACACGCCAGAGGGCGAGGAGGTCTTTACGATAACCCGGGAGCGCTTCGATGCCGCGCTTGCCGCTTATCCCTCGCTTGCCGGACGCATGGAGGTGTTCATCGATTGGGATGAGGACAATTTCGCCTCCTCCATGGCGGACACGGACGTGCTGCTCACCTGGAACCTGCCGACCGATGGTCTTGCCGACATCGCCAAGCAGCTCAAGTGGATCCACTGCATTGGCGCCGGGGTTGAGCATATGCTGCCCATGGACTGGCTGCCTCAGGGCGTAGCCCTCACCAATAACAAGGGGGTGCATGCGGACAAGGCGGGCGAATATGGCCTGATGGCCGTGCTGATGCTGCACAACAACATGCCCGCCATCCTCACCAACCAGCGGGCCCATAAGTTTGAGTCGCTCTATTCGACGCCGATCGCCTCGAGCACGATCGTCGTGGTGGGCACGGGAAGCCTGGGCGGCGCGGCGATCACGAAGCTGGCCCCGCTCGGGCCGCACATTATCGGGGTAAACCGCCACGGCGGGCCGGTGGACGGCTGCAGCGAGGTTGTCACCATCTCTCAACTCGACCAGGTTTTGCCCAAGGCGGACTATCTCTATCTGGCCGTGCCCGACACGCCGGAGACCACCGGGCTGATGAACCGGGCACGGCTCGATTTGCTGAAACCCACCTGCGGGATCGTCAATGTGGGCCGCGAGCCCGTGATGGATTACGACGCCCTCAGAGAAAAGCTTGAGGCCGGCACCCTGGCCGGTGCGGTGCTTGATGTGTTCTCGCCTGAGCCCATTGATGCGGCCTCACCGCTCTGGGACACGCCCAATCTGGTGGTGACACCGCACGTCTCGGCCGATGACGGCGACAGCTATGTGCCGCTCACCCTGGATCTGTTCTTCCGCAACATGGAGCGGTTCTTGAGCGGCGAAGCCCTGCTCAATCCCGTGCGCCCTGATTTAGGCTATTGAGCTTGGTGATGGCCGAATCCAGATCGTCCATCAGGGCGGTGTAGGCTTTGGCGCCCACCGCCTTTTGGATCTGCGCGTATTCTTTTTCGGAGTGCCGCGCCATCTTCTCCACCACCGCCCTGCCCTTCGGCGTGATGGACACCAGGCGCAGACGCTTGTCGTCCACCCCGTTGCGCCGGTTGATCAGGCGCTGACGGCTGAGATCGGCGATGATGCGCGAGAGGCTGGGCATTTTGAGGCAGATCGCCTCGGCCAATTCTCCGGCCTCCACCTCCTCGCGCTCGCACAAGGCTCTGAGCACGCGCCACTGCTGCTCGGTGACCCCCGCCTCCAGCAGATGCGGGCGGAAGCGCTCCATCACCGCCTCACGGGCCATCAACAGCTTCAACGGCAGCGATTGGTGGAGCGGGCGCATGACGGTTACACCGGCTCGTCTTCGACCACATTGCTTAAAGTACCAATGGGGGCGCAGGAGACTTCGACCACATCGCCGGGTTTCAGCCACTTGGGCGGATCGAACCTGGCCCCTGCCCCGGTTGGCGTTCCCGTGGCAATAATGTCGCCGGGGTGGAGCGTCATGAAAGTGGAGATGTAGGCGATGATGCGGGTGAACGGAAACACCAGATCGCCGGTATGTCCGGCCTGGCGCAGCTCGTTGTTCACGCGGGTTTGGATCCTCAGATCGTTGTAGTCCGCGATCTCATCTGCCGTGACGATCACCGGGCCGAGGGCGCCGGATTTGTGGAAGTTTTTGCCCGGCGTCACATTGAACTTGCTGTGGCGCAGCCAGTCGCGGACCGAGCCTTCATTCATCAAGGTCAACCCGAATATATGATCGGCGGCTTTAGCTTCTGGAATGCGGCGGCCTTCCTTGCCGATGACGATGACAATTTCGCCCTCATAGTCAAACTGCTCTGATTCAGGCGGGCGCAGCACCGGTACGCCGTGGCCCACCAGACTGTCCGGGGTGCGCATGAACAGGCTGGGATAGGCGGGCGCGGGCGTGCCGTCCTTATATTCTTCGTTGCGGTCCATATAGTTGATGCCGACGCAGAGGATTTTGCCGGGGCTGCGCACGGGCGGCATATAGACGATCTGATCCAGCGGCACCGCCGGGGCCGTGGCCGCGGCGGCCGCGCAGGCATCGAGCGCGTCCTGCTGGATGACCGCCTGCAAGGAGCGCAGGCCGCCGGAGAGCGTGCTGCCCAAATCCAACACCTGGTCGCCCTGCAAGCACCCGAAAGTCTGATAGCCGCTATAGGAAAAGCTGAGGAGTTTCATTCCGCCGCCACCTGACCCTTGTCCAGCAGACCCGCGCGCTGAAGCACGTCATCAAGCCGCCGCTCAAGCTCCTCGGACGCGGGCAGCAAGGGCAGCCGGTGCTCATTGGCCGGCAGAATGCCCAGACGCTTCATCATATACTTCATGGGAATGGGGTTGATGTCGAAGAACACCGCCTTGTTGATCTCAAACAGGCGCCGGTGAAGATCGCGGGCCCCGAACAGATCGCCCTGCCACACCGCCTCACACATCTGCGCCAGGGGTGCGGGCCTGAGATTGCCCACGGCGTTCATCAGCCCACACGCCCCGACGGCCATCATGGGGAACGACAGTTCCTCAAGCCCCACGAAGATGCGGAACCCATCGCCATGCTCTTCCAGGAGATCGGAGACGTACCCAAGATCCAACGAAGCGTGCTTCATGCCCACGAACGTGGGGCACGATTGGGCCAGGGCGCGCACGGTCTCCACCTTGACGTCCACGGCGGCGCGGCCCGGAATGTGGTAGATCATCCAGGGCTTGTCATGCAGGGCGCTCAGCGCCTCGTAATAGGCCACCAGGCCCCGTTGCGGCGGCTTGGAGTAGTAGGGCGTGACGATCAACAGCGCATCCACACGCGGGTTCTGAGCGGCGTGGCGCGTGAGGGCCTCGGTTTCCGCATAGGACTGCGAGCCTGTCGCCACCACAACGGTGAGATCATCGACAGCCGCCTCAACGCCCACATCCACCAACCGGTTGCGCTCCTCCACCGTCAGCGATGAAGGTTCAGACGTGGTGCCGTTGATCAGCACGCCATGGGAGCCGTTGTCGGCCTGAAAGCGCACCAGTTCGGCATAGGCGTCATAGTCGACAGCCCCGTTTTTGAAGGGCGTAATGAGCGGGGGAATGGAGCCGCGCAAAGCTTTATCGTCAAGGGAGATCATGGAGCCCTCCTCAGTGGCCGCGTTGACGGTATTTATTTAACATGTTAATTACTTGCTTGTAAACGACCTCAAAGGAGCCTGCTCGCGTGCCCCACCTCATCGTAGAATACTCGGCCAATCTGGACACAGTCATCGACATTCAGGCGCTTGTTCACTCGGTGCAGAACGCCGCGCATGAAACCGGCATCTTCCCCAAGGCCGGCACGCGCACGCGGGCAGAACGCCGGGAGGTTTACGAGATTGCCGACGGGCATGGCGACAATGGCTTTGTCCATCTGATCGTCCGGATCGGCTCAGGGCGCCCCGTGGAGGTCCGCAAGCAGGCCGGCGATCTGATTTTCGCGCAGCTCACTGCGGCGCTGGATGAGGTCTACAAGGCCCATCCCCTGGCGATTTCCTTTGAAATGGTGGAGATCGACCCGGACACCACGTGGAAACAAAACAACATCCAAACGTTCCTGGAAGCGCGCGAGCACGGGAGCGCGGCATGAACCAGCGGGCTGAAGCCGGCTCACCGGAGCTGCAGGCCAATCTTGGCAAGGTGGAGGGCTACCTTGCCCGCTTTCGGCAAGACGGCATCGGCCACTTCATCAATGGCGCGCGGGTGGATGGCGCGAGCACGTTCGACGTGGCAAGCCCAATCGATAATGCCCCCTTCTGCCAAGCTGCAGAAGGCTCACCAGACGATATCGATCGCGCCGCCCAAGCTGCCGCTGAGGCCTTTGCCGGCTGGAAGGCGACCCCCGGAGCCAAGCGCCGGGAGATCCTCCACGCCATCGCCGATGCGGTGGTGGCCAATGCCGAAGAGATCGCTCTGTTGGAGAGTTTCGACACGGGCCAGCCGCTGCGGTTCATGCAGAAGGCGGCCCTGCGCGGTGCTGAAAACTTCCGCTTCTTTGCCGACAAGGCGCCGGAAGCAGCCAACGGCCTTTCCACCCCCTCTGACAGCCAGATCAACTTCACCGTCCGCCAACCCATCGGCCCTGTGGGGGTGATCACCCCCTGGAACACACCCTTCATGCTGTCCACCTGGAAGATCGCACCGGCGCTCGCGGCCGGCTGCACGGTGGTGCACAAACCGGCCGAGTGGAGCCCGGTCACCGCCACGCGCCTGGTGGAGATCATGCACGATGCGGGCCTTCCGGCGGGCGTGTGCAACACGGTGCATGGCCTCGGCGAGGTGGCGGGCAAGGCCCTTACCGAACATCCGTTGATCAAGGCCATCGCCTTTGTGGGCGAAAGCGCCACCGGTTCGGCGATCATGCGCCAGGGCTCTGAAACCTTGAAGCGGGTGCATTTTGAGCTGGGGGGCAAGAACCCGGTGGTTGTGTTCGCCGACGCGGATCTGGAGCGCGCCCTGGATGCGGCCGTCTTCATGATCTACTCGCTCAACGGTGAGCGCTGCACCTCCTCAAGCCGCGTGTTGATCGAGCGCTCCATCTATGACCAATTCTCCAGCAAGCTCGCCGAGCGGGCCGCCAAGGTACGCCTCGGCCATCCGCTGGACCCGGCCACGGAGCTCGGCCCCTTGATCCATCCGCGCCACTTGGAAAAGGTGACCTCGTATTTCGAGGTGGCCAAGGGCGATGGCGCCAGCATCCGCACCGGCGGCAAGAGGCCGGACCCTGCCCCCTCCCCCGGCAATTATGTGGAGGCCACTTTGTTTGCCGACGCCGATCAGTCCATGCGCATTGCCAATGAGGAAATCTTCGGCCCCGTTCTCACCGCCATTGCCTTTGACGATGAAGCAGAGGCGCTCAGCATCGCCAATGCCGTGCCCTATGGCCTCGCCGGGTATGTGTGGACAAATGACAGTGCCCGGGCCCTGCGCATGGCACAGGCCATCGATGCCGGGATGATCTGGGTGAACTCAGAGAATGTGCGCCACTTGCCCACCCCCTTCGGAGGCATGAAGGCGTCGGGCATCGGGCGCGACGGGGGCGATTACAGCTTCGACTTTTACATGGAAACCAAGAACATTGCCCTGGCCACCGGCGCCCACAAGGTGCCCAAGCTTGGCGCCTGAGGCTCATCGAACATGCCGCTTCCTGAACCCAACTTTACGCCTCCCTTCAACATTGTCCGCTGCAGCCACGCGGTGCTGGGGGTGAGCGATCTTGCCCGCTCGCGCGCCTTCTATGAGGGCGCCATTGGCCTGCGCACCCAGGATGAAGATGCCGGCGCCCTCTGGATGCGCGGGGTGGAGGAACGGAACCATCATTCTCTCGTTTTAAAACAAGTAGATACCCCCCAAGCCTTGAGACTTGGATTCAAGGTGGCGAGCGAGGAAGATCTGGAGAAAGCCCGCAGCTATTTCGCCCGAGAGGGCCTGCCCTGCCGGTGGAGCGAAGAAGCCTATCAGGGGCGCACCTTGCATGTGTCGGACCCTGAAGGCATCGCGCTGGAGTTCTGCAACAGCTTCGATCAGGCGCCCAGGCTCCTGCAGAAATATGAGCACTACCGCGGCTGCCATCCCCAGCGGCTGGATCATTTCAATTGCTTCTCGCCCAATGTGCAGGGCTCGATCGATTTCTACAACTCGCTTGGCTTTCGGGTCACCGAGTACACCGAAACCGATGGTGATGATGCCGCGATCTGGGCAGCCTGGATGCACCGCAAGGGCAATGTGCACGACATGGCGTTTACCAACGGTCGTGGGCCCCGCCTGCACCATCTGGCCTACTGGGTGCCCACGGCGCTCAACATCATTCACCTGTGTGATGTGTTGTCCACCTCAGGCTGGTTGGAGAACATGGAACGCGGCCCCGGTCGCCACGGCATCTCCAATGCATTCTTCCTTTACGTGCGCGACCCGGACGGGCACCGCACGGAACTCTATACGTCCGACTACCAGACCATGGATCCCGATCATGAGGCGATCCGCTGGTCGCTCACCGACACCCAGCGCCAGACGCTCTGGGGCATGCCGGCGCCGAA
Organism: Hyphomicrobiales bacterium; assembly: GCA_028285595.1. Lineage (GTDB taxonomy): Bacteria > Pseudomonadota > Alphaproteobacteria > Rhizobiales > CAJQND01 > JAAEUE01. Next base: position 55,309 of record JANQOW010000160.1, read on the forward strand.
GTCCTGGTTTGAGGAGGGTTCAGAGTTTCCCCAGCAAAAGGTGCGCGAGCCGAAGCTTAAGGCACAGCCAATTGTGGCGCACTAGTTTACCAAGGGGCGCAGGCGCGTGATGACATTAGCATCGGTCCAATAGCCCGTGTGGCCAGCGGCCGGCACCGCATAGTTGACCGGCCATTTCCCCTTCAGGTCCGACGGGCCGATATGGGTTCCGATGAAGTCGTCAATGCGGAATATGTTGATCCACTTGGAAATCATCTCGCCTTCTTTGACGCTCTGCGGCCCGCCAAACTCATCGGGCAGATAGTAATTGTACACATGGGTGAAGGGTGATCCCATGGTCACCAGCGTGGCCTTCTGCATAATGGGCGCAAGGCGCTCTCGGGCCTCTTTCGGGATCAGCTGCGTGTTTGGGTTTTGCAGTTCCTTGGCAAACTCCGTGGCAATGATCGTGCCTTGGGAGTGCGACACCACGATCAGTTCTTCAAATGTGTCCTCCCACAGCGCGCTCAGCACTCTTTGCATGCGGGCATGGATGCGGTTGCGCAGGCGAAAGTCCGTGAACTCATAATCCGTCGGGGCGCTGAACCCGTGCATTGCCTCAGCATCGGTTTTTTGATCGCCCACAAAGACCGGCTCCACCTTGAAATAGGTGACAAGATCCTTGCCCACACCAAGCGCCTGGGCGATGCCTTCACGCTGGGAGTAGGCCAGCGCGCCGATCGTGCCGGCCACCGCGATGGCATACTGCAGCAGGACGCCGTTCCAGTCCTCAAAGCTGTCCCCCAAGGGCCCCCAGCCCAACAGCCAGACAACAAGCTGCAACAGGGCGAAGCAGGCCGCCACGGACAGCAGCAGCCCTGCCACGACCAGTCCGGCGGCCAGTGGGCCCGACAGCAAGAGACGCGGCACGGGATGGCGGGAGAACACATCGTTGATGTCTGAGGGATTGTCGCTGAAATGCCTGCTCCATATCTTGTGCTTCGCCAAGGTCACACAGGTGCACAGGAATATGATGAGCACCCCGGTGAGCGCGAACACCAGCAGCTGAACGCCGTTGTTCACCAAATCCTCACTGAGCAGATCTTCAAAAAAGTCGGTGCGTTCAACACTGACCCAGATCGTCGAAACCACGAGCATCCAAAGCCAGGTCATCGCGCAAATCAAGATCAGCGGCAGAGCGGGGATGCGGACCCGTTTACCGTCCCCGCGATCGGCGCGCGTCCGCGTCCAACAGGTCGCGACCAGGCAGCACATGGTTGCGAGCGAGGCGACGATCCAGGCGAGCTTCAGGCACAAAAGCAGCACCACGCCGTAACTGGCGATGAGCCCTTGCGCGGTCGCATCGGGACCGAGCAACGCCTGCGCTGTGTAGAGCTTCAGCGCACGCAGCTCAAAGCCAAAATACTGCGCCGCCGCCAAGAGGCCAAGCACAGCCCCGAAGACCCCGACCCAGGAGACGAATATGCGGAAGTAGTAGACTGTGTGATTGCGTTGAGACCAGCCATAGGCGAGCAGCGCCACGCCTGCCAAAACCAGCGTCGCGTGCACCACCTCGGGCTTTTGCGCGATGTCTCCGAAAATCTTGGACGCCGCAAACAAAAGCAGCAGGCCGACCGCCAATGCCACATTCACCGCCGCCACCGGGCCATGCATCATGTAGGGCACGAAGTTGGCGATCTTTCCGGCAAAGCTGCCGGCTCCGAAATATTGCTTCGCGGCGGCCCGCACAATGTGACCCAGGCCGAGAATGGTTTTGATGAGGCCGTAGAATATGCTGATGGCGCCTTGGTCGGCCTCCGAAAGATCGGCCCAATAGACTTCCGCAAACGTCGTGTGGGGATTGGTCCGGTCATTGAGGCTTGCATAACGGCGCATGTGGCAGGGAAAGGTGGAAAGCCGCCGCGGGTCGGCATGCTTTTCTTCCTGGAGCTGGCGCACATCGGAGTCCACGTGGATGGTGTTCTGATCGCCCCACAAGCCTCCCGCCAGATCGTCCAGGGTCTTGCCCGCGCCCTGCTCGCCCAACCCGTGAACCACGAGCATCAAGCGCTTCTTTGTCGGCGTTTGAGCGTTAGCCATTTAGCGATCCCCGCGCCAGAAGGTGGCAGGACACGAGTGTCCATCCGCCATTATATCAAAATTCGCGACCTTTATGAACGCGCTGATTGTTGAGACGCACAATTGCGCTTCCAAGCAAGTTGGATCATCCTCAGCCATCAGGCATCCGCTGAAGGTCAAGCCGAGAGGAGCACGAGGGTTATGTATGCAGCAGAATTGAGTTCGGACGGCCGGCAGATTGAGATCCGAACGCCGGACGCACGTGCGCGTTTTCATGCCATCTGGCTTCGCGACAATGCCAGCGACGCCGAAACCCGATCTGCGGGAAATGGTCAGCGTCTGATCACGCTTGATCAGATCCCTGAAGCCATTGCCATGAGCGCGGCGGTTGTCGACGGCGAAACGCTGCAGGTCACCTTCCAACCGGAGGGCAAGTCGGTCGACTACAGCCTCGCCTGGTTGATGGAGCATGCCTATGACCGGGAGACGCAAGCCGAACGGGGCTGGTTGCGCTCTGAGCTTGAGACCTGGGACAGCCGCCTTATGGCCGCCGTGCCGGAAGCCGATTTTGAAGACGCCAAAAGTGATCCGCAGATCCTCCAAGACTGGCTCGGCAAGATCGAACGGTTCGGCTTTGGCAAACTCACCGGCGGCCCGGTTGAAGACCAGGCGCTGATGCAGGTGGTCGATCTGTTCGGCTATGTGCGCGAAACCAATTACGGCCGGCACTTTGAGGTGCGCACGGAGGTTAACCCGACGAACCTGGCCTATACCGCGCTTGGCCTCCAGGCGCACACGGACAATCCCTACCGCGATCCCGCGCCCACCATTCAGGTGTTGTATTGCCTGGAGAGTAGCGCGGCGGGCGGCGAGAATATGGTGGTTGACGGTTTCAAGGTCGCCCAGCGGCTGCGGGCTGAAAATCCGGACTGGTTCACCGTGCTGAGCGAGCATTGCGCACGGTTTGAGTATGCCGGCGATGCCGGCGTGCGCCTCACCTCGCGCCGCCCTTTGATTGAGCTTGCGCCGGATGGTGAGCTGATCGCGGTGCGCTTTAACTCGCGCTCTGTGGCGGCCCTCACCGACGTTCCCTTCGATAAGATGGAACTCTATTACGCCGCGTACCGGCGCATGTCTCAGATCATCGATGAGCCGGAGATGGAGGTGTCGTTCCGCCTCAATCCGGGCGAGAGCTTCCTGGTGGACAACACCCGGGTGCTGCACGCGCGCAAGGCCTATTCGGGCACCGGCACGAGATGGCTACAAGGCTGTTATGCCGACAAGGACGGGCTGCTGTCGACCCTTGCCGCGCTCCGGGCCCGCGCCGTGGAGGCCGCCGCATAGCCCCAGAAAAACCTGTTTGCGATGGCGCTCGTGTCGCTTGAAAACAGTGTTGCGTTCGATTATATTATAATATGCTAATATACGAATTGAAATGAACACCGGATCCAAGGAGCACTCTCATGAACCCGCAGAGCTTGACCCACGTGGACGCGAAGACCCTAAAGCATTGGCTTGACGACGGCCGGGCTGTGCTGATTGACGTGCGCGAGGCGGACGAGCATGCGCGCGAGCATATTCCAGGCGCGCGGCTGGTTCCCTTGTCCGGCTTCAACACATCCGACTTCGCTCAAGACACCGGCAAGATTGGCGTGTTCCATTGCCAGAGCGGAATGCGCACGGAGGAAGCGGCAGCCCGCATCCTCAAAAGCGGGTTTGCAGAGATCTATCACCTTCAAGGCGGTCTTACCGGATGGAAAGCGGCCGGGCTTCCGGTGAACGTGAACCGCAGCGCGCCCATTTCGATCATGCGTCAAGTACAGATCACGGCCGGGCTTATGGTGCTTCTTGGTGTGGTGTTGGCGGTGCTGGTGTCCCCCTGGTTCGTGGGGCTAAGCGCGTTTGTCGGGGCGGGCCTCACTTTTGCGGGCGTGACCGGCACCTGCGCGCTGGCCTCGGTGCTTAAGCTCATGCCGTGGAACAAGCCGACCGGCACCTCCTCCCCCGGCGCCCCGGTGCTGGGCGAGATCTGAGCACAGCTCAGAAGATCTGGAAGTACTCGCGCTGTTCCCAGTCGGTGACCTGGGAGAGGAAGCGCGCGCACTCGGCCTGTTTGATGGTGACCAGGTAGTCCACAAACTCATCGCCCAAGCTGGCGCGGTAAAAGCTGCTGTTCTTCAGGGCGGCCACCGCATCCATCAGGGACGCCGGCAGCTTGTCCGCCTCCACGCTGTAGGGCTCATCTGACGGCGGTCCGGGATCTGTGTTCTGGGTGACACCATCCATGCCGGAGAGAATTTGCGAGGCCAGGTAGAGATAGGGATTGGCTGCCGGCTCGCCTGCGCGGTTCTCAATGTGACAGGCCGCCTCGCCGGGCTGGCCGCAGACCCTGATCATACTGCCCCTGTTGTCGCGCCCCCAAGAGACCCGGTCCGGCGCAAGCGTGTGCGGTTGATAGCGCTTGTAGCCATTCACCGTTGGGGTCGTGAACACGGACGAGGCTGCCGCATGGGTCAAGAGCCCGCCGGTGAAATGGCGCCCCATGTCCGATAACATCGCTCCGTCCGCGCTCTGAAACAGATTGTTGCCGGTCTTTGCGTCCAAGATGGACTGATGCAAGTGCCAGCCGGAAGAGAACACGTTCTCGAGCGCCGGCCGGCACATGAAGGTGGCCAGCAGACCTTCCCTGCGGCAGATCTGTTTCACCGCCGAGCGGAACAGCATCATGGTGTCTGCGGTGGCAATTCCCTCTTGCGGGCCGAAGGTGAACTCCAACTGGCTCGGCCCGAACTCCACTTCCATCGAGTGCAGCGGCAAGCCCAAACTGACCAGGTTTGCGCGCAGAAGCTCACATATCGGTTCAAGTTCATCGTAGCGCGTTTCGGTAAGGTACTGGTAGCCCTGGGCCATCAGCTCCACCTCAGGAGGCGCGCCGGGGTGAGTGGCATCCGCCGGCTCCAGCTTTTCATCCAGTATGTTGAAAACATGGAACTCCACCTCAAGCCCGCTGAGGAAGCTGAGGCCCTGCCCTGCAAGCGTGCCGAGCGCATTTTGGCATATCCGGCGTGTGGAATAAGGTACCGGGCTGCCGTCCGGATAGTAGATATCACACAGCATCCAACAGGTCCCGGGCGCCCACGGCAGCTCGCAAAACGTGGCGGGATCGGGCAGCATGATGAAGTCCGCCGCGCCGGTGAGCTTGTCATCGTCCAAACCGCCGCCGGACATCCAGACCGGAAACACGGTGCGATGGGAGGTATCCTTCAGCAACAATGTGGTGGTGAGGGCGCAGCCCTCGCCCAGCTTGTCGGCCGCCGCTTCAGCAATCAGGGTCTTACCGCGCAACACGCCGTGCTGATCGGCAAACGCCAGACGCAAGCTGGTGAACCCTTCGCCCTTGATGCGCTTGGCCACATCGGCCGCCTGTCGGCGCTGGTCGTCCGTCCACAACTCATGACGTTCTGCAAAACTGCCCGTACTCATCTTAAGCCCTCACGCCCGAACCCGAAAGCACCTACCAGGGGTCCGGCGCCCAGCCGGAGGCTTCACGGCGTTCCTTGTCGCGCGTCTTCCACACATCCTGCCAGTCATCCAAACCGGCAATTGTGTCCAGTGCGGCCGGTCCGCGGATCGCCGCGCCGTCACCGTTGCGCAGCACCATCGGCAGATCACCGCCCGTGCCGGCCGCCTCGATCGCCCGGCGCAACATGCGGCGATAGGCGATGATGCCCACGTCTGATTTACCCAGATGTTCGTTGGTGCGGTCGAAGATCGGGCCCGGGCTTTCCACGGCCCATTGGTCGTGCACGTTGATATCCAGCCCCATCCCCAGATAGGTCTCGCGTTCCTGCTCGCCAGCATCAAAGCCGTAATCGTTGGCCTTGTTCAGCCGCGGCTTATAGTCGGGCAACTCGTACAGCTCCAGACGTTGAGCGCGCATCAACGGCTTGTCCACAGGGTCGGTGAAGCTGGTGAAGACCGCGTACCAATAACAGGTCTCATCGTTCACCGGCACATGCCATTGGGTAATGGTCATTTCCGGCGACATGGGAATAACGATCCCATGAGGAAAGATCTGATTGGTGACCCGCACGTGCATCCCCTGATTGTCCAGGTTGCGCAGGGCCGTCAGGCGGAGGCCGAACGGGGTTTCCTCCACCTTGATGTCCGGCCGTGGAAACTCCCGCAAGATTTTGGTCATGGGCATGTCGGACGCAATGGACTTGCCACGGAACTGTTTGCCGTAACTGTCTTCGGGGTCTTCGTCCTGCAGAAAGCGATGCAGGAACGAGGCGTGCGCCGGGTCGATGCCCACCTCCAGAGCCTGCAACCAATTGCACTCAATAAAGCCTTTGAACGCAAACACATGGGTGTCCGGAGCCACAAAGCAGTCCAGATCGGGAAAGGCCGGCGGCTCCCCCTCCCCCATATACGCCCACAGAATCCCGGCCCGTTCGATCACCGGATAGGCCGTGTGGCGAATGTTTTCGTGCATGCGGCTCCCCTCGGGCTCCGCCGGCTGTTCCAGGCACTTGCCGTCCCGGTCAAACAACCACCCATGAAAAGGGCAGCGCAGTCCGCCATCTTCCAGGCGCCCGTAGCACAAATCGGCACCCCGGTGCGGACAGTGCTTGCCGATTAGACCATAGCTGCCATCTGTGTTTTTGAACGCGACCAAGTCTTCGCCGAGCAAGGTGACGGGCCGCACCGGGCGAGGCCCCTCCAGTTCGTCTATCAGAGCCGCCGGCTGCCAGTAGTGGCGCATCATATGCCCCGCGCCCGTGCCCGGCCCGGTGCGTGTGATCAGCTCGTTGATTTCTGCACTCAGCATACCTTACCTCTTGTTTCCCGGCGCGATGTTAGGCCGGGAGCGATTTGCTCACAAGAGACTAAGGCGAGCGGTGGCTTGCCAAACGGCCACCTTTTTCACGCGCCAATGATCGAAAGGCGCTTCACGAACGGGGCCACCAGATCCTTCAGATCGGGACCTGACATCTCGTCTGTCTTGATGGCCAAAGTGGCATCGAACGGACGCCCCAGTGCCTCAGACATAAGGCCAAATGTCTTTTCCGCAGGCGATTGCCCACCAAGGGTCAAGAAGCCGCCGACCGTTGCAGGCATGGCCGGGCTCTTCGCCAGGTAGGCCCTGAGCGGTGTTGCGGGATAGCTGGTCCAGACCGGTGTGCCCAGCAGCAGCAGATCATACTGAGCGGGGTTGAACTGCGGGACGTCAATCACCGGCAGATTGCCCTTCAGGCTATCGTAGCCCGCCCGCAGGTAGCTCCAGGCGGCGGGGCCATACCGTTTGCATTTTATTTCGCAGATGTCGGCATCCAGGGCTTCGCTAATCACACCGGCCAGGCGGCCCGTTGTGCCAGTGCGCGAATAAAAAACAACCAAGCTCTTCATGCTGTGTGCTCCTGGATCACGAGATCACCGGCCGGTAGCCGCGGCCGGTATGTCGTTCTCCGTACTGGCCCGGCCCGCTGCGCGCATTTAAATCAGAGAGGACGGGCGCATGCCTTGCGCGAAATCAATCTGGGATCTTCAGTTTTCAGACTTTGAGAGAGCGCCGCCCAGGACCCAGCAGGCACTATTGTTCTGTTGAACTCTAGGGGGGCCTTATGAGAGTGTTTGCCTCACTGCGACGGCTGAACGACGGATCTTAAATGGACTTTCCACGCATCTACAACGCGGCCCGCGATTTTGTGGACCGCAACATTGACGAAGGCCGGGCTGACAAAGCGGCCTTCATTGACCCGGACCGAACCCTCACCTATGGCCAACTGCTCTCTGCGTCCTGCCAGGTGGCCAATATGCTGACCGCGCTCGGCATCCCTCGGGAAGCGCGGGTGGCCATGATCATGCTGGACACGGTGGACTTTCCCATCACGTTTTGGGGCGCCATCCGCGCCGGCATTGTTCCGGTGCCGCTCAACACGCTGCTCAACGGGGCGCAGTACGAGTACATGCTGCGCGACTCTCGCGCTCAGGTTCTCTTCATCTCTGCGGCCCTTCTGCCCGCGGTGGCGAACGTCTTGGGCGATATTGAAAGCCTGGAGCATGTGGTCGTGGCGGGCGGAGATGCCGGAGAGCATATACCGTTTCAAACGGAACTGCAGGAGCATGAGACCACATTCACACCCGTCGAGACATTCGCCGACGAGGTGGCGTTCTGGCTCTACTCCTCAGGCTCCACCGGAGAGCCCAAAGGGGTTCAGCACGTTCACACCAGCCCGATGATCACCGCACGCAACTACGCCCACAACATCTTGGGCATGGACGAGAACGATCTGGTGTATTCGGCCGCCAAGCTGTTCTTCGCCTATGGCATGGGCAATGCGATGACGTTCACCATGGCCGTTGGGGCCACGGCCACCCTCTTGCCCGGCAGACCCACGCCGCAATCGGTCTTCGCCATGCTGAAGGCGCATCAACCCACCATGTTTTTCGGCGTGCCGACGCTCTATGCCGCCATACTGGCTGACCCGGAGTGCACCCCGGACACTGGGTCGTCCCGCCTGCGCCACTGCATCTCGGCGGGCGAAGCGCTGCCTGAAGATGTGGCCCAGGCGTGGAAGGCAAAGTTTGGGGTTGAGATCCTCGACGGTATCGGCTCCACCGAGTTGCTGCACATCTTCCTGTCGAACCGGGCCAATGATCTGCGCTACGGCACCACGGGAAAGGCCGTGCCCGGCTATCGGCTGAAACTGGTGGACGAGGACGGCGCGGAACTCGGCGATGATGAAATCGGCGAACTGGTGGTGCATGGCGACACCGCCGCCAACAGCTATTGGAACCAAAGGGCAAAATCGCGCGCAACCTTTGAAGGGGCCTGGACCCGCACGGGCGATAAGTACTATCGCGATGCAGATGGGTTTTATCACTATTGCGGCCGCACCGACGACATGTTCAAGGTCTCCGGCATTTGGGTTTCGCCCTTTGAAGTGGAAAGTGCCTTGGTCTCGCACGAGGCGGTGTTGGAGGCAGCCGTGGTCGCCAAGGAAGATGAGGAGGGCTTAATGAAGCCCAAGGCATTCGTGGTGCTCAACCAAGGCCAGGAAACCGGCGATCTGTTTGAAACGCTCAAGGAACACGTGAAGCAGGAAGTGGGCGCGTGGAAGTATCCGCGCTGGATCGACTTTGTGGATGATTTGCCCAAGACGGCCACAGGCAAAATTCAAAGGTTCAAGCTGCGCGAATGATGGCCGATGATGCAGGCTTTTTGGAGCTGAGCAGCGGGCAGGTCGAGTTTCAGCGCTTTGGCGCCAGCCCGGCCGAAGCGCCCACGATTGTGTTGCTGCACGAAGGCTTAGGCTGTGTTGCCCTTTGGAAGGACTTTCCGGCCCGCCTCGCCCGTGCCACCGGTCTCACCGTATTCGTCTATTCGCGCTTCGGCTATGGACGCTCATCGCCCGTCACTTTGCCCAGACCCGTGACCTACATGCACGAAGAGGCGCAAGACGTTTTGCCCGAAGTTCTGGACGCGATGGGATTTCGCAGCGGATTTCTCTTTGGCCACAGCGATGGAGGCACGATCGCTGCCATCTATGCAGGCTCACGCGCCGACGAGCGCCTGAAGGGCGTGGTGCTGATGGCGCCTCATTTCTTCAACGAGCCCATGAACGTGGCGGCCATCACACGGGCCACCCAGGCCTTTGAAGATGGGGGCCTGCGGCAGGGTTTGGAGAAATATCACGGCGCAAACACCGATTGCGCCTTCTATGGCTGGAGCGGAGCCTGGCTGAACCCGGCCTTTCTGGAGTGGAACGTGGAAGAGTTCCTTCCGGCCATATCTGTGCCTATGCTCCTGATCCAGGGCAAGGGCGATGAATATGGCAGTCTCGATCACATCCGCGCCGCAGAAGCACAAGCGGGCGGGCCCGTGGAAACCCTCATCCTGGAGGATTGCGGACATTCTCCGCAGCGCGACAAGCCAGAGAACGTGCTCGCGAAAGTCTCCGGATTTACAGGCAGCCTGACCGCTTAACAGTCGGGCTACATGCGCTCATATGAGATGACTGCGGGCATGCCTTTGCCTGAGGGGTGAGAAAACTCCGTTGTCTCGCCTTGGGACCCGTCTTCGAGAGAATCGCATGTCAGATCCCCTACCCGCACCAGGTCCCTCCCGTGACGGAAGATCATGCAAAAGCCGTGATCCAGTTCCCACTCACAATCGCTCACCAGCAGCACATAGAGTATGCCGTTTTCTTTGCGCACCAGGAGATCGCTGCCCGTCACCAGGCGCCAGACATCTTCCGGCGTGGCGGGAGGCTGCTGTCCCCCCAGCATCTCGCACTCATCGCCATACTCCCCGGCCATGGCCCGGACCGAAGCCTGATAGTGGTCATAGACCGGCCCGCTCAGCCGGCGGCGATCTGCGCCGGTCAGTTGCAGAAAAGCATTGAGCGCGCGCTCAGCCTCAGCGTCATTAAGTTCAAACTCGTCGAAGTTAATGGGACACAGCGCATGATCCAAAAACGGCACCGACACGCCGGCCGTACGCGCAAAGCCCAAACGATTGCGTCTACGGCTGACCAACGCCACCTGCAGTTCGTTAAGTTTCATGATCGAGTTCCGCTGCCAACCTGTCTTGGCACCAGAAGGCACGAACAGTGATAGGTTTGAAATGTCCAAAACTAAGCATCCACTATTTAGGTGAGTGTGAAATCACGTTGTTCGGGCGCATGTACAGATCAAAGCTGGCGCCGGGCTTTCTTTAAACTTTTGCGCGAAAGCTTCCCGCAAGCTAGAGCGGCTCTAGACGAAGATGGCGGCCCTTGTTTAAGGACCGCCACCTGTTCAAGCCGTTGGGAGTGGGGAGGGGGTACTACGGCTTGTAACCTCTGTTATTGTTTTCGCCTCGTGGGGCGGTGTTCGTCCGTTCACTCCGAGCAAGTGATGGGAGCATTTTTAAAGGTTAACAGCCATTAACACTGTGAGGTTTCGCACAAAGCCGGAAATTTTTGTGGGCCAGGCTGTCAGCCGCCCTGGAACTGACCGGAGACGAGGCGGCACAAGCGCTCTGCCGTATCGGTTTCTGCAAGGCCGGAGGTGTCAAGCTGTGCTGAAGCCTGGCTGTAGGCCTGCTGGCGGTCCGCCAATAAGGCCTTGAGATCGTTCATGGCTTCGGGCCGTCCGGCCATGGGCCTGAGGTCGTTCTGGTCCACAACGCGCTGCATGTGCTCTTCCGGGCGCGCCTTGATCCAAACGGTGTAGAAGTGCTCCAGCACAAGCCTGTAGGTCTCCGGTGCTCCCACCAGTCCCCCGCTGGTCTCCAACACCACTTTGTCGCCATTTTCAATGAGGGCCATCAGAGCTTCGCGCTCCAGGCGCCGGAACGCGTCCAGACCGGCCAGTTCCACCAGTTCCTGGGTGGTCATGCCGGCCCGTTCCATCACCAGTTGGGTGAGCTGGACGAAGTTCAGCCCAAGCCGGTCAGCAAGCGCCCGCCCAAGCGAGGTTTTCCCTGCACCCCTCAGCCCCACCAGAGCCACGCCGCGCTTGGCCTTGCGCTCGGCTTCGAAGTGGCGGGTCAGCACCGCATGGGCCTCGCGGAGCTGGGTCTCGTTCAAGCCGGACAACAAGTCGGTCAATGGCCCATACGAAGCGGGAGCATGCTCCAACAGGTCCACGATCTCAGTTCCGAGAGCGCCGGCAATCTTCTGAAGCACGTTGAGCGAGATATTGGCGCGCCCGGTTTCCAACTGCCCGATATAGCGCTCAGAGATGCCGGCCACTTCCGCCAGGGCGTGGCGCGGCAAACCGGCTTTGCGGCGCGCGGCACGCACCGCAGACCCCACGCGGGCGGTCAACTGCTGTTCTGCATCATGTACGACTTGCATTGACATTATAATTCCTATACCTTCGCCTAAGACGAAAAACAAGAATTATATTTCCGATTTTGAGGGAACGAAACGGAATGATTATCGATTTTCAGACGGACCCGTCGCGTTATCGCCATTGGAAGATTGAAATTGACGGAGACACCGCGACCTTGTGGATGGACGTGGCCGAGGATGGCGGTCTGGTGGAGGGATATGAGCTGAAGCTCAACTCCTACGATCTTGGCGTGGACATTGAACTGAACGATGCCGTCCAGCGGCTGCGCTTTGAACATCCTGAGGTAAAGGTCGTTCTGCTCCGCTCCGCCAAAGACAGAGTGTTCTGCGCCGGCGCCAATATCCGCATGCTGGCCGGCTCCAGCCATGCCCACAAGGTGAACTTCTGCAAATTCACCAACGAGACCCGGAACTCAATGGAAGTGGCGGGCGCGCAGTCGGGCCAGCATTATATCTGCGTGATCAATGGCACCGCTGCCGGCGGCGGCTACGAGCTTGCTCTTGCGGCCGATCACATTGTGCTGGTTGACGACGGCTCGGCCTCCGTCGCGCTGCCGGAAGTGCCGCTGCTGGCGGTTTTGCCGGGCACTGGCGGGCTCACCCGCGTGACCGACAAACGCAAGGTACGCCGCGACAGAGCAGATGTGTTTTGCACCATCGAGGAAGGCATAAAAGGCCAGCGGGCCGCTGACTGGCGGTTGGTGGATGACGTGGTGGCCAATTCCAAGCTTGACGACATGCTGAACCAGCGCTGCGCGGAGTTTGCGGGCAAGTCGGACCGGCCCGGGAATGCTCAGGGCATCGCGCTGACGCCCCTCACCCGGTCACTGGGTGATGATCACGTACGCTACTCTCATGTGACCGTTGAACTGGACCGTGAAGAGCGCATCGCCACGCTGTCGGTCACCGGCCCTGAGACTGCGCCTCCTGAGAGCGTTGAGGCGGCGCATGAATTGGGCGATCAGTTTTGGTGTCTTGCCCTTGCGCGCGAGCTCGACGATGCGATCTTGCACCTGCGCAGCAACGAGCCTGAAATCGCGCTCATCCAGATCAAAACCCAGGGCGATCCGGATCAGGTTCTGGCCCATGACGCCTTCCTTGCCGCACACGCAGACGATTGGCTCATGCGCGAGATCGGCCATTTCTGGACCCGCGTTCTGAAGCGCCTTGACCTCACAGCGCGCTCCTTGGTGGCGTTGATTGAACCTGGAAGCTGCTTTGCGGGAACTCTGGCCGAACTGGTGTTTGCCGCTGACCGTTCCTACATGCTCATCGGCCAGTTTGAGGGCGAGAACCGGCCTGAAGCGGCATTGAACCTTAGCGAGGTCAACTTTGGCGCGCGGCCCATGTCCAACGGTATCTCACGGCTGGAAACCCGTTTTCTGGGTGAGCCTGAGGCCCTTGAAGGTGCCCGCGAGACAATCGGCGAAGCGTTGGATGCTGAAACGGCCGAGGAGATGGGGCTGATCACCTTCGCCTATGACGATATCGACTGGGAAGACGAGGTGCGCTTGTTTGTGGAAGAGCGCGCCAGCTTTTCCCCGGACGGGCTCACGGGCATGGAAGCCAATTTGCGCTTTGCCGGCCCGGAAACCATGGAGACCAAGATCTTCGGGCGCCTCACCGCCTGGCAGAATTGGATTTTCCAACGGCCGAACGCCGTTGGCCCCGACGGCGCACTGCAGCGCTATGGCTCAGGCCGGCGGCCTGATTATGATTTCACCCGCGTATAGAGGATTTCCTGATGGCTACATCAATGAACGTAGACTACTCCACCACCATTCCAAACAATATCGGTCTGTCGGAAGACCGCCGCGTGCTGAAGGCTCTGGAGCGCTGGCACCCGGGTTACCTCAACTGGTGGAACGATATGGGACCAGACGGCTTCCAGGAGAAACTTGTTTACCTGAGGACCGCGGTCAGCGTGGACCTGGACGGCTGGGCGAAGTTCGGCTACGTGCGCATGCCGGAATACCGCTGGGGCATTCTGCTGGCCCCGCAAGAAGACGGCCGCACCATTCCCTGCGGCGAGCAAGCCGGTGAGCCGGCTTGGCAGGAAGTGCCCGGCGAACATCGTGCCATGCTGCGCCGCCTGATCGTCATCCAGGGCGATACGGAGCCCGCATCGGTCGAACAACAGCGCCACCTGGGCAAAACCGCACCGTCGCTCTACGACATGCGCAACCTGTTCCAAGTGAATGTGGAGGAAGGCCGTCACCTCTGGGCGATGGTGTATCTGCTGCAAAAGTATTTTGGGCGCGACGGACGCGAGGAAGCCGAGGAACTGCTTCGGCGCTCGTCTGGTCATGAGGATCATCCACGCATGTTGGGCGCCTTCAATGAGGCCACACCTGATTGGCTCTCCTTCTTCATGTTCACCACCTTCACCGACCGCGACGGCAAGATGCAGCTCGAAGCGTTGGCGCAATCCGGCTTTGATCCGCTGTCGCGCACCTGCCGCTTCATGCTCACCGAAGAGGCCCACCACATGTTTGTGGGCGCCACAGGCGTGCAACGGGTGATCAAGCGCACGTGTCAGGCCATGAAAGAGGCTGGCATCGAAGACCCCTCCGACATCGAAGCGATCCGCAATCTCGGCGTCATTGATCTGCCGACGATCCAGAAGAAGTGCAATCTGCACTTTTCGCTTTCGCTTGACCTGTTCGGATCGGAAGTCTCCACAAACGCGGCAAACGCGTTCAACGCCGGCGTGAAGGGGCGGTATAAAGAGAACCGCCTTGAAGATGACCACAAGCTTTTGAGCGACACCTACCCGGTCATGCGCCTGATCGACAGCGAGATCAAACTGGTCGATGAGCCGGCCTTGTCAGCTCTGAATGCGCGTCTTCGCGACGATTACGTCAAAGACTGCGATAAGGGCATCACCTTGTGGAACAACACAATCCGCAAGGAGGGTATCGATTTCCAGATCACCCTGCCCCATGTGGGCTTTCATCGGCAGATCGGAGAGTTCTCCTCCGCCAACATCACCCCATGCGGCAAGCTCCTGAAAAATGGAGCCTGGGATAGCTCGAAAGACGATTTCCTGCCTTCGAAAGCCGATGGCGATTACATCGCCTCACTGATGAAACCCTGCTGGGAGCCGGGCAAGTTCGCCAATTGGATCGCACCGCCCAAGGTGGGCATCGACAACAAGCCGGGCGACTTTGAGTATGTGAAGATCGAAGGCTAGCAGACGGCTTTACTTCTTTTTCGCATGGAGGAGATTGACCGCCTCCATGCGAGCCATCTCAAGCAGATAGGCCAGGAACGTGTACTCGTTCTTGGTCGCCTGCGCCTGCATCATCTCAATTGAGCGGACCAGTTCACGCAATTCAGTTGAAGTGTTCCCCTTGGCTGCGGTCAATGTACGTCCCTCTTGTGTCTTTTGTCGCGTTGTGTGCGTACGCTCGGCGGGCTCGCCCCTCAGCGCTGTAGGATTTACGGTTTCGATTGAAATTTCATCCCCGCGCGCGTACTATAATAATACACAATACGTACCATGTACGCTTTTTGGTTCACGGGGTCAACAGCCCGCTTCACATTGCCGCCTCAGGACGGACCCGACAGAGGGATGCCAAGCAGCGCTTTCGCAGACAGCAAATTCATCGACCCGCGCCACATTCGCATGGCACGGAGCGGGCTCGGTCTTTCTGTCCGCGATCTTGCGGAGCTGGCCGGGGTGAACAAGGCCACCATTGTAAGATTGGAAGCAGGGCTCCAGCCCGCCCGCCCGTCCACGATCGATACTGTCCGCACCGCCCTTGAAGAGGCGGGAGCATCATTCCTCGTCGGTGATGATCCCGACGCCATTGTGGTGAGCATCAAACTCGCCTCACGTTGAGTTTGCCCTTTTTGGGTATATACCTTCGGCAAATCGACGTGATGACCTCAACCACGCTAATTTGACCAACCCTTGACTTGGATTAGAAATCCCTAAAACGTTAGTGTACAGATCTCGTTTGGCTATGAGTAAGGCCGTCGCTTAGAGCATGCATCTTATCTTTTACACCAGTCAGTCAAATATCGACGCAGACAAGGTTGAGGCGAACCTTGCTGACATCGTGCGCTCCTGTCAGAAGCACAACACCTCGGACGGTGTGACCGGCGTTTTATTTTATGAAAATGGCACCTTCATCCAGGCCTTGGAAGGCGAAGAGAAGGACGTCCGCGCAACGCTGGAGCGCGTGCGGCAAGATCCGCGGCATTCGCACATGCACATCCTTGTGGATTTGCCGGTTGAAGCACGGTCCTTTCCCGACTGGGTGATGGACACATTCTTTGTGCGCCATCCCGAATTGGTGGATGGGGAAATGATTGCGCTCATTCAGAAGATCTACGACCGCAGCTTCCCGGTCAACGCGAAGGACCTTGTCGAGTTCCACAAGAAGATGATTGACGAAGTAGACACCTTCAAGATCTTACGCTTCGAGACTTAACCCCTTCTCATTCTCAAACGCCCAGCGCGGTATAGACAATGTAAAGCGCTCCGAGGGCGACAACGCTCAGGAGTGTATAAAGACCGTTCCACGACCAGGTGAGTGTGGTTGTGGCATGGCCGGATGCTTTGGAAAGCATCAAGACCGCAGAGGCAAACGGGGCGCCAAGAGAGCTGATGGCGGTGCCCGCGGCAATGGCCAAGGCGCACAGGGTGATATCCACCGGCACGGACGGCATCTGCGCCACCACGGACCCCAGAAACACCGCCATGGTGATCGGGCTGAGCGCAACATGTCCGGCGATCAGCACCAGGACCGATAGGCCCAACATGAACACCCAACCGGGCATCGCCCAGGCTTGAACCAAATCGGCAAGCTGATCTGCCGGTACCAGAAAGGCGCCGGTGGTGCCGATAAACCCGGCGCAGGCGATGAACACCACCTCGCGCATGAAACCTGGCATGCTGACAAGCGCGATCTGTCGGTAGCGGGCTATGGGACCGTGTTCCGTCGCACTGCCCTGGGCCCATACCCAGACGATCACCACCAACGGCGCGGCCAACATGACGCCAGAGACGATGGTCACCTCGCCCAGCCCTTTGGCCACGAACGTGATCCCGATCAGGGCGATGCACACGATGGCCAGACTGAGGGCTGCCGACTTCGGCAACGGCGGCGGCTGAGCAACCTGTACCAGGCCACTCGCTCTGAGGCGCTGACCGGTCTTGACCCAGACGAGTGTGTCTTCCAGCCAGCCAACCGCGAGCATGACCAGGGCCATACAAAACCCGAGCGCCATGAGCCTTGCCGCATCAATGTCGGTGAGAAGCCCCGGCAACACAGCCTGGGTCACGGCGGTCGGCGCCCAGACAAGGAACCAGCAAAACCCACGATGCACGGCTGCCAACTGGCGCCGCTCGCGGATCTGTTGCACTTCATCAAGCGGTGCATCAAGCGGCGCATCGCCTCTGACGCCGCGTTGAATAAACGGCGTTAGCAAGCTGACTGCGCCAAGATTAATGAGCACGGAGAAAAAATGACTGCCGGAGAACAAGGCCAGGAATCGGCGCTTGGGCGGCTGCAGCGTCAGATAGGTGCCAAGCACCTGCACCGACGGAGAGGTGATGGCCCCCTCGCGCAGGAGCGCCATCAGCATCATGAAGCTGGCAAGGTATGCCGATCGGTCCAGACCTGTCAGAAGGGTTTGCCAGGTGTCGCCGTCGGCGCGCCAAACGAAGACAGCGAGAACGAAGGACACCCCCAACAGGTAGTACTCGCGCAGCTTAAGCTGGGGCAGCGCCAACACTGGCAGCCCCAGAACCATGATCCGGATGAAACTGGCGAGCGTCTCCAGCCTCGCATAAATCTCCACAAGCTCCAAAACCACCATCACAGCGAGATAGGCCCCGATAATGGGTTTCTCTGACAGTTTGAGCTGGTCGGTCACTGAGTATCGTCTTGAGGGTCGGAGTGGACAGGAGCACTACACCTGCTACATAGCCCCCTCACCTTGCTCATGTCATGTTCTTTCAGGACGTGGGCGGTATTAACTCGGCCCTGGTGCGGCACGCGCACGGGAGCACAATGGTAATGGAGATTAAGGGCGCATGACCTCAAGCGATTATGGTTCCCCAACCTTCGCGGGCTGGCGCGCGGCGGCCTCTAAGGAGTGGCACGCCTATACCCGTCATGAGTTCGTAAATCGGTTGGGTGATGGCTCTTTGGATCGCGCAGCATTCTTGCATTATCTGGTGCAGGATTATGTCTTCCTGATCCACTTCAGCCGGGCTTGGGCTCTTGCGGTGGTGAAATCTGAAAGCCAAGAGGAAATGAAGACGGCCGCCGGCACCGTCGATGCGCTGGTCAATCACGAGATGCAACTGCATGTGAAGATCTGTGCCGAGGCGAGTATTGATGAAGAGCAATTGTTCAACGCCCAGGAAGATTTTGAGAACCTGGCCTACACCCGCTACGTGATGGATGCGGGCCTGTCCGGGGACTTTCTGGACCTCCTCGCCGCGCTCGCACCGTGTGTGTTCGGCTATGGAGAAATCGGCGCGCAGCTTAAAGAAAGTGCTGCGGCCGGAACGCCCTACCAGGACTGGATCGACACCTACGCGGGCGATGACTATCAGGATGTCTGTCGTTCCGTGGGCGCCATGCTGGAGGGTGCGGTGGCGCACCGGCTGGGCGCTGACCCTCAGAACAGCCCACGCTGGCGCACCCTGTGCGGGCGCTTTGAAACGGCAACACGCCTTGAGGTGGGCTTCTGGGATATGGGCCTGCGCGGCGCCTTGCGGTCCGAAAATCCTTGACTTGAAGGCAAATCTGCCGGTTTATGCCGCGTCCCCCGGGGTGCCGAAAGGCTGAGATACACCCGTAGAACCTGATCTGGTTAGAACCAGCGTAGGGAGCGAACCGGCAGATGGCTATCGACCATCGGCACAGCATTACGCTTACCGTCACCGCGTCAGGCAGCGGCTATCCGGCCGATCTGTTCGCGCCGTCGGTTCTGACGATCACCGGCGGCAAGACCACGGTGTTGGTGGGCGCCAGCGGAAGCGGAAAGAGCACGGTGCTGCGCATGCTGGCGGGATTGGAGCCGGTGCCCGGCACGTTTACCCTTGAAGGATTGCCGGGCGCGTTCAAGCGGGCCTACATGACCCAAGATGTCAGGCTGTTGCCTTGGCTCACCGTTGAGCGAAATGCAGGCATCGGCAACCGCTTGCGGGGCGAGCCGGAAGACCGCGAAGGGGTGCGCGATACCCTCGATAAGCTCAATCTGACGCGGGATGCGCGCAAATATCCAAGTCAGATATCCGGCGGCATGGCCCAGCGCACGGCGCTTGCGCGTACGCTGTTGGAACGGGCGGACCTGAACCTGCTGGATGAGCCGTTTGCCGCGTTGGATGCCATCAGCCGCCGCAATATGCAGGACTTGGTGAAGCAGCATTTCGACGGCAAGACAGTAGTGATGGTGACCCACGATCCGCTGGAGGCTGTGCGTCTGGGCGACGCCATCTACGTGCTGTCGCAACCTGAGGGCTCAGGCCCGGCCGAGATCCTCCCCTTCAACGGCGCCGGGCCTTCCCCGTCAGAACGGGCTGAACAGCTCTTTGAGACGCTGCAAGGCTCATGATCGTGCGCGCCCTGATAACCTTCGCGGGCCTCTGCCTGTTTTGGCAAGGCCTGGTGAGCGTCTTCCAGATGCCTCCCTTTATTCTGCCCGGCCCGGGTGCGGTGTTTGAAACGCTTGTCTCCTCCCCTGCTCTGTTCCTGAAACACGCAACCATCACCGCCATTGAGATCGTTCTGGCGTTGCTCATTGGTCTTGCGGCCGGCTTTGCAACGGGCGTCCTCATTTGGCAGTCCGCCCGCGCTGAGCGCTGGATCTGGCCATTGCTTTTGGCGAGCCAGGCAATCCCGGTGTTCGCCATCGCGCCGCTCTTGGTGATCTGGCTGGGCTATGGCCTTGCCTCCAAAGTCACCATGGCCGTGTTGATCGTGTTTTTCCCGGTCACGGTTGCCGTGGTGGAGGGTCTTCGCAGAATCGGCCCGTACTGGCCGGAGCAAGCCAAGCTGATGGGCGCCAAGCCGTGGCCCTTTTTCTGGCTGGTTCAGTTGCCCTCCAGTCTGGGGACCATCGGGGTGGGGGCACGCATTGCGGCGGCCACAGCGCCCATTGGTGCCATCGTTGGCGAATGGGTCGGCGCCAGCGGCGGGCTCGGTTACCTCATGCTCCACGCGAACGCCCGCATGCAAATTCCCACCGTGTTCGCCGCCCTGTTCTGTTTGCTTGTGTTCACCCTCTGCCTCTATGGCCTGGTGAACTTTACCACCCGAAAACTCTTGTTCTGGACCGAAGAAAGGTAACTGACGAAAATGATGACATATGCAAAGACGCTGGCAGCCGGCCTCTTGGCCAGCCTTTTGGTTGCCGCCCCAGCCACGGCGGCTGAAAAGCTCAAGCTTGCGCTTGACTGGTTCGTCAATCCCGACCACGCGACCTTGGTTGTGGCCAGAGACAAAGGCTATTTCGAAAAGGTCGGGCTCGATGTGGACCTGGTGGCACCGGCCGACCCGAACGATCCGCCCAAGCTGGTTGCCGCGGGCAAGTTTGACCTCGCCGTCTCCTATCAACCTCAGCTCCACCTCCAGGTGGCCGAAGGTCTGCCTCTGCGCCGCATCGCAACCTTGGTGGCAACACCCCTCAACACGCTTGTGGTGCTGGACGATGGCCCCATCAAATCCCTCAAAGATCTCAAGGGGCAGAAGGTTGGCTTCTCCGTTGGCGGCTTTGAGGACGCCATTTTGGGGATCATGCTGGAAGGGGTTGGGTTGTCACTGAAAGATGTGGAACTGATCAACGTCAACTTCTCGCTCTCGCCCTCCATCATCAGCGGCCAGGTGGCCGGCGTGATCGGCGCGTTCCGGAATTTTGAGCTGAACCAGATGGACATTGTGAACAAGCCCGGACGGGCGTTCTATCCGGAAGAACATGGCGTTCCCGCATATGACGAACTGATCGTCATCGCCAACTCCGAAAAGCTGGATGACCCGCGGCTGCCCAAGTTTCTGGATGCCCTGGAGCAAGCCACGGTTTACCTGATGAACCATCCCAAGGAGAGCTGGGAGCTGTTCATAAAGGCCTACCCGGACCTCAACGACGAGCTTAACAAGCGGGCTTGGGCAGATACGCTGCGCCGCTTTGCCAAACGGCCCCGCGCGCTTGATGTGACCCGCTACAACCGCTTTGCAAAGTTCCTGGCCGAGCGCGGTTTGATGAAGTCGCCTGGGCCTGCGGCTGACTATGCTGTCGTGATCGAAGAGTAGCCTGCTGAGGCAACGGCAAATGGACGCAAGCGGTTTGATCATCATCAAACTGCTTGCGGCGGCCTGTGCGCTAAGTGTATGTGAGATGCTTCTCTTGAAGCACCAGTGCAGCTATAGTTTAGCGCAATGTCGGCCGATGCCGAGACCGCGCCCTTGAAACTGAAACGGAACGATCCTGTGAGCGCCGCATCTGAAGTTCAACCTGCCGGGCTTTTCGAACGCCTTAAGCAGGCGCGGAAAAAATGGGTTAAGCGCAACGGTAAGCGTCTTATCCGGCGCTTGCGCGATTTTCTGGCGAGCCAATCTCTGGTGAGCAATGATCCGGTGATCGATCACACGCAGTTTCCCGCGCTCGAGCCGTTCAGCGAGCATTGGGAAGAAATCCGGGACGAGGTGAAGGAGATCCTGAAGCACCGCGAACTGGTGCCCGGGTTTGAGGACGTCTCCCCGGACCAAACGCGGATCGCAAAAGACAAGAATTGGCGGACCTTCATTCTTTATGGCTTTGGCACGAAGATGGAGAAGAACTGTGCGCAAGCCCCTGTGACCACCCGCCTTCTGGAACAGGTGCCGAACCTGCAAACCGCATGGTTCTCCATTATGGCGCCGCGCTACCACGTGGCCGCACATCGTGGCGTCACGAAGAGCATATTGCGCGCCCATCTCGGGTTGCTGATCCCAAAAGACGCCGAAAGCTGCCGCTTGCGCGTAGACACGGAAATCTGCGTCTGGCGCGAGGGCGAGGTCTTCGTCTTCGACGACACCTATGAACATGAGGTTTGGAACGACACGGACGAGGAGCGCGTCATCTTGTTGTTCGACTTTGACCGTCCCATGCGCTTCTGGGGACGCATGCTCAATGCCGTGTTTGTGCGGGCGCTGAAGTTCACCTCCTACTACCAGGTGCCCCGCAAGAACATGGAGAATTACGAGGACCAGTTCGAAGCTGCAACCCGCCAGGCCGACCAGATGCTGGAAGCCATGAGCGAGAAGCGCTGACGGGCGCCGTTCCTCCGGTTATCCTGTGCCATTAAGCACACAGTGCCTCTCAAAAGCTGGTTATAAGTAAACCTTTTAGTGGCGCTATCATTGTGTTGCCCTTCGGGTGTGGTGTACAGTTTCTCGCGTAAAAGTGCGGCGGAGTTGCGTTGAAATGCGTGCATGTTTTTTGTGGGCGGCGGCGGCCGTCCTTTGGTCCTTTTTGATCGGACCTGCCACAGCTCAAGATAAGACTGCGACCCAACAAAGCGCTGAGAAGTTTTGCGCGGCGGAGTATGGCGATCGCCTGCTTGGGGTCACGATGGAAGGGGAAAACGGGTTCTCCTGCCGGTTCGCCGCTGTGGAAAAGATAACCACCTACCAGATCGAACCTTCTGAGCCTGAGCCCAAATGGGACTTGGACGAAGAAGCAGAAGCCGCTCTGCCCAGTGAAGTTGCCCCTGCCCCGCCGGCCGCCAAGCCGAAGACGTTGAAGAAGAAGAGAGCCAAGCTGCGCAAGAAGAAGCGCAGCTACAAGCGCGCCAAGGTTCGCAACAAGAAACGCCATAGCCGTAAGAAAGCAACACGCACAAAGCGACACGATCCCGTGGCGGCATGGGTGCAACGCGTGAAAAAAGAAACGAGCAAAAAACGCGCTGAAATGAGACGTAGGCTCAAGAAAGCCGGCTTCAACTTCTAAAAACAGGCCCCATCGCGGGCCAAACCGCCCCTTGTGCCTTGCTTTACCAGACTCAGTTTTTCTGCAAAGCACACACGTGCACAAATCTTAATCAGTCTGTGAATGTATAGTGATCTTTAACTCTAGCGCGCATTGTTGATTGCTTTATGAACTATGTTCATATAAATCTATCTCACACGCTCAGGAGATGTGATCATGGCAACACATAATCAGTTTTCGCTTTTCGGCCAGAAGCGGTTTGGTCCGTTGTTTGTCACCCAGGCGCTGGGCGCGTTCAACGACAACGCGTTCAAGCAGGCCATGGTCATTCTGATCACCTTCGTGCTGGCCGAACAACAGGGCCTTAAGGCTGCGGTTTGGATCAACCTCGCCGCAGGCCTGTTCATTCTGCCGTTTTTCCTGTTCTCCGCGCTGGCCGGTCAGATTGCAGACCGCTTTGACAAGGCCATGCTGGCGCGCCGGATCAAGCTCATTGAAATCGCCATCATGGCCCTGGCGGCCATCGGCTTTGTGCTGCAAAGCCCTACGTTCCTGTTGGCCGTGCTGTTTCTCATGGGCACCCAATCCACCTTCTTCGGGCCCATTAAGTACGGAATTCTGCCTCAGCACCTGGACGGCAGCGAGTTGGTGGCCGGCAATGCGCTGATTGAAAGTGGCACTTTGATAGCGATCCTGCTCGGAACGCTGTTCGGCGGCCTGCTGATCACCACCGATTCAGGATCGGTTGTGGTCTCGATATCGGTGATTGGACTGGCTGTGGCCGGGTGGCTCGCCAGCCGTGGCATACCGGAGGCCCCTGCCCCGGCGCCGGATCTGGTGATCAACCGCAACATCTTCACCGCCACCGCGGAGATGATTCAAAGTTCGGCTGAGAACCGCAATCTGTTTCTGTGCATCCTCGGCCTTTCCTGGTTTTGGCTTATCGGGGCGGTCTTTCTGACCCAGCTGCCGGCCTTCACCAAAGACTATCTGGGCGCAGATGAAACCGTAGCGAACCTCTTCATTGCGGTGTTCACCGTCGGTGTGGCCGCGGGCGCGCTCTTGAACAACCGTCTGCTGCGCGGCGAAATCGCGGCCCGTTATGTGCCGATTGCCGGGCTCGGTATCTCCGTCTTCGGCATAGACTTTGCGCTTTCGGCCGGATTTGACAAGGTGGACAGTACAGTCGCCCTCACAGGCATCGGCGCCTTTCTCTCCGACCTCAGCAATTGGCGCGTGATTGTGGATCTGTTTGTGCTGGCGGTGTGCGGCGGGCTGTTTTCCGTGCCGCTCTATGCCCTGATGCAGCATCTGTCCGAGCCCCAGGAAGTGTCGCGCAACATTGCCGCCAACAACGTGGTCAATGCCGCTTTCATGGCCTCCTCCGCTCTGATTGCTGCCGTTCTCCTTGGAAATGGCTGGTCAATTCCGGCGATCTTGCTGATCGTGGCGATCGCGAACTTCTTTGTCTCGCTTTATATCTGCAAGCTGCTGCCACGCGACGTGCTGAAGATCATCGCCCGCTTCTTTTTCCGCTTGATTTATCGGGTGGAGGTGCAGGGTTGGGAGAACTACACCGCGGCCGGCGACAGAGCGGTGATCGTTGCCAACCATACCTCCTTTCTGGATGGCCCCCTGCTTGCCGCCTTCCTTCCCGACACCCCAAGCTTTGCCATCAACACGCAGCAGGCTGAGCGCCCGTTCGTAAAGCCCTTCCTCTCCCTGCTCAATCTCCTGCCGATTGATCCGCGCAACCCCATGGCCATGAAAACGCTGGTGCGTGAGGTTCAAGAGGGGCGCAAGTGCATGATCTTTCCTGAGGGCCGAATTACGGTGACCGGAGCGCTCATGAAGGTCTATGACGGCCCGGCAACGGTCGCCAACATGGCTGACGCCCCGCTGCTGCCAATCAGGATTTCCGGTGCGGAGTTCTCCACATTCTCCCGGTTAAAAGGCATCGTGCGACTGCGCTGGTTCCCGAAAATCACAATCACCGTCCTGGAACCCGTCAATGTGACGGCACCGGAGGGTGTGCGCGGCGCGGCCCTCAGGGCCCGGTTGAGTTCACAGCTTTACGACATCATGTCGGCCATGATGTTTGAAACCTCCAACACGAAGCAAACTCTGTTCTCCGCGCTGTTGGATGCGCGCTCAATTCACGGCGGTAAGACGCACGTGCTTGAAGACATCAAGTTTGAGCCCATGACCTACGACCGGCTCGTCACGGGCAGCTTCGTGCTGGGCAAGAAGCTTGCCCTGGCCACGCCCGGTGAAAGCCATGTGGCACTGTTGCTGCCCAATGCGGCCGGTGCCGTGGCGGCGCTCTTTGGCCTGCATGCTTACGGCCGCGTTCCAGCGATGCTGAACTTTTCTGCCGGCTCAAAGAACATGCTCGCAGCCTGTACAGCCGCCCAGATCAAGACCGTGATCACCTCTCGGGTGTTCATCGAAGCGGGCAACCTTGAGGAGGACCTTGAGGCCCTGTCGGCTCAGGTCAAAGTGATCTACCTGGAGGATGTGCGCGATGAGGTTGGCATCGGCGCCAAACTGGCCGGCCTCTTGAAGGCAAAGGTCGCACGCTTTGCATATTCACGAACGGCGAAAGGGGCAAAGCCCACCGACGCGGCCGTTGTCCTCTTCACGTCAGGCTCAGAAGGCGTGCCCAAGGGGGTCGTGCTCAGCCATGACAATATCAATGCCAACCGTCACCAGATTTCCGCGCGCATCGATTTTTCTCCAAATGATACGGTGTTCAACGCCTTGCCCGTATTCCACGCGTTCGGCCTCACCGGCGGCCTGATTCTTCCGCTTATGGCCGGGGTGAAGATCTTCCTTTATCCTTCGCCGCTGCACTACAAGGTGGTCCCGGAGCTCATCTACGACACCAATGCCACCGTGATGTTCGGAACGGACACGTTCCTTGCCGGCTATGCGCGCTCTGCCAACCCATATGACTTCTACTCCATGCGCTATGTGGTGGCGGGAGCTGAGAAAGTGAAAGACGAGACCCGCAAGGTCTGGATGGAGCGCTTCGGCCTGCGCATCCTGGAGGGCTATGGGGCAACGGAAACCGCGCCCGTATTGGCCGTCAACACACCCATGCACCATAAGGCCGGCACGGTGGGCCGCCTGCTTCCGGCGATCAAACATCGCCTGGAGGCGATCGAGGGCATTGATGAAGGCGGCAAGCTGATTGTTTCAGGCCCCAACGTCATGACCGGTTATTTGCGGGTGGAAAATCCCGGTGTGTTGGAGCCCGCCCCCGACGGCTGGTACGACACAGGCGATATTGTGTCCATCGATGAGGACGGGTTCGTGCGCATTCTTGGCCGGGCCAAGAGGTTTGCGAAGATTGCCGGCGAAATGGTCTCACTCACGGCCGTTGAAACGGAGATTGCCAAGGCTTGGCCGGACAATGCGCATGCGGTTGTCTCCATCCCCGATGCCAAGAAGGGCGAAGCTCTCGTGCTCTTGACCGACCGGCCTGAGCTGGACCGCAAAGACCTGCAAGCCATGGGCAAACAGGCCGGCATGGCCGAACTCTGGGTCCCCCGTCAGGTGCTCAGTGTTGAGCAAGTACCATTACTGGGCACCGGCAAAACGGACTATGTCACCGCAAAGGATTTGGCGTTAGAGGCCTTCGGCTAAGGCACTCAGGCAAGGCTTTTGCGCATGTCGGTTGAGGCCTTGAACGAGAACAGGCGCCCGAGCAGACCCGTCCCCGTGGTCCGGCGGGCCTCAAACCCGAAGCGCTCATAAAGGCGCTTGGCGCCGGGGTTGGTGTCCACAACATCCAGCCGGATGCTCGTCTTGCCGAGATCACGGGCATGCGCCTCTATCGCCCGCAACAGGCGCGTGCCAATCCCGCGCCCGCGCACCGATGGGCTGACCGCAATGCCGTCCATAAGCAACACGTCAGGGCTTTCGGCGCGCTCAAGCAGGAGCAAACCGGCAATCCGCATGAGGCCCGAAAGGCCATACTCGGCAAAGAAACGGCCAAACTCCGGCTCATAGAGCCCTTTGCCGTCCACTTTGAATCCGGCAAGGCCCACCACCTGATTTCCGTCTAGGGCAAGGAAGGCCCGGTCTGGCGCAAGGCTGGTGGCAAGGAACCGGGCCGCCCGCTCTTGATCGCCCAGGAACGGGGCCAGCTTCTCGCGGAATGCTTCGCAGTAAAGAGCGGTCGCCGCGGCAACGTGTTCTTCAGGAACACCGAGATGAATGGTGATGTCATGGCTCATGGGAAAGATATGGTCCGCCATAAGTCCAAATGAAAGATCAAGCTGCTGCGCCGGGTGTCACTTCAACCGGTACCCCGTCATCTGCAGATTGCTTGATTGCTGCAATTACCTGCAACGATCTCAGTCCATCGGTTCCTGACACCAGCGGCGTGGCCTTGCCCCGAATGACCTGACAAAAGTGGCTTATCTGAGCGTCCAAAGGATCGGCCTTCGAAATGTCTGCGCGGCTCTGCCCGATGGGTTCCCACCAACTGCGCACGCCGTCTTGAGCCCAGCTTCTCAGCCCCGGCAGCTCCAAAGACCCATGTGTGCCGCCGATGAAGTAGCAGTTTTGCTGAGTTTCAGGATAGGCCGGATTCTCCGCTGCAGTCAGCTCCCAACTCCAGGGCGCAACAATCGTGTCAGACACACTCAAGGTCCCCAAAGCCCCGCCGGCGAAGCGCAGGATGATCGCGCTTGTGTCTTCAACCTCATGGCCGCGAACCGCACTGGCCTGGAAGGCTTCCACGGCTGTGATTTCTCCCACCAGATGGCGCATGAGATCGACATCATGGATCAGGTTGATGAACACAGGACCGGCGCCCTTTTGCGTGCGCCACTTTGTGTCGAAATAGTCGTCGGGCTTGTAAAGCCAACACAGTCCGTTGACCGCCACGATCTCACCGAGCGCGCCGCTGGAGATCTTTTCCTTCGCTGCCTGAATAATGGGATTGTGACGGCGATGATGACCCACCAGAAGAGGCACCTCGCCGGCTTCGGCCTCGGCCACGAGTTCCCCCGCGGAGGTCGCATCATCGGCCAGCGGCTTTTCGATCAACACCGGAATGCGAGCCCGCAAGAGGTCCAGACCTTGGGGCAAATGCAATGCGTTGGGCGTTGCGATGATGGCACCATTAGGGCGCTCCGCGGCAAGCATATCGCTAAGCTCTGCATACCAGGGATACCCGCCCTCTTCGGCAAACTGTCGGGCCGCCTCAGATGGATCAACGATGGCCGCGACCGCGGCGTCTTGCGATCTTGCGATGGCGTCAACATGGCGTTGCCCCACCAGCCCGGCCCCAACCACGGAAAGCCTCACTGGGGCCACCGTCACGCCTTCAGATCCGGCCCAGATCCTTTATGGCCCGTTCCACGCGGTCTTGGATCGAAGAGAAGGCTTCTTCATTCGCCCGCCGGGTCGTGTCGGCAAGCTCGGTCATGATGGCGAGCGACTTCTCGACCGCCGCGCCATAGATCTCCGCCTGCTTTTGCGCAATCTCCTCCGGCGGGGCCGAGCCCAGAGTTTTGATCTGCTCGGCAGCTCCCTTCATCAACTCGTTGAACACGGCAACTTGCTTTTCGTAGAAATCTTTGTTTGCCGCCGCGGCCGCCTTGTTGGCAGCTTGCACCGCCTCGAAATTCCGCCGGTTGCTTTCCATGATGCCGGCAAAATCCAGACCTTTCGGCTTCTGGGGTTCAAACGCGGCCATCATGTTTCTGGGATCAAACATTTTGGCAACGCTGTCCGGGTCGAACATTCTCATCATGTCGTTGAAATCAAATGGCGATCTAAAGGTCATAAGGAGCTCCTTGGGCATCCGATCACGACGGGATGCGTGCGTGATTCGGTGCTTCTACAGCATAGAACGAGTAACGCAGGTGCTTCAAGCCAGGGCCGCACAAGCTTGCCGAATGAGATCGCATCCGCGATCGATCTCACTGTCTGCAACCGCAATAGAGATCCTGAAACAGCCCTCTGCTTGAAAGGCGGACCCGGGAACGGTGGCAACATCCCAGTGCTCCAGAAGATAACGGCAGAACTCAACGGAGTTCGTAACGTGCTCTCCTTCGGGCGTTCTGCGGCCAAAGAGCGAGCTGCAATCGGGAAATAGATAGAACGCGCCTTCAGGCATGGAACAGGTCAGTCCCTCCACCTGGTTCAACACGGTCAACGCCCTGTCGCGCCGGAACTCATAGGTCTGCGCGCGGGCTTGCAGGAAGTCTTGCGGTCCCTCCAGGGCAGCGATGGCCGCTGCTTGCCCCATGGAGCTGGGGTTGCCGGTGGCGTGTGAGCAGAGTTTCAACATCCCTTCCATGAACGGCTTGGGCAGGCCGGCATAGCCAATACGCCACCCCGTCATCGCGTAAGCCTTTGAGACCCCGTTGACGGTTATGGTGCGTTCGAACAGCGGCGGCGCGACGGAGGCAATTGTGGAAAATGGAAACTCGTCGAACACGATGTGCTCATAGAGATCGTCGCTGACCACCCAGATGTCCGGATGGTTCAGGAGGACCTCCGCGAAGGCCTCAAGATCATCCGCCATGTACGCAGCGCCGGTCGGGTTTGACGGTGAACACAACACCAGGCAGCGCGTGCGTGGCGTGATCGCCTCTGCCAGTTGCACCGCGGAGATCCGGTATCCTGTCGCAACGCCGGCCGGCACGAAGACCGGGGTTCCGCCAGCAGCCAAGACGGCCCCTGGATGGGACGGCCAGCACGGCGTGGGCACGATCACCTCATCGCCGGGGTTCAGCATGGTGCGGAAAACATCGGCCAATAACGGTTTGGCACCGCTGTGGACGAAGATTTGATCGGGATCGTAGGTCAGCCCATTGTCCCGTTTGAACTTCGCCGCCACCGCTTCCCGCATCGCGCGTGTGCCTTCCAGTGCCGTGTATTTGGTGTCCCCGTCGTCAATGGCCTGCTGGGCGGCTCGCTTGATGTGGTCCGGCGTGTCGAAGTCCGGCTCTCCGGTTGAGAAGTCGGCAATCGTGCGCCCCTCCTCTTTGAGCTTCACCGCAAGACTGAAGATTTGGGATATGGCCGAGGGCTCAAACCGGTCCAATATGGCATTGAGAGGCGGCATGACGTCTATTCTCCGACAGATTTTCGCATGTAGACGGTAAGACCGCCCATGTAGGGTTCCTCGCGCTCAACACAGAAGCCATGGTGCTCGTAATACTCAACGTTGGAGCCGAACGCCCTGTTTGTGTAGAGGCGCACCTCAGAAAGGCCAAGAGCGTGCGCTTGGGTTTCAGCATGGCGCAGCAAGCGGACACCGAACCTCTTGCCCTGATGCTCCGGTGCAACCGCCAGGTTTTCAACGAGGAGGCAGTCAGGTTCAGTTACCATGTGGACCAAAGCGCAAAGCTGCCCATCCTTATAGGCGAGATCGATGAGATCGTGGCGCACCGCTTCGTCATAATCGGTGGACATGGGCAACGGCTCACGGCCCACGCGCTCCACCCACGGTGCATAGGCAGCCCGGGTCAGCCGTCGGATTTCGGCGGCGTCTTTAGGGATCGCCCGCCTAATTACGATCTCGTCGAGCACTTCGGTCAGACGGCCTCAATGAGGCAGGAGATGCCCTGGCCAACGCCAATGCACATGGTTGCAACCGCACGCTTGGCGCCGCGCGCTTTGAGCTCAAGCGCCGCCGTTCCGGTGATGCGGGCGCCGGACGCCCCCAAGGGGTGGCCAAGTGCAATGGCACCGCCGTTCGGATTGACGTTCTCGTCATCATCGGCCACGCCAAGTTGGCGCAACACCGCCAAACCTTGGGCGGCGAACGCCTCATTCAGCTCAATCACATCAACATCGGATATCTTCAGACCAAGCCGCTCCAAGAGCTTCTGGGTGGAGGGCGCAGGGCCGATGCCCATCACGCGCGGCGGCACGCCGGCGACCGCAGAGCTCACCACCCGCGCAATCGGCGTCAGGCCGTAAGTCTCACACGCCTTGGCCGACGCAATCAGGAGCGCGGCGGCGCCATCGTTCACGCCTGAGGCATTGCCGGCGGTCACGGTTCCGTTCTGTCTGAACGGCGTTGGCAGCTTGGCCACTTTTTCATAGGTGGTATCCGGGCGAGGATGTTCATCAGCCTCCACCACGATGGGGTCGCCCTTTCGCTGGGGGATAGTTACGGGCACAATCTCCGAGGCCAAACGACCATTGGCCATGGCCTTGCCGGCTTTCTGTTGGGAGCGCACGGCAAAATGATCCTGGTCCTCGCGGGAGATTTGGAAATCCTCCGCCACGTTCTCCGCGGTTTCCGGCATCGGTTCTACACCGTATTGCGCGGCCATTTGCGGATTGGGGAACCGGGTACCAATGGTGGTGTCATAGATCTCAGCGTTGCGCGAAAACGCACTGTGGGCCTTGGGCATAACGAAGGGCGCCCGCGACATGCTCTCCACGCCACCGGCGATCATCAGGTCGGCCTCGCCGAGCCGGATCACCCGGGCGGCGCTGGCCACAGCATCCATACCTGATCCGCACAACCTGTTGATGGTGGCCCCGGGCACATCCACCGGCAGCCCCGACAGCAACGCTGCCATGCGCGCCACATTGCGGTTGTCCTCGCCGGCCTGGTTGGTGCAGCCATAGATCACGTCATCCACCTTTTCCCAGTTCACATCCGGGTTGCGCTCCTGCAGCGCCTTGAGGGGAATGGCGCCCAGATCGTCGGTGCGCACGGCAGACAAAGACCCGCCAAATCGGCCGATTGGCGTCCTCACATAATCTACAATATAGGCGTCTTGCATGTGATCGAGCTTTCTGTTCAAGCGGCCCCTTTGTGTGGGCGCCACACCTTGCGGTGAGAGAGTGTCATGGCCCGCAAACATGGGATGCTGATGGTCCCGTCGGTGCAATCCCGGAAAGAAGCGGAGGCCTAGAGCAGTTCTTTGTCATATGGAATCGCTTGACCGGGTTTTCGCGTCTGCTGACGAGGCGCGGGTCGCGCCTTG